>JAGIBK010000003.1:0-300000 GCA_017744355.1 bacterium | reverse complement strand
GACGGGCCTCCACGGGACGGCTTCCGTCCATGCGGCCACGCTCGGTCACCAGGCCCCGGCACCGGCTGCCGCCAAGCCGCAGGCCCCCGTGGCTCCCACTCCGTCGGTGCGCCCGGCGGGCTCCCGGGTGCCCGAGGTGATCGGGATCGGGATCTCGACGGGTGGCCCGCCCGCCCTTCAGTCCCTGTTCAGCGCCCTGCCCGGGGACTTTCCGGTGGGGATCGTGGTGGTGCAGCACATGCCCCCCGGCTTCACCAAGCCCCTGGCCGAGCGCCTCAACCGCATCTGCCCGATGACCATCCGCGAGGCGATGGACGGTGAGGTGGTCGAGCCCAAGAAGGCTCTGATCGCTCCGGCGGGGACCCACCTGGTCCTGAAGCGGGAGGGCAGCCACCTGGTCTGCCGCACCATGGACGCCTCGACGACCAAGACCTGGCACAAGCCCTCGGTGGATGTCCTCTTCGCCTCGATCGCGCAGGTGGTCGGCCCCAAGGCCCTCGCGGTCATCATGACCGGCATGGGCAACGACGGCACCGCGGGCGCGACCGCCATCAAGGGGCGCGGCGGCGAGATCTGGTCCCAGGACGAGGCGACCAGCGTGGTCTACGGCATGCCCCGTACCGTCTTCGAGGCCGGGGTGGTGGACCGGGTCCTGCCCCTCGGCTCCATCCCGACGGCCCTGACCACCTTGGTGGGCTCTTCCTAGTCCCTTTCACGCGCGAAGCCCCGGCGATCTTTCGGTCGCCGGGGCTTCGCGCGTGAAGGGCTAGAACGTCAGACTGGTGTGCAGGGCGACCACGTTGGTGTTGGTGGTCGTCGCGCCGTAGCGGGTGATATTCTGGTTGTCGAGCGCGAGGGTGACGCCCTTGGTGGGCTTGAAGGAGAGGCCCGCGATGGCCTCCAGGCGCTCGTCGCCGGGAGTCGTCTGGCTGGGCTCGATGTAGTCGCCGCGCAAGAGCAGCTCGACGCCCGGCACCCCCGGGATGGGCAGGGTGGCGACCTCGAAGGCGCTGAGCACGTGGCCCATGCTCAAGGGGGCCGTCTCGCTCACCTGGTCCCAGAGGCGGGTGCCCTGGAGGGCGCAGCGGAAGGTGTCGCTCTTGAAGCCCAAGAGGACCGAGGCGCGATCGCTGACGGCCTTGCTGGCGCTCGGGCTCCGCTCGCCGAGCGCCGTCAGCTCCAGGCCGATGGGGGCCGTGAGGCTCACGCGCCCCTGCCAGGCCTTGAAGCCGTCCGCCTCGTTGGCGCGGAAGCCCTCTCCGTTGGAGACAGCCAGGGCGTAGCTGAGGGGGCCGTTCTCGCCCATGGCCTTGAGCCCCTTGTCCCAGGTGCCGACGTAGGTGGCCCCCTTGCCGATGCCGCCCGCGAGCGGGACGGTTCCCAGCATGCGGTAGCCCCAGAAGGCGTACTCGTACTCGGTCCAGGGCAGGGTCACCATGCCCAGCTGCAGGCTACCGCCGGGGTAGAGGCCGTCCGCCTGGAGGTAGGCGTTCTGGAGCAGGACGTCGTGGGGAGCGACACCGCCGTTGGGCTGGGGCTCGGAGTAAGGGTTGAGGGTGATGACGCCCGACCAGACGTTGTCGAAGCGGACCTTGCCCGTGAGGAAGGCCCGCGTCAGGTTGAAGCCCGCCAGGCCCCCCGAGGTGGGGGCGCTGTAGTCGGCGAAGACGACCCCCGAGACCGAGGCCTCGGGCTTGGCCTCGGCGGCCGGAGCGGCAGCGGGGAAGAGGGCCGAGAAGATCGCGAGGCCGGGGAGAAGAGACGAGGGAAGGGTCATGGGGGCTCCTTATCGTGAGGGGCGCGAGGCCGAGAGGGCCAGGGGCCGCTCGGCGCCGGGTGCGGTCGGGCGAGCCGAGGCGGTGAGCTTGAAGAAGGCCACGGCCTCTTGCAGGCGCCGTGCCTGCTCGGTGAGGTCGTCGGCCGTGCGGGCGACCTGCTCGGTGGCGCCGGCGGCCTCGCGCGAGCTGCGGTTGAGGCTGTCGACCGCGAGCACGACCTGCTCGGAGCCCTGGCGCTGCTCGGCGGTGGCGTAGGAGACGCTCTTGGCCAGCTGCTCCATCTCGGCCACCGCGCCGGTGACGTGGTCGTTGATGGTGGCCATCTGCTCGGTGGCCGCCACGATCTGACTGCCGGCTCGGGCCTGCTCGTCGGTGGCGGCGACGACCTCGCCGAGCAACTGGGTGACCTGCACGGCTGCCGTGCGGATGCGGCCGAGGGCCTCGCCGGTGTGGCTTGCGAGCTTAGAGCCCTCTTCGACCTTGGTGGCGCCTTCCTGGGTCACGTGGACCGCCTGGGCGGTCTCGGCTTGGATCCCCTTGATGAGATCCCCGATCTCCTTGGTGGCGCGGGCCGAGCGCTCGGCGAGCTTGCGGACTTCGTCGGCGACGACCGCGAAGCCGCGGCCCGCTTCGCCGGCACGGGCCGCCTCGATGGCCGCGTTGAGGGCCAGGAGGTTGGTCTGCTCGGCGATGTCGTCGATCACCTCGATGATAGCACCGATCTCGCTTGAGCGTTGATCGAGCACCTGGATGGTCTTGCGGATGCCGCCCATGGTCTCGGCGATCGCCTTCATGCCGGCGACGGTCTGGGAGACCGCCGTCTCACCGGCGTTCGCCGCCTCGGAGGCTTCCCCGGCCACCCGGTTGGCGTTCGAAACGTTGCCCGCCACCTGCTGGATGCTCGCGGCGAGCTCCGAGATGGAGCTCGAGGTCTGGGTGACGGCGGCGCCCAGCGCGTCCGACTCGGCTCGCACCAGGCTCACCTTGCGGTCCATGGTCTGGACGGTCGCATCCACCGACTGGAGGTTGGCGGCCATCTCCTCCATGGCCGCCGAGGTCTCCTCGGCGCTCGAGGCCTGGAGGGCGACCGAGGCCGACAGCTCGGTGCTGGAGCCTGCGATCTGGTGGGCTTCGGCCTCCACCGCGTCCGAAGCGGCGCGCACCCGCTGGACCATGTCGCGCAGGCTCTCGATCATGTGGGCGACGGCGGTGCCGAGCCGGTCACGCTCGCTCTTGGGGGTGAGGCTCCGGCTGAGGTCCCCGTCGCTCATGGCACTCGCCACGTGGGCGACCTCCTTGAGGTAGCCGGTCATTTCCTGGAAGCTCTGCGCCATGTCGCCGAGCTCGTCCTGGCGCGCCTCGCGCACGTCCTGGTCCAGCTCGCCGCGGGCGATCGCCTGGGCGGCGATCTGCATGCGCTGGATGGGGTTCACGATGGAGCGCGCGAGCACCCAGGCCATCGCGAGTGCTGCGCCGAGGGCCACCACGATGAAGCCGAGGGTCAGGGCGAGCGATCGCTGGGCATCCTGCACCGAGGCCTCGTAGCGTGCCTTGGCATCGGCCTGGATCCGGTCGTGGAGCTGCTGGATGGCTTCTTCGGCTTTGAGGAAGCGATCGCGCCCGTCGCGCTCCAGGAGCCAGGCGGCTTCGGCGGCGCCACGGGTCTGCTTCTGGACCATGGCCTGCCGAACGATGCCGATGAAGGCCTCGGTCTCGGTGTTGAAGGTGCTCAGCGAGACCTGCCCCTCTTTGACCGCGTCCAGCTGCTCGAGCGAAACGAGCATCTTCTTGAAGTCGGTGAGATCGCCGTCGAGGGTCGAAGCGATCCGCGCTCCGCGCTCCGGGGTGGGAGCGCCGACGTAGCGGTGGGCCCCTACCCGCAGGTTGTGGAGCTGGGCGAGGGTCTCGGCGCTCTCGTTGAGGCCCGTCAGGTCCTTTTGGTAGGTCGCGGCGAGCAAGCCCTGCACGCGCTGGACGGAGAGGATCGAGCCCACCCCGAGCCCCGCGATCAGAGCAATCATGACGAGGAATCCCGAAAGGATGCGGACGCGAAGCGTAAAGCGCATGGCTTCTCCTTGTAACGAAGGAACGATGGGCCCCTTCACTATAGGAGGGGCCATACGTCCCATGCTTGGGACTTTAGTCCCTACTTTCGGACGGAAAAGCCGTCCTGCCGGTCCGGTTGGTTGTACAATGGGGGCGAGCGTGGCAGCCTGTGCGTTTAAGGAAACGCTCTCGCGCGTAAGATGCAATCATGGCAACCGGTGCAGCGATAAAGTCCCCGGCCTCCGGCCTCAACCGAATCATCCAGCAGAGCGATCTCGTGCTCGCGATCATCATGGTGGTGATCGTGGGGATGCTCATCATCCCGCTGCCGAGCGCGCTGCTGGACATCTTCCTGGTCCTGAACATCACGGGCAGCCTCTTGATGCTGCTCATCTCACTCTATGTCCTGGAGCCCGTCCAGTTCAACACCTTCCCGTCGCTGCTGCTGGTCCTGACGCTCTTCCGGCTCGCGCTGAACGTCTCGACCTCGCGCCTGATCCTCCTGCACGGCGAGGCGGGGCACGTGGTCGAGGCCTTCGGTAACTTCGTCGTCCAGGGCAACTACGTGGTCGGGATCATCATCTTCTTGATCCTGACCGTCATCCAGTTCATGGTCATCACCAACGGTTCGGGCCGCATCTCGGAAGTGGCCGCCCGCTTCACCCTGGACGCCATGCCGGGTAAGCAAATGGCGGTCGACGCCGACCTCAACGCCGGCCTCATCAACGAGGACCAGGCCAAGGAGCGCCGCAAGGCCCTCCAGCGCGAGGCCGACTTCTACGGGACCATGGACGGTGCCACCAAGTTCACCAAGGGCGATGCGATCGCGGGCCTCATCATCACCGGCGTCAACATCGTCGGCGGCATCCTGATCGGGGTCTTCCAGCAGCACCGCGACATCATGCAGGCGCTGCAGCTCTTTACCCTGTTGACCATCGGCGACGGCCTGGTCTCGGCGATCCCCGCCCTGCTCATCTCGACCGGCACGGGCATCCTGGTCTCGCGCGCGGCCGCCGACGTGAACCTGGGCCAGAACATCGCCAACCAGGTCCTGGCCAACCCCAAGCCCCTGATGATCGTCTCGGCGATGCTGGTGGTCATGTCGGTGGTCCCCGGCCTGCCCTTCCTGCCCTTCCTCATGGTGGGCGGCGGGATCGGCGCGTTGGCCTACGTCCTGCGGCGCAACGAGCAGGAGGCCGAGCGTGCGGCCGAGACGGCCAAGGCGAACGAGGCCGAGGCCGCCGTGACCCCCAAGGGCCCCGAGAACGTCATGAACCTCCTCAAGGTCGACCCCATGGAGCTCGAGATCGGCTACCGCCTGATCCCCTTGGTGGACGCGGCCCAGGGGGGCGATTTGCTGGATCGCATCACCATGATCCGCCGCCAGACGGCGATCAAGCTGGGCCTGGTGCTGCCGCCCATCCGCGTGCGCGACAACCTCCAGCTCAAGCCCAAGGAGTACCGCATCAACCTGCGCGGCATCGAGATCGCTCGCAGCGAGATCCAGATCGACCACTACATGGCCATGAACGCCGGGATGGCCGTCGAGCAGCTCGACGGGATCCCCACGGTCGAGCCGGTCTTCGGTTTGCCGGCGGTCTGGATCACCGAGGACCTCAAGGAGCGCGCGGAGCTTGCGGGCTACACCGTCTTCGACGCGTCGAGCGTGGTGGCCACCCACCTGACCGAGGTGATCAAGGCCCACGCCCCCGAGATCCTCACCCGCCAGGACGTGCAGGGCCTGCTGGATAACATCAAGCAGGACTCGCCCGCAGTGGTCACCGAGCTGGTGCCCGACCTCTTGGGCGTCGGCGACATCCAGCGGATCCTCCAGAACCTCCTCAAGGACCGGGTGTCAGTCCGCGACCTCTTGCCGGTGCTCGAAAGCCTCGCCACCAACGCTCGCATCACCAAGGACCTGGACATGCTCACCGAGCATGCCCGCGCAGCGCTCGCGCGCTCCATCTGCAAGGCCTCCCTCGGCCACGACGGCGCCCTGTCGGTGGTGACGCTCGATCCCAACCTCGAGCAGCTCCTGGGCAACTCTATCCAGGTCACCGAGCAAGGGGCGTTCGTCGCCCTGGAGCCCGGCACGGCGAGCCGTCTCATCCGCAACATGAGCGAGCTGGTCGAGCGTTTGATGGCCCAGGGTCACGTGCCGGTGGTGCTCTGCTCCTCAAAGGTGCGACTGGTTTTCAGGAGATTGATCGAGCGGAAGTTCCCCAACCTGTCGGTGCTCGCTTACAATGAGGTAGTGCCGCCTCAAACCGAAGTGCGCTCGCTCGGCGTCATTGCCCTCTAAGGGATCAGTGAGATGAAGCTACCGATTCAACCGGGTCAGACCCTCCAGATGCTCGTCCCTGTCGGCGCCCGCACCGTGCCGTGCCAGGCCGTCGTGCTGCGGATGGGCAATCGTACCTTCGAGACGGCTCTGCCCCAGCGGCACGGTCTCAAGATTCCCGTCGAGGTGGATCACCTCACGGTCTCGCTCACCCTGCCCGATGCGGTCTACACCCTCAAGTGCCCGGTGATCGTGGTCAACTCGGAAGGTCTGACGCTCGGCTTGCCGCCCGAGCATGACGTGCGCCGCGTGCAACGCCGGGAGTTCGTCCGGGTGCCGGCCTCGCTGCCGTGCACGGTGGAGCCCGAGCAGACCGAAGAGGCCAAGGCCCGCCAGCGCGAGCAGTTGCCCGAGGGCATCGAGCCCGATGATTACGGCGCGCCGGTCACCGCTTACGTTCAGGATCTCTCGGGCGGCGGCTGTTCGCTCTTGATGCCGGTCGATCTGCCGCGCAACACCCGGCTCCGCATCACCTTCGAGCTGCCCCAGGAGGGCGAGGTCCTCGTGGTCGGCGCCGTCGTCCGCGCTTCGAGCGTGCAGACCCGCAAGGGTCCCCGCGTCCTGATGGGGGTCGACTTCGGCAAGCTGGACGAGGGCCTTCGCAGCCGCCTGGTGCGCTACGTCTTCTCGATCCAGCGTGAGATGGCCCGCAAGGCCCGCCTCGATCGCGAGTGGCTGGAGCGATGACCGATCGGAACTGGGGCTTGGTGCTCGGGGTTCTCAGCGCCTTCGTGATCTTCGGGGTGGCCCTCCTGTCGGGGGTCTCCGAGGAGACGGCGATGGTCCGCGGGCTGGTGGGCGGCATGGTGGGCGGCTTCATCGGGTACGGCCTCAACTATCTGGGGGCGGCGACCGTTCCGGCGCAGAAGGCCCCCAAGGGTAGCGCGTTCGACGTGGTCTTGCCCGAGACCAAGGGGGGCGTGGAGCCCCTGGATCTCAAGCCGCAGGCCGAGAACTTCGTGCCCATGGACTTCGCCCAGGCCGCCCGAGTCGTCCAGCAGACCATGCGCGAGGAGTAGCGCGCGCGGGTATGATGGGGCGGATGCCCTGCGTTCCTTAGGAGGTTGAATGGCGGCCACCGGCACGGCTGAGCTCTGGAAGAAATTCACGACCGAGGGTGACCGAGAGAGCCGCGAGCAGCTGATCCTCCAGTACGCCCCCTTGGTTCGTTACGTGGTGGGCCGCCTTGCCGTCACCCTGCCTGCGACCATCGACCACGACGACCTGTACGGATACGGCGTCATCGGCCTGATCCACGCCATCGAGCGCTTCTCGCCCGAGCGGGGCGTCAAGTTCGAAACCTTCGCCATGACCCGGGTCCGGGGGGCCATCATCGACGAACTGCGCAGCCAGGACTGGGTGCCGCGCTCGGTCCGCGCCCGCGGCCGCGAGCTCTCGGCGGCCATTAGCCAGCTGGAAGCCTCCCTCGGCCGCCATGCGAGCGAGGCCGAGATTGCCCAGTCCATGGGGATCTCGACCGACGAGCTCGCAGGCATGATGTCGGCTGCGACCTCGCCCTTCCTGTCGCTCGACGAGCTGGTCCAGGTCAGCGAGGACGGCCAGAGCCTCAGCTGGGTCGACACCATGATGGACGACCGGCCGGGTCCTAGCGCCCAGCTGGAGGACCGCGAGTTCCGCGAGCAGCTGGCCATGGCCATCGATGCCCTGCCCCCTCGCGAGAAGCAGCTCTTGGCCCTGTATTACCACGAGGGCCTGACCCTCAAGGAGATCGGCCAGGTCCTGGGGGTCACCGAGTCCCGCGTCTGCCAGCTTCACACCCAGGCGGCCCTGCGCCTGCGCACGGCCATCAATCGTTACCTGGGCATCGAGGGGCCGGCCAAGCCCGCCCGCGCCGCACGCGCCAAGTCCTAGCCCTCAAGCCTTTCCCCGATCGGAGCCCCCCATGATCCGTCACCACGCGCTCTGGCTCGAGCGCTCTGCCGGCCTTCTCGACCCGCACCGCCTGGAGCGCGAAATTGCCCAGGCCCTCGGGGCCGAGCCCCTTCGCTGGGCGATTGTCGCCGTCGAGGCCGAGCGCCTGCTCGTAGAGGTCGCAGCCCAGGCATGATCCGTCCTTTCACTGCTTTGATGATCGTTCCCACCGGCCTCGGCGCCGAGGTCGGCGGGTACGCCGGCGACGCGACGCCCGCAGCCAACCTGCTTGCGGCGGCCTGCGATCGCCTCGTCACCCACCCCAACGTCGTCAACGCGGCGAGCCTCTTTGCGGCCCGGCCCAACGTCTGGTACGTGGAGGGCGGGATGCTCGATCGCTTCTGCCTGGGCGAGGGGGCCCTGCGGCCGGTGCGCTCCAACCGCGTGGGCCTCTTGATCGATCGCACCATCGTCGACCAGGACCCGGAGGGGCTCCTGCACCTGCTGACGGCGGCGGATGCCTGCCGGGCGGTCCAGGGCGTGCCCATGGTGGGCTGGCTGCCCACCTCTGAGCCGGTGCGCTCGCGGATCGTGCTCGGCGAGCAGGGCGCGAGCTCGGGCGAGGTCGAGAACCCCCAGGTACTGCTCGAAGGGGCGAAAGCCCTGCTCGCGCAAGGCGCCGAGGCGATCGCCCTGGTGACGCGCATGCCGGAGCTTCCTGAGGCCGAGACCGAGGCCTATCTTGCGGGCGGCGGCCCGGACCCCATCGGGGGGCTGGAGGCCGTCCTCTCGCATGTGGTGACCCGTGGGTTGGGGGTGCCGTGTGCTCATGCCCCTTACGAGTCGCCGGACCGGCCCATGCGGGTGGACCCGCGGGTGGCCGCCGAGTCGGTCGGCTTCACCTTCCTGCCCTGCATCCTGGAGGGCCTGCGCCGCGCCCCGCGCCTGGTGCCCCTTGCGGAGCGCGAGGCGACGGATCTCCTGTTCGCCCAGGTGGACGCCGTGGTCGCGCCGTGGGGGGCCTGCGGCGGCATCCCGGTGCTCGCGGCCCATCGCCTCGGCCTGCCGATCGTTGCCGTGCGCGACAACCGCGTCGCCTCCCAGGCGGATCCCGTCGCCCTGGGCCTCTCGGGAGTCCTTGAGGTCGGCTCGTATCTAGAGGCGGCCGGCGCCTTGCTCGCCTTGAAAGAGGGGCTCGCCCCCGCCGCCATCCTGCGCCCATTGCCCGCGCTTCCGGCCCTGCGCTAGCGCTGCCTTTGAGAGGGCATCCGTGCCCTACCGAGCCTCTCATCCACCCGTAAAGGGACGCGCCCCCCGGACCATCGTCCGGGGGGCGCGTTTCGGAAGGGGAAGGCTTAGCGGTTGCTGGCCTTGGCGACGTAGATCTCGTCGACCTTGTCGGCCGTCACGTAGGCGTAGGGCATGTAGAAGTAGCCCTTGTCGCCCCAGCCGCCGCCCCAGCTGTTCTTGATGATGAGAACCTGCTTGGCGTCGTCGTAGCCGACGATGAAGACCGCGTGGCCGCCGAGGATCTGCTCGCCGGGCTTGGGCATCGGCATCATGCCGGTCTTGGCCACAGCGGGGGTCATGAAGCTCTTGTAGACGGTGTAACCGAAGACGCCCGGGTTGCCCTTAGCGAGCTCGGCCTTGAGCTGGTCGAGGCCGTTGAGGAGGGTGAAGTCCTCGATCTTGAAGGCGGCGGCTTCGGCCTCAGCCTTGGCGCTGGGCGCCTCCTTGAACTTGGAGACGACGTAGGGCATGGTGCTGTCGAGGGCGTTGCCGTTGGCCTTGAGGACCTCCATGCCGTCGACCATCATCGCGCCGGAGTCCTCGTTGATGGTGCCCATCCGCTCGCGCTCCTTGTAGTACAGGTACATCGCGCTGAGGGACTGCGAGGGGGCGCCGGACATGTTGGTCAGGGTCTCGCGGAGGCCCTTGCCCATCGCGAACGCGGTGCAGGCGCCGAGCTGGCCCTGGTCGTACACGGGGCTCACCTTGCCGGTGGTGCGGAGGTCGACGCTCGCGGGGAGAAGCGCGCGGTTGGGAAGGCCGATGCCGGGCATGCCCAGGTGGCCGCCGACGAACTTGTAGCCGAAGCGACGGGCCACGCCGTTGCCGTCCGCGAAGATCTTGGTGGTCTTGCTGACGGTCGCGCCACTGTTGATCCCGACGCCCGAGTTGATGCCGCAACCGGCGAGGATGCCGGCGAGGACGACGGTGGACGACAACCAGGCAAAGGCTTTGGTCTTCACGCAGCGTTTCTCCTAAGAGGGGGCGGGGCCCCGAGGGAAGTAGGTTAAGAGGTTGGTTTTTGGTTAAGACGCTTCAACGCTTCACAACCTTCTCTTAACTTTGTGGGTCCACTATACGATCGAACGAGGGTTGGGTCAAGGGTTTTTGTGCAAACTCGTCGGGTAATTTCGGCAGGCTGGAGATTGGAAACGAAAAGCCCCGGCCCCTCGATTCGAGGGGCCGGGGCCTGGGTTTTGGGGATTGGGTTAGAAGCTCTGGCCGACCTGGCGGAGGGGCGAGGGGGCGAACTTCATGATGCGGTCGTTCTTGTGGTCGCTGACGTAGAGGTAGCCGTTGTTGTCGACGACGATGCCGGTGGGCTCGTTGAACTGGGCGATGTTGCGGTTGACGTCAGCCGCGCCGCCCATCCCGCCGAACTCCGAGAGGTAGGTGCCCTGGCTGCTCAGTCGGACCACGCGGTTGTTGCCCTGGTCGACCACGTAGATGTCGCCGTTGCGGTTGTCGACCGCGATGTCGCTGGGCTTGTTGTACTGGTTGGCGCCGCGGCCGCCGATGCTGCCGGTGTAGAAGACGGGCTGCTCGGGGGTGGCCGACTTGAGGTCGAACTTCTTGATGACGTAGCCCTGGCCGGCGTCCACCGCGTAGAGGTTGTCGTCCTTGTCGGCGGTGATGGCCTTGAGGGTGGGGCCGACGGCGATCTTCTTCTCGAGCTTGAGGGCCGAGTTGTAGATCAGGATCTGGCCGAGGGTGTTGACCACCGCGAAACCGCCGCGCTTGGGGAGGACCGCGATGTCGAGGGGCTTGCCCACGTCGTTGAAGGAACCCTGGACCGGGGCGATGATCTTGCCGTTGAGGTCGTAGCGCTTGACGGGGTTGTCGGGACCGGTGAAGCCCTTGGGGTCGGTGAGCAGGAGGTTGCCGCCCTGGTCGGTGGTCATCCCTTCGGGCTGGAAGATGTGCTTGTCGCCGTTGATCAGGAAGTTGTAGGTGGTGCCGAACGACTTGAGCAGGCCGCCGTTGAGGTCGAAGCGCTGGATCTGGTCACGCTCGATGGGGGTGTTCCAGCCGAAGATGGGGTCTTCCTTGGTGAGGCTGGCGGCGTAGATGAAGTTGCGGGTGGTGTCGATGGCCAGGTACTTGGGACGCTTGACGCCGTTGAAGGCACCGACGAAGGCGTTGGGCAGCAGGTCGATCCCTTCGCTCATCAGGATCTGAGGGGCGGTGACGCTGGTGCCGGCCATCACGTCGACGATCACGTCGCCGTTCGAGGCCAGGTAGGTGTAGCCAGGCTTGCTCAGGCTGAGCTTCTGCTTGGTGGCGGGCACCTGGGTGAGGGTGAACTCGCCCGCGCCGTCGGTGACGGTGCTGCGGTTGCTGCCGATGGCCGAGCCCATCAGGGTCACGGTGACGCCGGCGATGCCGAGGTTGCTCTGGGCGTTGACGACGCGACCGCGGATTTCGCCGGTGGGGACCTGCGAGATCTGGCCGAAGCCACCGGTGCCGCTGCCGTCGCCTTCGAAGGGCTGGGTGGGGACGCGCCCGCATCCGACGACCGCCGAGACGGCCAGCAGCGTGGTGATGATGTTGAGCAAGCGGCGTGCGTTCACCTGACTCACCTTTCCCTTCCCATTCGAGACCCGTGTCATTAACGCGGTGTTAATTGCCTTGAATTACTTATCGGGAACCGGATCCGGGATCTTGCGAGGAGATGGCTAATTTTAGGTTAAGAATTCAGGATATTTCAAGTAAAAGCGCCCGCCGGATCGATCCGGCGGGCGCTTGGATTGGCGGGAGACTACGGGCGGCTCGCCGCAGCCTTGTCGGAGGCCACGCTGGGGGCCTGGGAGCCGTAGACGGGCTTGACCCAGTGGCGGTACTCGGGCAGGTTGCCGCGGACGGCGTCGTAGTAGATCTCGCGGATCTTGTGGGTGATGGGGCCCATGGTGCCGTCGCCGATCGAGCGGTTGTCCACGCTCTCGACCCAGGCGACCTGGGCGCCGGTGCCGCAGAGCATCATCTCGTCGGCGATCATCAGCTCGGTGCGGTCGATGGGACGGCAGTCGGTGGTGAGGCCCAGCTCCTTCTCGGCGATCTCCATGATCGCGCGGCGGGTCACGCCTTCGAGGATGTTGTCGTACTGGCCGGGGGTGACGAGCATCCCCTCGCGGACGATGAACAGGTTCTCAGCCGAGCCCTCGCAGACGTGACCGTCGGCGTTCAGGAAGATCGCCTCGTCGAAGCCGCGGTGGTAGGCCTCGGTCTTGGCGAGGGCCGAGTTGATGTAGCCGCCGACGACCTTGGCGCGGGCGGGGATCGCGTTGTCGTCGATCCGGCGCCACGAGCTGACGCCGCACTTGAGGCCACGGTCCACGTCCACGTAGGTGCCCATGGGGATCACGTAGATGCAGAGGGCGTCCGTGAGGTTGTGCAGGCGGACCCCCATCACCGGATCCTCCTTGTAGAGGGTCGGGCGGATGTAGATGTCCTGCCGGTAGTCGCACTGACGGATCAGGTCCATCGTGATCTCGACCAGCTCGGTCAGGGTATAGGGGACCTCCATGAAGAGGATCTTGGCCGAGCGGAACATCCGGCGGTAGTGTTCCTCGAGGAAGAGGGCGAACATCTCCTCCTTCTCGGGGTTCCAGTAGCCGCGGATCCCCTCGAAGCAGCCCGTGCCGTAGTTGAAGGCGTGGGTCAGGATGCTGATGTTCGCTTCTTCGATGGGAACGATCTTGCCCTTGAAGAAGGCCAGCTGTTTTGCCATTTGTCTTACCCTTTCTGCAGCCGGCTCGCGGCCGGACCTCAGGAAGTGGGCCCCGCCCCGTTGCGGCTGCCCGTTAGCTCAAGACTAAGGATACCACGCTTTCGAGCGCGCGATCGGAGGCTGGGGCCGCTGCTGGTGCCGATCGGAGGCATCGTGCAAAACTCACGGGCGCTAATCCCCCAGATCGGCGAACAGGCCCTGCGACTCGCGGGGCGCCTTGAGGCCCAGATGCTTGTATGCGAGCGGGGTGGCCATGCGGCCGCGGGGGGTGCGGCTCAAGAGGCCGGATTGCAGGAGGTAGGGCTCGTAGACGTCCTCGATGGTGGTGGCGTCCTCGCTGATGGCGGTCGCGAGCGTCTCGATGCCGACCGGGCCGCCATTGAACCCGGTGATGATGAGTTCGAGCAGGTGCCGGTCGGTGGGATCGAGCCCCAGGGGATCGATCCGAAGCTTGTCGAGGGCCTCGGCGGCGATCTGGCCGCTCACGGTGCCGCCCGCCTTGACCTGGGCGTAGTCGCGCACCCGCTTGAGCAGCCGGTTGGCGATGCGCGGGGTGCCGCGGCTGCGCCGGGCGATGACCTCGGAGCCTTCGGGGGTCAGATCGACCTTGAGGATGGCGGCCGCGCGGCTGAGGATGCCGGCGAGCTCGTCGGGGCGGTAGAACTCGAGGCGCTGGATCAGGCCGAAGCGATCGCGCAAGGGAGCGCTGAGCGCCCCTGCGCGGGTGGTCGCCCCGATCAGGGTGAAGCGCTTGAGGGGCAAGCGCTTGATGCGCGCCGTCTGGCCCTTGCCGATGGTGATGTCGAGGCTGAAGTCCTCCATGGCCGGGTAGAGGATCTCTTCGGCCAAGCGGTTGAGGCGGTGGATCTCGTCGATGAACAGGATATCGCCCGGTTGGAGGCTGACCAAGAGGCCCGCGATGTCGCGGGGGCGCTCAAGGGCGGGCGCCGAGGTGATCCGGATGTTGACCCCCATTTCCTTGGCGATGATCAGGCTGATGGAGGTCTTGCCCAGGCCGGGCGGCCCATAGAACAAGAGGTGGTCGAGGGGCTCGCTGCGGTGCTTGGCCGCGTCGATGGCGATCCGCAGGCTCTCCTTGAGGCCCGCCTGCCCCGTGTAGTCCTCGAGGGACTGGGGGCGCAGCGAGGTCTCGAGCGGGGTCTCTTCGACGGCGGGGGCCGGGTCGAGGACGGCGCGCTCGATGGCGTCGGGCTTGGGCCGATCGGGAAGGCCTTTGGAGCCGAGAGATGGAACGATGGCCACGGGAACCTCCTGGCGGGATGCTACTCGAACAATTGTATCATCCTCCCGGGAGAATGGCCCCCCGGGCGCCTTGGCGGCCCCATCACCCGCCGGATGGTAGGATGGCTGGGTGTAGGGTCGTCAGGTGATAAGAGCGGAGGAGAGGGTGAGCGAGTCGCTGGTGCGGATGGGGGTTCTGCTGACGGCAGTCGGCTTGACGGCGCTGCTGCGCGCCCTGGTGATGCGCCGGAACGCTGCCTTTTTCGCCCGGCTCGAGAGCCGGCCCCTGCTCGATACGGCGAGCTGGCTGCTTTTGCCCGCGATCGCCTACGCGATCCTCTACCGTCTGGGTTATTACCGCGACCCCTTCGTCCCGGCGACCACCTTGCTGGTCATCGGGCTGGTCATGACGGTCATGCGCCGGCGCCGCCAGGCGTCGTAGGCGGCTAGGGACCGGAGAGGGCCTGGATGGCCTGCCGGATGGCCTCTTCGACCGAGGTGCCCGCGGGGATCCGCGAGAGGGTGCCTGCGATCTCGTCGGGGTCGAAGCCGAGGCTCAAGAGCGCAAGCTCCGCTTCGGCGAACGCGTCGGCGACCGGCGCGTAGGAGGCCCCCCCGGGCAGCGGGGCCATGTCCCGGTAGGCCGAGCGCTTGGCGGTCAGCTTCTCCTTGAGGTCGAGGATGATGCGCTCGGCGGTCTTCTTGCCGACCCCGGGCGCCTTGGCGAGCCGCTTGGCGTCGCCCATCGCGATCGCCGAGACCACCTCGGGCGCGTCCATGGCCGAGAGGATCCCCAGCCCGGTCTTGGTCCCCACCCCGCTGACCGAGGTCAGCATGAGGAACAGCTCGCGCTCTTCGAGCGAGGCGAAGCCGTAGAGGAGCATGGCGTCCTCGCGGTGGACCAGGTGGGTGAAGCAGGTGAAGGGCTGCCCGATGGCCGGCAGCCGCGAGAGCACCCGGGCGCTCAAGAAGACCTGGTAGCCCACGCCCCCCACGTCGAGGATGGCGTAGTCGAGGCCCGCATGGGCGAGTTCGCCCTTGAGTCGGATGATCATGCTATAGAACCGCCTGGTCTGAGACCGCAACCATGTGCCCCTCGAGGTACTGGGCGTGGGTGAGGGCGAAGGCGAGCGCGTCGGCCGCGTCGTCGGGCCGCGGGATGCTCTGGAGACCGAGCATGTCCCGGACCATCTCCTGGATTTCGGGCTTCTGGGCGCGGCCGTACCCCGTGATGGTCAGCTTGACCTCCATGGGGGTGTACTCGGCGATGCGGCAGCCGGCTTGCTGGCTGGCGAGCAGGATCACCCCGCGGGCCTCGGCCACGCTGATGACGGTGGTGACGTTGCGGAAGGCGAAGAGCTTTTCGACCACCACCACGCCGGGCCGGTAAGTGGCGATCAGCTCCGAGACGTCGTCGTAGATGATGCGCAGCCGCTCGGGCATCGGCAGCTTGCTGCTGGTGGTGACGACGCCGCATGCGACCAAGGCACAGCGGTAGTCGTCGTCCATGTCGACGACGCCGTAGCCCACGGTGGCGGTCCCCGGGTCGATTCCTAACACGCGCATGGCGGCTATCATAGGAGGGCGGCGGTGCAGTTGGCAAGCGCCCTTTCAACCAAGCTCTCTTGACCGTTGTAAAGGCCCCTGTTACACTGAGCCCAAACGTTTTGTTCCTGTGCTCCCGTCCCACTTTTCCGTGGTCGCGCCCTCGATTCGAGCGCTGAAGCACCTCAGACGGAAGAGACAACAAGGAAGGGATGACGTTTCGGGCCGACCGGCCCGGGGCTATGCGGTTGAGCGCGGGGACCATCCTCCCACCAGGCAGGCGCCGGGCCTCTGTGCCAACGGCCCCCTATCTTCGGAGCCCCGCTCCGCCTGTCTCTCTTCATAGGAAGTCTTCGTGAAAAAAGAAATCGTGATCAGCGAGGCGGATGACCTGGCCGTCGTTTTCGAGGACGGAAAGGCCGCTGAGTTCGTGCTTCGCCAAGGCGAGCAGCTCGTCGGCGACATCGTCCTCGGCCGCGTCGAGTCGGTCGTGCCCGCCATCGAGGCCGCCTTCATCAACATCGGCCACGACAAGAACGGCTTCATCCACATGGCGGACCTTCCCACCGCCATCAGCCCCCGCAAGCGCTCCAAGCCCCAGCCCATCCGCACCGGCGAGAAGCTCCTGGTGCAGATTGCCAAGGCCCCCACGGGCACCAAGGGCGCGCGCCTCACGGGCCGTCTCTCGATTCCCGGCCGCTACCTGGTCTTCGTGCCCCACGACAACCGGGTCTGCATGTCCCGCATGATCACCGACGCCCAGGAGCGTGAGCGCCTGCGTCGCATCGCCACCGAGCTCAAGGACCCCGGCCACGGCCTGATCGTCCGCACCGAGGCCGCCGGCTGCTCCGAAGAGGAGCTCAAGCGCGACGTCGAGGAATTGATCGAGAAGTGGACCGAGATCCTCCACGGCGCCCAGATGAAGAACCCCCCGGCGCTGCTCTACCGCGACAACGACCTGTTGACCCGCGTGCTGCGCGATCGCCTCACCCACGACACCGAGCGCATCGTCGTCGATAGCCAGGACGCCTTCCAGCGCGCCCGCTCGATCCTTTCGAGCTGGATGCCCGAGATGGTCCGCAACCTGACCGTCCACCGCGGCCGGGCGCCCCTGATGGCCCACTACCGCATCGCCAGCGAGATCGAGTCGGCCCTCAAGCCCAAGGTTCACCTGCCCTCGGGCGGCTCCGTCGTCATCGAGGCCACCGAGGCCCTGACGGTCATCGACGTCAACTCGGGCAAGCTCACCAACTCCAAGAGCCTCAACGAGACGGTCCTCAAGACCAACCTCGAGGCCGCGGTCGAGATCGCGCGCCAGATTCGCCTGCGCGACATCGGCGGCATCATCATCGTCGACTTCATCTCCATGGACTACCAGAACGACCAGCAGAAGGTCATTCAGGCCATGAACGAGGCGATCAAGTCCGACAAGAGCCGTCCCCAGATCACGAGCCAGTTCTCCGAGCACGGCCTGATGGAGCTCTCGCGTCGCCGCCAGGGCCAGAGCCTGCTCGAGCAGCTCACCAAGACCTGCCCGACCTGCCTGGGCCTCGGTCGCCTGCGCAACGAGGTGCTTCCCGCCGAGAACGTGGCCCTGCCCGCGGCTCGCGTCGAGACGCGCCCTGCCCGCAACGCCGAGGAGGCCGCCGTCGAGCTGGTCGAGGAGATCATCGAGGAGCCCATCGTCATTGAGGCGCCCGCCTATCCGAGCGTCGGCCCCCGCATGGACCTCGCGGCCGAGGCCGAAGAGGAGAACCAGCGCCGCCGTCGCCGCCGTCGCGGCCGGGGTCGTGGCCGTGGCCGCGAGCGCGGTGAAGAGGGCACCGAGGGCGTGACCACCCCCTTCGCCATGGGCGAGGAGGAGGAAGAGGAGCTGATCGAGGCCGCCCCCGCCGTGGCCGAGCAGGCCCCGAGCGCTCCCGGCTTCGCCTTCGAGGCGCTTGAGCTCGAGAGCTTCGCTCCTGCCGAGGAAGCCGAGTACGAGCGCGCCCCTCGTCCCGAGCGCCATGAGCGCGGCCGTGGCCGCGAGCGCGGCCGGGAGCGTGGCGAGCGCGGTGAACGTGGTGAGCGCGGTGAGCGTGGCGGCCGTGGTCGCGACCGCGATCGCTCCCGCTTCGAGCGTCCCGAGGCGCCCGTCGTGGCCCCCGTCGAGCCGACGCCCGTCGTGGTGGCGCCTGCGGTGGCCGCAGGTCCCTCGCCCTGGGGTGAGGCCGTCGAGATGCCCGCTCCTGCCGTGGCCGAGGTCGTCACGGCGCCGGTCCGGGTGTTCCGACCCAAGTCCCGTCCGCGTCCCAAGATGCAGATGATCGAGGTCGCCCCCGGCGTCATGCAGATGGTGCCCGTCGAGGAAGGCGCCGAGGCCCCCGTGCCCGTCGTCGCCCCGGTCGAGCCCGCTCCGGTGGTCGAGGCCCCGGTCGAGGTCGAGGCTCCGGTCGAAGCGCCCGTGGAGGCCCCTGAGGCCGAGGCGGCGGTCGAGGCCGCGCCCGAGGCCCCCGTGGTCGAGGAAGCCGCCCCGGTCCGCAAGGCGGCGCGTCGTCGCCCCGTGAAGGGTCGTGCCACCAAGGCGGCTGCCGCCGAGGAGGCCCCTGCCGAGGAGGCGCCCGTCGTCACCGAGGAGCCTGCTGCGGTCGAAGCCCCGGCTGAGGCCGAGGCTCCGGTTGAAGCGCCCGAAGCTGCGCCCGAGGCCCCCGAGGCCGAGGAAGGCGCCGAGGAGGCCGAAGCCAAGCCCGCGCGCCGTGCGCCGGCCCGGCGTCGGACCACCCGGACCCGCAAGACCAAGGAGTAACCGTGGACGAGCCGCTCTTGCTCTTGGTGCCGTCCGAGGCGAAAGGGCAGCGGCTCGATCACTACATCGCGGGCCACGTGCCCGATGTCTCTCGATCCCGCCTTCAGGAGCTGATCCAGGCGGGATCGGTCTTGCTTGAAGGCCGTCCCGCCAAGCCCAGCGCCCGCCTCAAGGGAGGCGAGCGGGTGACGGTGGACGTGCCGCCCCCGCGCGAATTGGACGTGAAGCCCGAGGCCATCCCCTTGGACGTGGTCTACGAGGACCCGGACCTGCTGGTGGTCAACAAGGCTCAGGGCATGGTCACCCACCCGGCGCCTGGCGCCTGGGAGGGGACCCTGGTCAACGCCCTCTTGCACCACTGCAAGGACCTCTCGGGCATCGGGGGAGTGGCCCGGCCGGGCATCGTCCACCGCCTGGACAAAGACACCTCGGGCCTCTTGGTGGTGGCCAAGACCGACCTCGCGCACCAGTCCCTCTCGGCCCAGATTGCGGCCAAGACCGCCCGGCGCGAGTACCGGGCCATCGTCCACGGGGTGATGGCCACCGAGGGCGGCACCGTCGAGGCGCCCATCGCGCGCCATCCCACCGAGCGGATCAAGATGGCGGTGGTGCCGGGCGGACGCGAGGCCCTGACCCACTGGCGCGTCGCCGAGGCCTTTCGGGATGCGACCCTGCTCGATCTAAGGCTCGAAACCGGCCGCACCCACCAGATCCGGGTTCACATGGCCCACCTGGGCCACCCCATCGTGGGCGACCCGGTCTACGGGCCGTCCAAGGTGCCGTTCCCGGTCAGGCTGAACGGCCAGGCCCTGCACGCCTTCAGGCTCTCGTTCGACCATCCCCGCACGGGCGAGCGCATGACCTTCGAGGCGCCGGTGCCCGAGCGCTTCGAGGCTCTGCTGCGCTACCTGCGCTCTCGCTAAAACGAGCGCCCCCGCCCTTGAGGGCGAGGGCGCTTATTCGTGCCTTATTGCTTGAGGGATCGCGTCCGGAAGTAGTCCTGGACGCCTGCGAGGATTGCCTCGGCCGCCTGCTGCTGGTACTTGGGGCTGGTGAGCAGGCGCTCCTCGGTGGGGTTCGATAGGTACCCGAGCTCCACCAGCACGGCGGGCATCTTGTTGTACTTGACGACCACGAAGTTGTTGCGGCGGATGCCGCGATCGCGCCGTTGCAACGAGCCGACCAGGCGCTTGTGGACCGCGCGCGCGAGCGGCAGCGACTTGGGGGTGAAGTAGTAGGTCTCGATGCCCGACACGCTCGGGTCGCCCACGTGGTTGGCGTGGATCGAGATGAACACGTCCGAGTCGAAAGCGTCGCCGATATCGACGCGCGGCCGCAGCATGATCTGCATGTCCTTGGTGCGCGTCATCTGGACCTCCATCCCCGAGTCCTGCATCAGCTTGCGCAGGCGCAAGGCCATCTGGAGGGTCACGTCCTTCTCGAGGGTGCCGTGGGCGCCGATGGTGCCCGGGTCCATCCCGCCGTGCCCCGCGTCGATGGTGACCCGCTTCTCGTCCTCGCTCTTGCGGGCAGAGGTCGGCGCTCCCTTGTCGTTCACGGCGTTGCCCAGGCTCAGGGTGAGGACGTGCCGGTCCTCGCTCAGGTCCAGGGCATGCTTGATGGGCTGGTCGAACTCCACCGTCACCTGGTGGTTCCGCCCGCCGAGGGGCGTCACCCGGACGCGGGCGATCAGCCCGTTGTCCACGTACAGGCTATCCTTGGGCAATTCGCCGCCCCCGCCCTGCAGGTCGAAGACCACGCGGTCGGCGCGGGTCCGGGGCGAGACCGCGTAGGTGATGGCGTGCTGGGTGGTAATGGTCAGCTCCCAGCCGTCGCCTACCCGGTGCAGGGCGAGGCCCGCGGCCCGTGCGGGCGGCTCGGTGGGCCGTGGCTCGGGGTTGCGGCGCGCCACCGGCCGCGGGGTGGCGGGGCGCGGGGTCGCGGTGGGCTTCGGCTCGGGCGAGTCGGGCTCCGGGGTCGGGGCCGGCGCTTGCGCCTGCGGCTGGCCAGCGGCCACCTTGAAGGCCAGGCGATAGTTGCCGGGGCGCGGCTGGGTCGTCTCTTGCGGGAACTCGGCCTTGCGCGACAGGTCGAACACCAGCCGGACGGTGCCGCTCTTGAACTGAGAGAGGCGCACGTTGCGGATGGGGGTGCCTGCGATCACCCCCAGGTTCTGGGTGAGGCCCGAGTAGTGGGTGTTGGGCAGGTCCACCACCCAGCGATAGGGCCGGTCCAGATGGAAAGCCGTGGGGGCGAGGGGGGCGTCGGCGTAGAGCACGACTTCGCCGCTGCTGCGGTCGTAGCCGAAGAGGCGGATCTTGGCCTGCTCGGCTGCCTCGGCTCGAAGATCGAGCGACAGGCCGGAGGCCAGGACGCTCATGAGCGCGAAGATGCTGACGATGCGGCGCAACGCGACCCTCCCTACGGCTTAGCCTGCGATCCCAACGCTCATACCCGGAGCGCGGAACGCCGACACCTTGTCGTCGAGCGGGTTGATCGCCTCAGGGCGCGGGATGGGGCGGCCCAGGTCGAAGGGGCCCACCTTGGTCGAGAGGGGCCCGGCTTCCCCGTCGATGCGCACCGCCTGGATGCCGCCCCGCTCGGTCAGGGTGAGGGCAAGGGCGCGCACGGCGAGCGGCTGCGGCGGCTCGCTGCCTTTCCAGAGGATGCGGGCGTTGCCGTCTTCGAGACCGTTCCAGCGCCAGGCGCGGGGCGAGGGCAGGCTGGGGGCGAGGAAGGCGGAGAGGGCCGGCGGCGGGCCATCGAGCAAAAGGGCGAAGCTGCCCTTGAGGGGCTCGTGCTGGTAGGCCGCGGGCAAAGGAACCCGGATGGGAACGAGGTAAGGGGCGTTGGGCAGGCGGTAGTACACGGTCACGGCGAGGCCGCTGCCGCCCTCCAGGTAGAGGTTCTCCATGCCGGGGTCGGTGGGCGAGAAGGGCTGGGAAAGGTCCAGGTGCTCGCTGGCGAGCGGTTTGCCGTCCGGGCCTTCGAGCGCGAGGGCGACCTCCTGGATCCCGTCGAGGGCGCCCGCGGTACGGACCACGGCGGCGGCCATCAGTTGCTCGCCGCCGCTGCCGGGGGCCGGGCCCTTCAGGCGCAGGGTCACGCCGGCTTTGCCGTCCTTGAGCCCGCTGACGCTCGCCTGGGTCGATGGCGGCAGGGCGGGGGCGAGGCCCGGCGGCACGTCCGAGACCAGCCGGTCGAGGGCGGCCTGGAGGGCTCGATCGGGCGCCTGGGGCAGGGGCAGCTTGCGGCTGACGGGCACCAGGAACATGGCCTGGGGGTCCAGGTAGTAGAGGGTGACCTCGCGCGCCGGCGCGCGCTCTGCGGGGCTGCCTTGCCGCCAGAAGGCGACGAGCCCTGCCCCCAGCGCGAGGGTGAGGGCGAGGGCCGTGAGGGCGACGCGCTGCGAGCGAGCCATGCGGCTAGGCCAAGGCCGAGAGGTCGGCCATCAGCGCGTCGGGCAGCTCGAAGTTGGACGAGACGCGCTGCATGGCGTCGAGGTCGTCGAGCTTGTCCATGAGCTTGAGCAGCTTCTTAGAATGAGCGGCGATGGCGCTAACCCTCCGTGACAGGCCCGGGATCTCGGGGTGAAAGGGGCGGGATCCAGGCGATCGTTTTTCTTTAGTATAGCACCGCCTCCTCCCCCCCGAAAGGGCGCCCTTGGCCGTGTCCGGGGTCGGGAACTCGCAGCGCTGAGGCCCGCTTGCAAAATTTTTTTTCCGAAAAAACCCTCGACCTCTTGCTTTTTCCGAAGTGGGTTCCTATAATCACACTCAAGTTCATTAAACTTTGTTACGCCGTTCAGGAAAGGCGCCCCATCCCACACTCTTCATCTCACATCAGGAGGAAAGACCCGCTATGAACAAGGAAGAGCTCATCAAGGCGATCAGCACCAAGGCGAAGGTTTCCCAGAAGGAAGCCGGTGAGTGCCTCAACGCCACCATCGAAGCCATCTCCCAGGCCCTGTCGCGCGGCCACAAGGTGACCCTGGTCGGTTTCGGCACCTTCCAGGTCCGCCAGCGCGCTGCCCGCGAGGGTCGCAACCCCCGCACCGGCGCCGTCCTCAAGATCCCCGCCAAGAAGAGCCCGGTGTGGACCGCCGGTAAGAACCTCAAGGAGCGGATCGAGGGCCGCAAGAAGCAGCTCGCCGGCGCTGGCCGCGGCCGCTAAGGCTTCAAGGAAAGCCCCGGAGGCATTGCCTCCGGGGCTTTTCGCCGTTCTAGGGCAAGGGTTTTGATTCATATAAGTTTATGATTCGGGACGCCGGCTTTGTGACGTTTCGTGCGGGGGGTGGGGGTTTCAGTGGGGGGCCGTCTCCGCCTTGAGGCCGGTGAGCAGCTTGGCCTGCAGGTGGCCCGGAACCTCTTGGTAGTGGGAGAAGCTCGATTCGAGCGCCCCTTGGCCGCGGGTGATGCTCTGCACCGCCGTCACCAGCCCCGCGAGCTCGGCGAGCGGCACCTTGGCGTGGATGGAGCTGCCGTCCATCCCTTCGATGTGCGCCCGCCGGCCGTTGAGGTCGCCCATCACGTCGCCAAGGGCCTCCTCGGGGGCCGAGATCGAAACGTCCAGGACGGGCTCGAGCAAGAGCGGCTGGGCCTCGGCGAAGACCTTGCGCATGGCCAGGTTCGCGGCCGTCTTGAAGGCCATCTCGGAGCTGTCTACCGAGTGGGAGGAGCCGTCGTACAGCGTCACCTTGACGTCGACGATGGGGTAGCCCGCCAAGAGGCCTTGCTCCAGGGTCTCGCGCACGCCCTTCTCGACCGCGGGGATGAAGTTGCGCGGGACCGCGCCGCCGACCACCGCATCCACGAATTTGAAGCCCGTACCGCGCGGCAGGGGCTCGATCTTGAGCCACACGTCCCCGTACTGACCACGACCGCCCGTTTGCTTCTTGTGCTTGCCCTGGCCCTGGGCGCGGCCTGCGATCGTCTCGCGGTAGGGCACCTCGGGCTCGGATTGCTTGACCTCCAGGTTGAAGCGGTTGGCGAGCTTGGCCAGGACCACCTCAAGGTGCGTCGGCCCCTGGCCGCTCAGGACGGTGCGGTGGGTGCGTCCCTCCACCGAGACGGTGAGGGCGGGGTCTTCCTCCTTGAGCTTGGAGAGGGCGATCGCAAGCTTCGCCTCGTCGTTCTTGGCGGCGGGCGAGATGGCCACCGACCAGATGGCGGCGGCAGGGGTGGGCATGGGGTAGGCGAGGCGCCGCGGGGGATGCCCCTCGGTGACCAGGGTGTCGCCGGTCTGGGTCTCCTTGAGCTTGGTGGTGCCCCCGATGTCGCCCGCCACCAAGCGCTCCACGGGGAGCTGCTTCTTGCCCACCAGCTTGAAGAGGCGCCCCATGCGCTCGGGGGTCTGCCGCTGGGCGTTCGTGAGGTGGGCGTCGGAGGCGAGGCTGCCCGATAGCACCTTGAAGACGCTGATCTTGCCCAGGTAAGGATCCGAGAAGGTCTTGAGGACGACGGCGACGAGCGGCCCCTCCGTTTCGGGCTTCAGGGGGACCTGCGCCTGGGTGTCCAGATCCAGCAGCGAAGGATAGCGACGATCGGCGGGCGATGGCACGAGGTTGACGATCGCATCGAGCAGGGGCCGAACCCCGGCGTTGCCGAGGGCCGAGCCGCACAGGACCGGAAGCAGCTTGTTATCGAGCAGGTCCGCGCGCAAGAGCCGGGAGAGCTCGGCCTGCTCGGGCTCCTGGCCGCCCAGGTAGCGTTCGAGCACTTCGTCGTGAAGCTCGGCGACCCCTTCGACCAGGGTGGTGTGGTAGCGCTGGACCAGCTCGGTGAGCTCCGGGGGCGTGTTCGGGACCTCGGTGACCTCGCCGGTCTCGGGGGCGAAGTACCAGGTCTTGAGGCCGATCAGGTCCACGTCGCCCTTGAAGGTCCGCCCTTCGCCGACCGGTAATTCGAGCGGCACGGCGTGGGGCGAGAGGCGCTCGTGGATCTCCTGGAGGATCGCGGGGTAGGGCTTGGCGGTGTCCTGATCGACCCCGTTGATGAAGACCAGGACCGGCAGCTCCAGCTCGCGGGCCGCTTCGAAGGCTTTGCGGGTGTTGGCGTCCACCCCCTTGGCGGCGTTGATGACGAGCAGCGCCGCATCGGCGGCTGCCATGGCGAGCTTGGCGTCGGTCGAGAAGTCGTGACTCCCCGGCACGTCGAGGAAGTTGAGGGCGCAATCGCGCCACTCGCCCGAAGCGATGCCCGTCTGCACCGACATCTGACGCAGGATCTCCTCGCTGTCGAAGTCGGTGGCGGCGTTGCCCGTCTCGACCCGCCCGCGCTGCGGGATCATGCCCATGTCGAAGAGCATGCTCTCGACCAGGGTGGTCTTGCCGACCCCGTGGGCTCCAATGACGGCGACGTTGCGGATTCTCGCGGTGGCGCTCATGGCTGGGCCCTCCCTCTCACCTGCTCGATCACCTTTTCCCCTGCCCGCTCGCTCGGCGCGACGGGCTTCTGCGAGGCTGATGATGCCGCCGGGGCCCCTCAGGGTCAAGCCGCCCTCCGGACGGAAGAGCTTGGGCAATTCAAACGCGAACGAGCCCGCCTCCGGCTGGAGGCGGGCTCGTCAGATTGGAAGATCGCTTACGCGTTGGCGACCGCGGGGCGGACGCTGATCTTCTGGCGCTTGGCGCCGAAGCGCTCGAAGGTCACGAGGCCTTCGACCAGGGCGAAGATGGTGTGGTCCTTGCCCATGCCGACGTTGTCGCCGGGGTGGAACTGGGTCCCGCGCTGGCGAACGATGATGTTGCCGGGGATGACCTGCTCGCCGCCGTACTTCTTGACGCCGAGGCGCTGGGCGTTGGAATCGCGGCCGTTACGGGTGGAGCCTACCCCTTTTTTGTGTGCCATTTTTCGATGCGGTCCTTTCTAAAGGCTTAGAAGCTGATCGACTCGACCATCACCCGGGTGAAGGGCTGACGGTGGCCGTTCTTGCGACGGTAGTGCTTCTTGGGGCGCATCTTGTAAACGATCAGCTTGGGCCCCTTGCCGTGCTTGACGATCTTGCCGGTGACCTTGGCGCCCGAGACGCTGGGGGTGCCGACCTGGAACTTGCCGTCCTTGGAAACGAGCAGGACGTTGTCGAAGGTGATGGTGTCACCCTCGTTGCCAGCGATCAGCTCGATGTCGACGAAACGGCCTTCTTCGACGCGGATCTGCTTGCCGCCGGTGGCGATGATGGCGTACATGATTGGGCTTTCTCCTCAGTTGCGAGACGCGCCGCATCCGGTAGCCGAGTGCCTCTCGGGTCTTTGAAACCGGATCCGAGCGGTGTCGCCCGAATGACGTTGTCTAGTAGCTAGACAGAGCCACTATTGTAGCGCCATCCCCGAGCGACCGTCAAGCAAAGACTAAGGTTGCGTTAAGTCCGGCGCGGCTCGATCACGAACTTGATGGCGGTGCGTTCCTCGCCCTGGATCTCGATGTCGAGGAAGGCCGGCACGAAGACCAGGTCCATCCCGGAAGGGGCCACGTATCCCCGGGCGATGGCGATCGCCTTGATGGCCTGGTTGATGGCGCCCGCCCCGATGGCCTGCATCTCGCACCGCCCCTTCTCGCGCAGGGTCCCGGCGATGGCGCCGGCGACCGAGGCGGGGTTGGAGGTGCTCGCGACCTTGAAGAGATTGGTGCCGAAGTTGGAGTGAGTCATGGCGTTTTGCTCCCTTCTTGCGTGCTTGAAGGAGCATTCGCTGAAAGGGGGGCTCGCGCCTAGGCGACATTGGCCAAGCATCTTTAGGCCGACTTTTCAGGGGGGGATGTGAGCCCGCGCACGTGGGGGCTGCGCTGTTCGGCGCAAAGGTGCCGGAGGGCGGGATAAGCGCCGTTTCGCCTAGAAATCGAGGCAGATTCCCGCCAAGCCGCCGAACGAGTAGGAGTCTTGGTACCCCCCGCGCAGGACGGGAGCCAGCAGGGAGGCCTGGAGGGAGAACTGGTCGTTGAATTTCCAGTTGAGGCCTGGAGCGAGGGTGAGGACCATGGCCCCCGAGGCGGGATCGGGCTTGCGATCGCTCTCGGCGCGCCCCTCGAACTGGCCCAGGACCTCGAAGACCAGATCGAAGGAGGGGCTCATGGCGTAGTCGACGCCCAGGCTCAGCTCCGCGACGTGGCCCGCCCAGCTGGTGTGCGGCAGGAGGGTCTCCTCGTCGCGCACGGTCTGGTGGAGGCTGTAGCGATAGTTGAAGTTGGCGGTGGCGGTCAGCACCTCGGGGATGATCGCCTGGCTGAGCATGGTGTCCAGGCCCACCGAGTGCGCCTCGGAGCCGAGCGGCCCCACTGGGGCGTTCACGCGCAGCCGGGCCTTGAGGCCCCCCAGGTCGTTGCTCCACAGCTTGCGCCCCAGGGCCACCGAGAGGTCGGTCAGGCCGGTGTAGCGATCGCTGCCGTCGAAGGACTGGGTCAGGTCGAAGGGGGCGAGGATCGTCAGGCTGGTGTCGGGGAGAAGGCCGACCTCGAAGCTGTTCCAGGCCTCGAACCAGTGATAGGCCGAGCCCACGGGGTTGGCCGAGTAGACCGCGCCGTTCAGGACCCGCAGGGTGTAGGGGGAGTAGTAGCCGTAGGTGAGCAGCTCCATGCGGCCGGGATCCGGCACGAAGTCGCTGTTCAGGTTGATGGCGGCGTCGGCTGGCGAGACGACGGCCAGGACGGACGCGAGGGCGAGCGCGCTGGCCCATCGACGCATGACGATACCTCCAGGATGGATGTAAGCTTGTTCTACCACGTTCCCCCGGATGTCAAAGGCCCGTGTGAAGATGATCACAACCGAGCATGACCAGCGCTGGATGCGGCGCGCCCTCGAATTGGCCCATCGCGGGGCGGGTTGGACCGCGCCCAACCCCATGGTGGGGGCGGTGATCGTCAAGGACGGCGAGGGGGTCGGCGAGGGCTTCCACCCTCGCCTGGGCGAGCCTCACGCCGAGGTCTTCGCCCTCAGAGAGGCGGGCGATCGCGCCCGGGGCGCCACCGCCTACGTGACCCTCGAGCCCTGCAACCATCGGGGCCGGACCGGCCCCTGCACCCAGGCCCTGATCGACGCCGGCGTCGCGCGGGTGGTCTTCGCCGTCGAGGATCCCAATCCCCTGACGGCCTCGCAGGCGGTCTCCGTCCTGACGGCCGCCGGGGTTGAGGTGGCCTGGGGCCTTTGCGCCGACGAGGCCCGGCGCCTCAACGAGGTTTTCTTCAAGCACGTCCGCACCCGTCTGCCCTTCGTCGTCATGAAGATGGCCATGACCATGGACGGCAAGATCGCGACCGAGACGGGCGAGAGCAAGTGGATCAGCGGCCCGGTCTCGCGGGAGTACGTCCAGGCCCTGCGCGCAGAGCTCTCGGTCGTCATGGTGGGGATCAAGACGGTTCTCGCCGACGACCCGCGCCTCGACGCCCGGCTCGAAGGAGCCCACCAGCCCACCCGGGTGATCGTGGATCCCCGGGCCGAGACCCCTCTGGATGCCCGTCTCTTCTCCATCGAGAGCCCCCTGCTCATCGCGGTGGGGCCCGAGGCCCCGGCGGCCCGGCGCGCGGCGCTCGAAGCCCGCGGCGCCGAGGTCGTCGCGACCCCGGCCTTGCCGAACGGTCACCTGGACCTCGCCTGGCTGATGGCCGAGCTCGGACGGCGCGACCTCTCGGGGGTCCTCCTCGAAGGGGGAGGCGGCCTCAACGCCTCGGCCCTCGCGCAGGGGGTGGTGGACAAGCTCGTCTACTTCGTCGCCCCCAAGCTGATCGGCGGCACTCAGAGCCCCACCCCGATCGAAGGCGAGGGCATCAAGGCCATGGCCGATGCGCGCGCCCTGTACGACCTGCGCGCCTACCCGAGCGGCGACGACGTGCGGTTGGAGGCCTACCTCAACCCTTCGAGCTAGCCTTTTCCTATCCGGTACAATGAGGGCCCAGAGCGCTGCGCAGTAGAAGGAGCCCGCCATGACCCTCACCACCCGTCCCAGCCCCGATCTCAACGAACTCAAGGGGTGGCTCGCAACCGGCCGCCTCAACCACGTGGGTGGCGAGTGGCGCCAGGCTGCCTCGGGGGCGAAATTCGAGGTCGAGAACCCCGCCGATTTCAAGGAGATCATTGCGCATTTCCCCGCTTCCAGCGCGGAGGACGTCCAGGCGGCCATCGAGGCGGCGAGCCAGGCTCAGGGCGCCTGGGCGGCCCTGCCCGCCCCCCAGCGCGGAGCGATCATCGCCCGGGCGATCGCCGCCCTGCGCGCCCAGGCCGAACTCCTGTCCCACGTCCTGAGCTGGGAGTGCGGCAAGGTCCTCGCCGAGGCCCGGGTCGAGGTCAACCGGGGCCTCAACGCCATGGAGTACCTCAACGGCGAGGCCCGGCGCATGCACGGCCTGACCGTGCCCAGCGAGCAGCCCGGCATGTTCGCCTACACCGTGCGTCGAGCGCTCGGGGTCGTGGGCCTCATCACCCCCTGGAACTTCCCCTTCGCTATTCCCGCCTGGAAGCTGGTGCCGGCCCTGGTCACGGGCAACGCCGTGGTGCTCAAGCCCGCCGAGCAGACGCCCATCTGCGCCGCCCTGATCGTGAAGGCCTTCGCCGAGGCGGGGCTGCCCTCGGGGGTGCTCAACCTGGTCCACGGCGACGGCAAGGTCGGCGCGGCCCTGGTGGCGGATCCGGGCGTCCGGGCCCTCTCCTTCACCGGCTCGACCGCGGTGGGCAAGCGGATCAACCAGCAGGCCGCAGGGCGTCTGGCCAAGGTGCAGCTGGAGCTCGGCGGCAAGAACGCGGCCATCGTCCTGCCGGATGCCGACCTGGACCTTGCGGCCCGCGAGATCGCCATGGCCGCCTGGGGCTCCACCGGCCAGCGCTGCACGGCCACCAGCCGGGTCATCGTCCTCAAGGAGGTGGCAAGGCCCCTCGTGGAGCGCCTGATGGCCCACGTTCAGGCCCTCAAGGTCGGTCCCGGCCTCGACGAGGAGAACACCATGGGCCCCCTCATCAACCAGGAGGCCATGGACAAGGTTGAGCGCTACATGGCGATCGCCCGCCAAGAGGGGGCCACTTTTGCTTATGGCGGCCACCGGATGGGGGGCGAGTACAAGAAGGGCTACTTCTTCGAGCCCACCCTGCTGACCGGGGTGAAGCACGAGCACGCCGTGGCCTGCGAGGAGGTCTTCGGGCCGGTGCTCGCCGTCATCGAGGTCGAGACGATCGACGAGGCGCTTGCGATCGCCGACGACGTGGATTACGGCCTCTCCTCGGCGATCTTCACCCGCGACATGCATCAGGCCTTCGTCTACGCCGAGCGGCTGCGTACCGGCCTCGCGCACGTCAACTGCGCCTCGGTCTTCAGCGAGGTGCACCTACCCTTCGGCGGCATGAAGGACTCGGGCTTCGGCGGGCGCGAGATGGGCCCCGCGGCCATCGACTTCTACACCGAGACCCAGACCATGTACCTCAAGCACGGGAGCTAGTCTTCCCCGACGGGGGCCCTTGGCCATGCCGATCTAACGCTCGCCTTTTCCGACCCCCTACCCTGGACTTGCTGGCAGCCGTGCGTTCTGCCGCTTGTTCAGGGAGGATCGTGCATGAGGGGTCATTCGAACGGGAGACTGATGCTCGCCGCGGTCACCGGTGCCGTGGTGCTCGCGGGGTGCGCCCACATGATGGGCAAGCGTCCGCAAGAGCAGGCCAAGCCCGCCATGGTGCGGACGGCGCAGCCCGCCGCGGAGCCGCGCTCCGAACCCGCCAAGCCCAAGTTACGCCAGACGACGCAGACCACCCAGACGCCAGCGGCCAAGCCAAGTCCGACGCCCAGGCCGCGCTGAGGCGAGCCGGCACCGCGCGGCGAGGTCCCCAACTCGGGGACTTCGCCGCGCGTCGCGTTTCAAGGGCTCCGGCCCGCGTGAGTCCATGCCAGTCCCTCGCCCTTGCCCCGACACGAAGCAGCGGGTATCATGACCCGGAAGGCTAGTCATAAGGACGTTTTATCGATGTTCACCGGTTTGGTCGAGGAGGTCGGGACCCTCTTGGCGCGGCGTGGCACCCAGGTGACGCTGCTCGCGCCCTTCATCGCTCCCACGCTCAAGCTCGGCGACAGCGTGGCGGTCAACGGCATCTGCCTCACGGCCACCACCCTCGGGGGCGATCGCTTCACCGCCGACATTTCCGAGTCCACCCTCGACGTGACGACCGCCCGCACCTGGCAGGCGGGTCGCCGCCTGAACCTCGAGCGGGCCATGGCCCTCGGCGATCGCCTGGGCGGCCACCTGGTCTCGGGCCACGTGGACGGGGTGGGGCGGCTCGTCTCGCGTACCCCCCTCGGCGAGGCCCACCGCCTCGCATTCGAGATGCCGGGGGAGCTTGCGACCTACTTGGTGCCCAAGGGCTCCATCACCATCGACGGCACGAGCCTCACGGTCAACGAAGTCTCCTCGACCGGCTTCACCGTCACCCTCATCCCCCACACCGGCGCCAAGACGACCCTGCTTTCAATTTCGCCGGGCGATGCGGTCAACCTGGAGGTCGACCTCATCGCCAAGTACGTTCGACGGATGCTCGCGGGCTTCCTCGACGGGGGCGCCGCCCCCGCCGGGGCGCCCAAGGGCCTGAGCTACGAGCAACTCGCCCGCTGCGGGTTTCTAGAATAGTTGGTTAACCAATGAAGCGCTTTGCCGAGATCCCCGAGGTCCTGGAGGCCGTCCGCAACGGCCAGATGGTCGTGGTGGTGGACGACGAGGATCGCGAGAACGAGGGCGACCTGGTCATGGCCGCGGAGTTCGCGACCCCCGAGGCCATCAACTTCATGGCCACCCACGGCCGCGGCCTCATCTGCCTGACCCTGACCCCCGAGCGCGCCGCCGCCCTCGATCTGGCGCCCATGGTTCAGACCAACACCGACACCCACGCCACCGCCTTCACCGTCTCGGTGGACGCGGCGGCAGGCGACACGGGCATCTCGGCCCACGACCGCGCCCGCACCGTCCAGGTGGCGCTCGACCCCCACACCCGCCCCGAGGATCTGCGCCGGCCCGGCCACATCTTCCCCTTGATCGCGAAGCCGGGCGGGGTACTCGTGCGGGCGGGCCACACGGAGGCCTCGGTCGACCTCGCGCGCCTGGCGGGTCTCAACTCCGCCGGGGTGATCTGCGAGATCCTCAACCCCGACGGGACCATGGCGCGCCTGCCCGACTTGCAGCAGTTCGCCGCGGCCCACGACCTGCTCGTCACCAGCGTCGCCAAGCTGATCGCCTACCGCGCCGAGAGCGAGCGCTACGTCGTTCGCCACTCGGAGGCCAAGCTGCCCACCAAGTTCGGCGAGTTCACCATCGTCGGCTACGAGAACACCCTCAACGGCTCGCACCACGTGGCCCTCGTCATGGGCGACCCGACCAAAGAGGGGGCGCTGGTGCGCATGCACTCCGAGTGCCTGACGGGCGATGCCTTCGGCTCGCTGCGCTGCGACTGCGGCCCCCAGCGCGATCGCGCCCTGGAGGCGATCGCCCGTGACGGCCACGGCGTGCTCGTCTACCTTCGCCAAGAGGGGCGCGGCATCGGCCTGCTCAACAAGATCCACGCCTACCGCCTGCAAGAGCAGGGGCTCGACACGGTCGAGGCCAACCTCAAGCTCGGCTTCCCGGCGGATCTGCGCGACTTCGGGATCGGGGCCCAGATCCTCTTGGATTTGGGCGTCACGCGCATGCGGCTCTTGACCAACAACCCGCGCAAGGTCGCTGCCCTCGACGGCTACGGCCTCGAAGTGCTGGATCGGGTGCCGATCCGCATCGCGAGCAACCCTTACAACGAGAAGTACCTAGAAACCAAGGAAGAGAAGCTCGGGCACCTGCTCTCGTAGCGCAGGGCCCCGTCACAGGAAGGATCCCTTCATGCCCAAGGTCATCGGCGGCAAGCTGCTCGCCGGCAATCATCGCTTCGCCATCGTCGTCGGCCGCTTCAACGAGTTCATCGGCAGCCGCCTGCTCTCGGGTGCCCTCGACGCCATCGAGCGCCACGGCGGCCAGGACGAGAACGTGACCGTCGTCTGGGTGCCCGGCGCCTTCGAGATCCCGCTGGTCGCTAGCAAGCTCGCCAAGTCCGGCCAGTACGACGCCGTCATCTGCCTCGGCGCGGTGATCCGCGGCTCGACCCCCCACTTCGACTACGTCTCGGCCGAGGTCGCCAAGGGCGTGGCGAATACCGCCCTCTCGACCGGCGTGCCCGTGATCTTCGGGGTGCTCACGACCGACACCATCGAGCAGGCCGTCGAGCGCGCCGGCACCAAGGCCGGCAACAAGGGCTGGGAGGCCGCCGTCTCGGCCATCGAGATGGCCAACCTGGGCGAGCTGCTCTAGCCGACCCTTTTCTTACGCACGAAGCCTCGCCGATTGTTTCGGCGAGGCTTCGTGCGTGAGGGATTCTCGAAATCTCAAGGGGCGAGGCGGATGCTCTCCGAGCCCGCGTTGGTGACGCTGCCGCTGCTGATGGTGACGGCCGAGGTGGCCTGGCCGTCGAAGACCCGGTCGATCAGCTTGACGGGCAGCGGCGCGAGCTGCGGCCGATCGTCGGACTCGACGGGTAGATCGACGTAGGAAGCCCCGACGGAGTCGCTGATGAGGCTCGCGGTGCCCGCGTCACCGTAGGCGTAGGCACGGATGCGGTAGGTGGTCTTGAAGTTCAGGTTCCCGAACGCGATCGGCTGCGCCAGGTTGGCGTTGGGGATGTCCTTCAAGAGCGGCCGGTTGCCCGCGTCCACCACCGGGACCTCGGAGCCGTTGCTCAGCTCGAAGATTTTGACCTGCAGGTGGACGATATCGGCCTGGCCGTAGGGGGTGATCTCGGCCTGGGTGCGGTAGGCGCCGGCTTGCACGGTAGGGACGAGGCGCACGCTTGCATGGCCGTTGGCCTGGCTCGCGCCGATCGGCGTGGTGCAGCCCGATGACACGATCAGGGCCATGGCGACGGTGAAGGAAAAGGCTTTCATCTCAGAGCTCCTCATCGGTGCGTCACTGGATCTTTCGGACCACGCGGTTGTTGGTGTCCGATATGTAGATGTTGTTGGTGGCATCCACCGCCACCCCTTGGGGCTGATTGAAGGCGGAGTCGGCGGGCTTCACCCCGTCCACGACGGGCCAGCTCCCCCCATACCCGGCGAAGGGGGAGACTTGGCCGGCAGGGCTGATCTTGCGGATGAGGTGAGCGGTCATATCCGCCACGTAGACATCGCCGAGGGCATCCACCGCCAAGCCATATACGGTGCCGAAGGTCGCAGCCGCGCCGGTCCCATTGGTGTTGCCCATGACGCCGACCTGGCCCGCGAGGGTGGTGACGACGCCGTCGGGGGTGATCTTGCGGATGGTGTAGTTCTCGGTGTCCGCCACGTAGAGAGTGCCTGAGGCGTCCACCGTGACGCCCCAGGGCTTGTTGAAGCGTGCGGCCGTGCCGGTGGCGTCCACCGAGCCGGTGGCGCTCGCCCCCGCGAGGGTGCTGACGACGCCGTCGGGGGTGATCTTGCGGATGGTGTTCGCGTTCGTGTCGGCCACGTAGACGTTGCCTGCGCGATCCACCGCCATCCCGTTGGGGGAAGTGAAGCGCGCGCTCGATGTCGCGCCGTCCGCCGTGCCGCTGACCCCGCTCATGCCTGCAAAGGTCGTGACGACCCCCGCGGGGGTGACCTTGCGGATGGAGGAGTTCCAGCTGTCCCCCACGTAGAGGTTGCCCGCGGCGTCCGAGGCCAAGCCGCTAGGAAGCCTGAACCTCGCGCTCGACGTCGCACCGTCCGTCGTGCCCATGACCCCGGCCAGGCCCGCGAGGGTGGTGACGACCCCTGCGGGGGTGATCTTGCGGATGTTGCAGTTGCTGCGATCCACCACGTAGACGTTGCCTGCAGCGTCCGTCGTGATGCCGAAGGCCGCATAGAAGGTCGCAGCCGTCCCGACGCCGTCGGCCGCGCCGGTGATCGAGGGCTTGCCCGCGAGGGTGGTGACGACCACCTTGGCGTTCAGGCCCGTCGAGCCGCTCGCGACGTACGCCCCGTTCGTCAAGCTGATGCCTGGGCTGGTCGCGCTGTAGTTCGTGGCCTTATCGACCAGTTGGACCGGGAGGGTGGCCTTTGCGGGGCGATCGTCGCGGCCGAGGCCGACGTCGACGAAAGAGCTCGCGCTGCTGATGAGGCTCGCGGTGCCCGCGTCGGCGTAGGCGTAGCCCCGGATGCGGTAGGTGGTGTCGAAGTGGAGGTTGGCGAGCAGGACGGACTTGCCGAGGCTGGTGCTCGCGACGTCCAAGGTCACCGGGAGGTTGTCGTTCCCGAGGAGCGGGACTTCGCTGTCTCCCACCAGCTTGAAGACCTTGATCTGCAGGTGATCGACATCCTCCGGCGTGTAGGGCGAGAGGCCTGCCGCCAGGGTCTTGAGGCCTTCCTGCCGGACCGTGGGCGTCAGGCTCAAGGTCGCCTGATTCGCGCGGATCGTAGGGGCCAGGGCGCATCCGGCCAGCATGGCGAGGCCCAGGCCGGCGCCGAAAAGTCGTAGGTTCGTCTGATGCATGGTGCTCACCCTATTGAAGCTTGCGGATGCAGTGACTGTTTGAATCCGTCACGTAGAGGTTTCCCCACGCGTCCAGCGCGAGGCCGAAGGGAAACCTGAAGGTCGCCTCCGGGCCCCGGCCGTCCACCGAGCTTGTGACCCCGACCTTGCCTGCGAGGGTGGTGACGACGCCGTTTGGGGTGATCTTGCGGATGGTCCTGTTGTCCGAATCCGCCAGGTAGAGGTTCCCCGAGGCATCCAGCCTGACGGCATTGGGGTTATTGAAGGTCGCGGCCGTCCCGACGCCGTTCGCCGAGCCCGCCACTCCAGCCCGGCCCGCGATGGTGGTGACGTCGCCTGCGGGGGTGATCTTGCGAACGAGGTTGTTCGCGTCCGTCACGTAGAGGGTACCCGAGCCATCGACCGCGAGGCCGTAGGGCGCATAGAAGGTCGCGGCCGTCCCGACGCCGTTCGCCGAGCCCATGACCCCTGCCTGGCCAGCGACGGTGGTGACGTCGCCTGCGGGGGTGACCTTGCGAATCATGTGGTTGGATGAATCCGCCACGTAGAGGTTGCCCGCAGCGTCCACCGCCATGTCCGTCGGCTCGTAGAAGCGCGCGGCGGAGCCGTTGGCGTTCACCGAGCCGGTGGCGCCGGCCTGACCCGCGAGGGTGGAGACGTCCCCCGAGGGGCTGATCTTGCGGATGGTGTGGTTCTCCGTGTCCGCCACGTAGAGGGTGCCGGCGGCGTCAATTGCGATCCCGTAGGGGCGATTGAAGCGCGCTGCCGCTCCGGTGGCGTCAACGGACCCGGTGGCCAGCGCCGTTCCCGCGAGGGTGGAGACGACGCCCGCCGGGGTGATCTTGCGGATGGTGCTGTTGCCGTAGTCGGCTGCGAAGAGGTTGCCCGTAGCGTCCACTGCCACGTACCCGGGCGCATTGAAGCGCGCGGCCGCGCCCGTTCCGTCCAGCGTGCCCCACGTTCCCGATTTCCCCGCGAATGTGCTCGTGAGGTAGGGGACGGGGATCGGGCAGTTGAAGGTGGGGGCGGTCTCGTTCATCACCGCAAGATCGACCGAGGCGGTGCCGACTTGGGTGTCGGCGGCGTCCCGGATCGAGGCCTTGATCCGGTAGGTCGTGTTGCCCTGGAGGTTGCTCAGCGACATGGTGCGGGGATGCAGGCCATAGGCGTGGGTGGTGGTGGTGTTGGCGATCGCGACCTCGCTGCCGCTCACCACCACGGCCAGGTCCGTGACCACGTGGTCGTAGGCGCTGCCGCCCGAGTTCGAGAGCACGACGGTGGCGTTCGCCGCGAAGGGCACGTCCACCAGCTTGATTGGGAGGCTCTCGACCGTTTGGGTGCCAGCGTCCCCGACGCTCAGCGTCAGCGAGGAGCTGGCGTCGTTGGTCGAGATCAGGACGCCTTTGCTGTCATAGGCCTGGGCGAAGATGCGGTAGGTCGCGTTGGGCCGCAGGTTCCCCAGGGTGATCGTCTTGTCGAGGTCGATGGAGGGCGAGGCCATGCTCGCCCGCAGCAGCTTGGTGATGTCGGTCGAGTCCGTCGCCAGCCCCGTCGTCGCCGAGAGGCCCCAGAAGGTACCGGGAGCGACCTGGAGGTAGGGCACCACGTCGAGGCGCTGGATGGAGGCGATGGTGTGGGGGTTGAGGATGGCCTGCGCGTACCGGGACGCCTCGACCTTCGGCTTGAGGGCGAGGCTGGCCGTCCCCGTCGCCTGGGCGGCGTCCAGGTTCGGCACGCCGGGACGCGCGGCGGTGCAGGCCGTCAGGGCGACGGCGAGCCCGAGGGGCAGGTACTTGAATCGGCTGGAGAGCATCGGGTCGTCGTCCTCTTCGCTACTTGAACGTCACGTTGCCGTTGTGCACCACGCTGCCCGTCGCCACTTCCACGCCCGGGACGCTGAGGTCCTTTCGCGCCTGCGCCGCCGGGCTGTACACGGTCCCCGTGAGCTGCGGGAGGCTCCCCAGGGGGACGTAGAAGCAGCCGGCCAGGGTGACGGTGGCGATCGCGGGGATGAAAAGTCGAAGCGCGGTCATGGCATGGATCCTTCCTCGAGGCTGGAACGTCGTCACGTCGCTACCTCCCGGGCTGGGGGGCGCCGAGCACTCGCACCTTGGATTGCCCGTAATAGGTTGCGCCGTTGAAGCTGCTGCCCCGCTTCCAGTACTTGACGAAGTAATAGAGTTTGCGTCCCTCGATCTGGGGTGAGGCGGCGAACTGCCCCGTCGTGCCGGTCGTGGGGGCCTTGGGGAAGGCGACGACGTCCGTCCGCGAGTCGTTCGGGTTGGAGCGAACGACTCCCTGGAAGTGCGCGTCGGGCGCGCCGGGCTTTCGGCTCCAAGCGATGACGTGCGCGCCGTTCGAGCGCGTGTCTTGCAGGGCCGCTTCGTCCCATGCCAGGTCCATCTCCACGCGCGCCGGCCGGTTGCGGCGCACCGCCACCGCGTTCGAGACGGCGACCCCCACCGAGTCGGCAAGCTCGCCGCGATCCCGGTAGACCACCTGGTACTCGCCGCCGCGCAGGCCGTCGAAAACGAAGTTGCCCGAGGCGTCCGTGAGGGTGCTCAGCTCGAGGTTCACGAAGGTGCGGCCTTCCTTGCGCTTGAGGTGAACGGGCAAGGCCTTGCCCGGATTGCCTCCAGGCAGCTTGGAGCTGAACAGGCGCCCTTCGAGACGCCAGACCTCGGCCTCGACGGCCCGAGGGGCCGGGGTGGGGGAAGGCGTCGGAGTGGGATCGGGCTCGGGCGCCGGAGTGGCTGGAGCCAGCGTCGCCAGCGGCACCGGAGTGGGTGCGGGCGTCGGGGCCACCGCCAAGGTGGGGCGTCGAACCTCGCCCAGCAGGCGCATGCCCATGCCGACCAGGAAGGTCTGGTTCGTGATGCCGTAGGTGTCGGTCGGAAGGTGATAATAGTTGGCCTGGAGGTACTTGCGCTCGTCCAGCGAGAAGCGCATGCCCACGCTGTGCTGGAGCTCGGAATCGACGAGCGAGCCATGGGCCTGGCGCGGGTTGTGCACGTTGCGGCGGTACTCGGCGGCGTACCCGAGCCCCCAGCGATCCAGGGTCCAGTCGACGCCGACGTCGAGGCCGGCCATGCTGCGGTTGCTCATCACGGCCACCAGCGGTGAGGCGTAGAGGCTCAGGCCGTTCCAGGCGTGCATGGCGTTCAGCTTGAGCTCCGCGCCCTGCCCCACCGAGCCCGGGAACGGCACGAGGCCGAACATCGGAGCAGGAAGGCCGAAGCTCGGCGCGATCGCGAAGTAGAGATCCGAGCGGTAGTGGGCCGCCCAACCGAGGCGCGTGGCCTCGCCCGTCCACAGCGGCCCGCGCAGGCCGATCTCGTTCAGGGGGCCGAGGTTCGCCAGCAGTTGGAGGCGATCGCTCAACCGCGCCTGGAGCCCCACCTGGCCGCCCAGGAGGCTCCCGCCCGTGGTCGGGAAGTTGACGAAGCCGCCCAGCAGGTTCAGGTCCACGTCGCCGGGCCTGTCGAGGTAGCGCGGGGCGATGTTGAGGCCGCCGGCCGTGAGGCTGTTCTCCAGGCGAGGGGCGACGGCCTGGGCGTTGGCGCTCGCCGCAGTGGCCGCGAGGCAGAGGGTCGCGGCCAGCAGGCGATTGAGGCGAGAAGGGATCATGGGGACCTCGATGTGCGCTAGTTCGACAGCGTGATGCTCTCGCTGCCGGTGTAGGTGACGCTGCCGCTGCTGATGGCGATGTCCGACGACGCCTCGCCGTTGAAGACCTTGTCGATCAGCCGAACGGGCAAGGTCGCGAACTCGGGGCGGTCGTCGTGGGTGACGCGCACGTCGACGAGGGCGTCCTTGCTGATGAGGTGCGCGGTGCCCGGGGCGTCGTAGGCGTAGCCGCGGATGCGGTAGGTGGTGTCCAGGTTGAGTCCGGAGAGCTCGATCGCTTTGCCGAGGCTGCCGCTGGCGATGTCGAGGGTCATCGGGAGGTTGCGCTCGGCATCCACCACCGCGACCTCGGAGCCCTGCACCAGCTTGAAGACGTCCAGCCTCAGGTGCTGGACGTCGGCAGGGGTGTAGGGCACGACGGTGCTCTGGGCGCGGAAGGACCCCGCCTGCAACGAGGCCAGGAGGGACACGCGCGCCTGGCCGTTGGCGACCGACGGGGCGGTCGTGGTCGCGCAACTGGCGACCAGGGCCGCGCCGACCAACACGAGGATCGAGTGGGCTTTCACGAGGGGGCCTCCGGACTGCTGAGGTGAGGATCAGATCGTCATGCGTCCGAAGTTACCAATTTTTCGTGAGGGGCTGGAAGAGAGTTATCCCCTCTTTTCTCGGGGGTTATCCCCCGACGAGGCTAGTCCTCCTCGGCCAGGGGGAACAGGATCGCCCCGCTCACGGGGTCCCTGAGGGCCATGAGGGCCGAGAGGTCCTCCGTGGCGGCCGCGATGGCGGCAGGGGGGACCACGATCCGCTCGGCGTCCTCGCGCACCGGGGCAATGGCCGGCACCATCCGCCGGGAGAGGTCGGGCCGAACGATCTCGTAGCCAAGGATCAGCCCCGTCGCCAGGTCGAAGACCACGTCCGAGACGCGCCCATGCGTCCGGCCGTCAGGGGTGGCCAGGGCCTTGCCGATCCCAGAGGGCGCGCGCATGGCGGCTTTCTCCTTCGCGATCACCAAGAAAGAGGGCGTTCCCCGCGCGGGGAACGCCCTTCGATCCTAGCGGGCCGCGGCCTGGGCCGCAACGCTCGCGTGGAGGCTTAGGCTTCCTGAATGACGACCTTCTCCATCTTGTCCATGGGGCGGATGGCGTCGACGATCTCCTGGCCCTTGATGACCTGGCCGAAGACGGTGTGAACGCCGTCCAGGTGGGGCTGGGGGCTGTGGGTGATGAAGAACTGGCTGCCGCCGGTGTCCTTGCCCGCGTGGGCCATGGAGAGGGCGCCGGTGCCGTGCTTGCGGGGGTTGATCTCGCAGGGGATGGTGTAGCCGGGGCCGCCGCGGCCGGTGCCCTCGGGGCAACCGCCCTGGATCACGAAGTTGGGGATCACCCGGTGGAAGGTGAGGCCGTCGTAGTAGCCGGAGGTGGCGAGCTTCTCGAAGTTGGCGACGGTGTTGGGGGCGTCGTCGGTGAAGAGCTCGATCTCGATATCGCCCTTGGCGGTGGTGATGATGGCTTTTTTCATGGGGAAAGCACTCGCTACATTTGAGGGGGACCGAAAGCCCATTGTGGCATGCGCGCGCCGGTCGGGCAACGTCACGCCTCGATGGCGACCTCCGTGTGCACGTCGCGCACCCCCCACACCGCCCAGACGTCGTCCACGGCGGCCTGGCGCTCGGCGCTGGAGCGGGCGACGCCCGAGAGGTAGACCACCCCGCCCCGGGTCGTCACCTGGAAGCGCAGGGAGTCGATCAGCTTGTCCTTGTCGAAGGCCACCCGGACGGCGTTGGTGATCTCGTCGTCCGAGTCGTCCTCGTGGGGCTCGACGGCGATCTGGTTGCGAACGTCGGCCACCCCCGCGACCCACCAGGCGATGAGCCCCGCCAGGCGCTTCTTGGCCAGGGCGTCCTGGCTGCCCGTGAGCGTCACCACCCCGTTCTCGACGTGGATCGAGAGCTTCTTCTCGTCGATGTAGGGGTCCTCTTCCAGGCCGTTGCGGACGTGGGCGAGGATCTGGTCGTCGGTGCGCACCGGTATCGGCCGCAGCTTGAGGTGGTTGATGACCTCCTGGACCCCGCGCACCTCCTGGATCAGCCGCTCGCAGGTCATCTTCTCGCCGAGGCTTTCGACCAACCCTTCGAGTAGCACCGTCCCGCCCTGACAGCGGATCTTGACGGCCCCCCCTTCGCTCTGGGCCCTCACCCTAGGGTCGCGGGTCAGGGCCGCGGCGACGGAATCGTGGATCTCTGCGTCGGTCAGCATGCCGATCCCTCCTCATTTCAGGCTTTACAAGGTGCACCACGCAAAAAAACCTCCCCCTATGCTAGTCAGGGAGAGGCGTGGGGCCTTCGGGCAAAACGACGAAGATCTCGGGGCGCGGGGGCGCCGAAACCCCCGCTTAGTCGTTGTCCGGGGTGGATTGGGCCGGCCGGAACTGGCGAATCTTGCCGCCCGGGGCGGGAGCCGGAGCCTGGGGCGCAGGCTTGAGGGCCCCTTGGAAGCGCTTATCGGCTTCGGTGATCATCTTGGCGAAGGAGGCGAAGTCCTCGAGGCTGAAGTAGAGCGCAGCCTGGTAAGCGTTGACCACGACCTTGCCCTCGTTCTCGACGAACCAGACCGTGCCGAACTCGCATTCCCCAAGGGTTCGAAAGTTGTTCGCGTCCACGTGGGCTTCTCCTTTGGCTGCATAAGCGCGGTGCGGGTCCAGTGTACCATGTCTTGTCGGCGCCAGTCTGCTGCTTGCGGCCTCAGCCCTCGATCAGGACCTTGACCCGTCCCTCTTTGGAGAGCACGCGGGCGGTGGTGATCCCGCTGTACTGCATGAACTGGAGGTCGAGCTTGGACTGGCCGATGCGCAGCCCGTCGATCCGCACCTCCTCGAGCCAGGTGGGCAGCTGCGGCTGGACGATGCGCAGGGCGTTGCCCGCCGCGTCCGGCACGATGCCGAGCGCGCTCTGCAACAGCAGGAAGATGGTGCCCGCCGCCCAGGCCTGCGGGCTGCACGCCACCGGGTAGGGCACGGGGCGATCCAGATCCCCTTCCTTGGGGAAGCCGCAGAACAGCTCGGGCAAGCGGTAGTAGGGGAAGTGCAGGGAGGCCTGGTAGAGGGAATCGAGCAGGACCAGGACCTCCTGCTTGTAGCCGTGCTGGGCGAGGCCGAGGGCGATCAGGCTGTTGTCGTGGGGCCAGACGGTCCCGTTGTGGTAGCTCATGGGGTTGTAGACCGGGCTATCGGCCGAGAGCGTGCGGATCCCCCAGCCGGAGTACATGCCCTTGCCCATCATGAACTGGACCATGCCGGGGATGCGCTCTTCGGGGATGAGCCCGCTCCACAGGCCGTGGCAGGGGTTGGAGGTGGGGGTGCGGACCTGCTTCTTGTCGCCGTCGAGGGCGAGCACGTAGAAGCCGTCCTCCTCCGACCAGAAGGCGTGGTTGAAGGCTTCCTTGAGCTCGTCGGCCTCTCGGTTGAGGCGATCGCCGAGGATCCGCAGGTCGAGGGTGTAGCAGAGCTGGGCGATCCGCTTCTTGGCGTCGTAGACGTAGCCCTGGACCTCGGCCAGGGCGATCGGTCCGGTGGCCAGCGTCGCGTCGGGCCTAATCACCGAGTTGACCGAGTCCTTCCAGCCCTGGACCACGAGGCCCAAGGGCGAGCGCCGCTCGTATTCGACGAAGCCGTCCCCGTCCAGGTCCCCGTACACCTCGATCCACATGAGGGCGGCCTCGACCGCGTCCCACAGCTCCCGCACCAGGTCCAGATCACCCGTCCAGCGGTAGGTCTCGGAGAGCAGGATGAGGAAGAGGGGGGTGGAGTCCACCGAGCCGTAGTAAGGGGTCTGGGGGATCTGGCCGAGCCGGGCGAGCTCGCCCACCCTCAGCTCGTGCAGGATCTTGCCGGGCTCCGCGTCGCGGAAGCTCTCGTCCTCGCGGGCCTGGTGGGCCGCCAGGTAGCGCAGGGTGCCGTAGGCCAGGTCGGGCCTGAGCATCAGGGACTGGAAGGCGGTCAGGATCCCGTCCCGGCCGAAGGGGGCGGTGTACCAGGGGATGCCGGCCGCGAGGTATGGCCCGGTCGGATACATGGTCGAGAGGGCCGCGATGTCGCGCTCGCTGCGCGAGAGGATCAGGTTGTAGATGGCGTTGCTGGTGATGAGCCGGGTGCAGCCCGAGACCTTGCGCTTGGAGGCGACGTCCAGTCGCTCGACGAAGCGCTCGAAGCTCTCCTCACGCTTGTCGGCCGCGAGCGACCCCTCGCCGGCGATCAGGGTCTCGACGGTGTAGGCGAAGACCGTCTCGGCCCCGTGGCCGGGGCAGGGCAGGGTGAAGCGCACGATCCCGCCGACCGAGGCGTGTTCGGGGGCGAGCGGCTCGATCTGGAAGGCGCTCGCCGCGACGTCGAAGGTGATCCGGGTCTGGCGGAAGGTCTTGTCCTCGCCCATGTAGGCCAGGATCAGGGTGTGCCCCTCGATCTTGGGCTGGAGGAAGAGGCCGTGGTGCTGGCGGTGCATGCCACGGACCTCGAACATGTCGGCGTAGTCGGCCCGGAACTCCAGCGAGAAGGTCAACTCGGCCGAGAAGGGGTTGTAGTTGACGATCTTGACCCGGTCGCGGACCACGTCCTCGATGGCGCGATCGCTCGAGATGTACACGGTCTCCTGGGGGATCATGCGGCCGTCGGGGTACTTGAGCACCTGGTTCATGAACTCGATCTGGGACAGGTAGGTGCGCTCGCTGGAGCTCGACAGCAGGCTGGGCACCTTGTCCTCGAGTTGGAAGATCCACCCGCTCAGAAAGCGCGTGTCGGCGGCGTAGAGGCCCATGCCGCACCCGCAGCCGGGGTAGACGTTGCCGTCGATGTCGCTGACCAGGAAGAGGTTCTCCTGCTTGATGACCTCGCGGCCGTGCCGGCAGGACGTGAGCACGGCGGGGATGCCGCTCGCGAGCACCGCGCTCAGCTCGCGATCGATCGTGTAGATCTCGCCGCCCACCTCGATGGTGGTCGATTCGGGGGGCGCTTCGGGCGGTCTTGCTTGCTTGGGGTCCTCGGCTTGGGCCATCGGGGTCCTCTTCGTCGCGAGGGCGTCGGGCGGTTCGACGCGGATGCCGGACGCTCTTAGTGCGGGGCGCCCGCGCCGGGGCGCTGGAAGCTCGCCTCGATCCGCAGCTGCTGCTCGCGCAGGCGCTTGAGCATGTAGTTGAGGTACTCGCTCAACTCGATGCTGTCGGTCTCGAGGTAGATCTGGAGGATCTCCCCGTATTCGCGGAAGGAGAGGTGGATGTGGGGCTCATGCTCCCTGGCGAGCTCCAGGAGCAGCATGACTTCGGCCTTCGAGCAGACCGAGAACTGGTGGGTTCTGGCCATCCCGTCACCCCCTTCCGCCCTGGTGCGAGTCTAGGGACCCTCCATGCCCGAGTCAACGAACGAGCTTGTCTCGGCCCGCGACAAGCCTCGTCCACTTCGGCCGAGCCCGCCGGGGGCCCGGGATGCTACAACCGGGAGCGTCGGATCACGCGGGGCGGCCATCCCGAAAGGCGGTGAGCGGTGGGGGGGCGATCGAAGACGGGGGGGCGCTTGAGGGTCCTCGAGGTGCTCGCTTCCGGGGCGGTGGGGGGCGGCTCGACCCACCTGCGGGACCTGGCCCAGGGCCTCGATCCTGGGCGGTTCGCCCCCGTCGTCGCCTGCTCCGACGATGGGCCCCTCGCCGCTCACCTGGAGGCCGCCGGCCACCCGGTCGTCCGCATCCCCATGACCAGCCGGCTCAATCCCCGGGCGATCGCGGCCATCGCCGAAAGGGCCCGCCGCGAGAAGGTCGCCCTCATCCACTCGCACGGCACCCGGGCGGCCCTCTGCGGGGCGCCGGCCGCCGCCCTCTGCGGGGTGCCCCACCTCTACACCGTCCACGGCTGGAGCTTCCACCAGCGCGGCTCGGCCCTCGCCGAGACCGCCGCCCGCTCTTGCGAGGCGGTGGCCTCTCGCCTCAGCCGTCAGGTGGTCTGCGTTTCTCACGCCGATCAGCGCTCGGGCCTCGCCCACGGCATCCTCTCGCCCCAGCGCAGCCGGGTGATCCCCAACGGCATCGACCCCGCCCGCTTTCGTCCGGACCCGGCGGCGCGCGCGCGTATGCGCGAGGCCTTGGGGGTCGCCGAGGGCGAGCCCTTGATTGGCCTCTTCGGGCGCCTGACCCGTCAGAAGGCTCAGGGGGTCTTCTTGCGCGCGGCTGCCGAGGTCCTCGCCCGCGAGCCGGCCACCCGCTTCATGCTGGTGGGGGACGGGGAGGACCGCGTGGCCCTTGCGGCCCTCTCTGCGGGGCTGGGGCTGGGCGGTCGCCTCTTGATGCTCGGCAGCCGCTCGGACGTGCCCGCTTTGCTCGCCGCCACCGACGTCTTCGTCTTGCCGAGCCTGTGGGAGGGGCTCCCCATCGCCCTCTTGGAGGCCATGGCCTGCGGGGTGCCCGTGATCGCAAGCGCGGTGGACGGCTCGCTCGAGGTCGTCCAGCCCGGCCTGAGCGGCCTCTTGGTGCCGCCGGGCGAGGTCGCGCCTTTGGCCGAGGCCATCTTGGCCTTGATCCGCACCCCGGCCCTGGCCGCGCGACTGGCGGCGGCCGGTCGCGAGCGGGTCCTCGCCCTCTACCCCCTCTCCCGGATGATCGCGGCGATCGAGGCCCTCTACGCCGAGGTCGCCGCGCCTCGTTCCGGGACGATCGCCTGAGGTGCGCCATGCTTGAATGCCTCGTCGCCGCCTGGTGCCTGTTGGCGGCTTTTCTCCAGGGTGTCCTGGCCCTCAACATCTTCCATCTGGCCTTCGTCACGGTGGGGGCCTGGCTCTCGCGCCGCTTCCCGCGCCCGGGCTATCCCGTGCCCGACGGGGCCTGGCCACGCCTGGCGGTGCTCGTCGCCGCTCACGACGAGGCCGCGGTGATCGGCGCCTGCCTCTCGCGCCTGCGCGAGCAGGAGTACCCCGCCGAGCGCGTCGCGACGTGGGTGGTGGCCGATCGCTGCGCGGACGCCACCGCCGGCCTGGCGCGCGCGGCCGGGGCCACGGTCTTCGAGCGCGAGGATGGCACCCCCTCCAAGGGGGCAGCACTCGCCTGGCTCTGGGAGCGCCTGGGGGAGGCCCGCGAAGGCTTCGACGCGGTGGTGGTGCTCGACGCCGATAACGAGGTGGCGCCGGACTTCTTGGCCGAAATGGGGCGGGCGCTCGCGAGCGGCGCCAAGGTGGTGCAGGGGCAGCGGATCGCCAAGAACCCCCAGCACAGCGCCGCCAGCGCCCTGGACGGCCTCGCCGAGGCCCTGCACCACCGGGTGGTGGCCGCAGGGCTCAGCTGGTGGGGATTCTCGACCAGCCTCTCCGGCTCGGGGGTCGCTTACGAGCGGCGGGTCTTCGAGCGTCTGATCGCTTCGACCACCACCCAGGTCGAGGACTGCGAGTACCAGTTGCGGCTCTTGGGCTGGGGGGTGGCGATCCGCTCGGCGCCGGGGGCCACGGTCTTCGACGAGAAGATCCACGACTTCGAGGCCATGGCCCGCCAGCGATCGCGCTGGATCCAGGGCAAGCTGCGCCTCTTCGCGCGGCACCTGCCGGGGCTGGTGTGGGGGGCGATGAACGGGCGGCGCGAGGCCTTCGAGGGCCTGGGCTTCGTCGCGACCTCTCTGCCGCGCTCGGTGCTGGTGGTGCTGCTTGGGCTGGGGCTCCTGGCCGGGGCGGTCGGGGTGCCGGGGGTGCTCCCTTGGCCGTGGTGGCTCGGGGGGATGGGACTCTTCGGCCTGCACGTGGCCTCGGGCCTCGTGATCGCGGGGGTGAATCCGGCCGAGTGGAAGTCACTCATGGCCTCGCCGCGCTTCATCCGGGTGCTGTGGGGGGCTTGCTGGCAGGCGATGGGCCGCCGCCGGATTCCATGGGTCCGGACGCCCCACGGCTCGACCGACGAGCCGCCGGCATAAAAAAGAAGGGACCCCCTTTCGGGGGCCCCTTCGAAGCCTTTGGCTTAGGCCGAGAGCTTGGACTTGGCCATGGTGGCCAGGTGCGCGAAGGCGTCGGCGTCGTTGACGGCGAGGTCCGCGAGGATCTTGCGGTTGACCTCGACCTGGGCCTTCTTGAGGCCGTTGATGAGCTGCGAGTAGCTCAGGCCGTTGATGCGGGCCGCCGCGTTGATGCGGGTGATCCACAGCCGACGGAAGTCCCGCTTGCGGGTCCGGCGGTGCTTGTACATGTACCGGAGGGCCTTCATCATCGCCTGGTTGGCGGCGCGGAAGATCTTACGGGTCGACCCACGGAAGCCCTTGGTGAGCTTGAAAACCTTCTTATGGCGGTTGCGGTTGATGTTACCGCGTTTGACGCGAGGCATGTTCGTTTAACTCCTTAGTAGACGAGGGCCGATCCTAGCGGAGGTACTGCGGATAAGGCAGCGCTTCCTTGACGCGCTGGGCGTCCTCTTTGCTCACGATGGCCTCGCCGCTGATCCGGCGCAGGCGGCTGCCGTCCTTGCCGACGATCAGGTGCTTGCGGAAAGCCTTGCGGCGGATCACTTTGCCGGTCCCCGTCACTCGGAACCGCTTGGCCGAGGACTTGTGGGTCTTCATCTTGGGCATGGGATTTACTTCTCCTTCTTGGGGGCCAGAATGAGGAAGAGGGTGCGGCCTTCCTGCTTGGGCTCGCGTTCGACGACGGCGATATCCTTGACGTCGTTGGCGAACTTGTTGAGGAGCTGCGCGCCGAGCTCGGTGTGCTGCATTTCGCGGCCCCGGAAGCGCACCGTCACCTTGACCTTGTCGTTGTCGGCGATGAACTTCTGGATGGCCCGCAGGCGCACGTCGTAGTCGTGCTGACCGATCTTGTAGCTGACCGTCAGCTCCTTGATGCTGACGACGTGCTGCTTCTTGCGGGCTTCCTTGGCTTTCTTCTCGGTTTCGAACTTGTGCCGCCCGTAGTCCATGATTTTGCAGACCGGCGGAGCGGCGTCGGCGGCCACCATTACCAGGTCGAGCCCCTTCTCCTGCGCGATCCGGAGGGCCTCGCGCGTCGGCAAGATGCCGAGCTGGGATCCGTCGTCGCCGATGGTCCGGACCTCACGGGCGCGGATCCGGTCGTTGATCAGGGTGGTGTCTCGTTCCCTCAGAATGGTCGTTTCCTCCTCAAAAACGGAGAAAGGCAGGTGTACTCACCTGCCCTCGTCGGAAGATTCGCGGCGCGGGCCAGGCCCGGCGGCGAGATTCTTTCCGGCTACCTCGCTGGCAATGCCGCGGGGTGAGAAGGTGCGCTTCTGCTTTCGCCGTGTTGTTGAACCATTCGCGCCCTGAATTACTCAGCGACGCGCTGTAACTTCCTTACTATAGCCTCCTTGAGTAGGCGGAGTCAACAGGATCCGCCCGCGTTTCTTGCTTGGCATGGAGGGCGATGGTATACTGCGCATCTCGGGCGCCGACGCCCGTACCGCGCCCTTTTGCCGCTGTTTCACCCCTTTGAGACGGACCCCCGAACGATGTACCAGCGCCTTGCTGAACACGTCGAGCGCCACCGCGCCGACCTCCAGCGCTTCGCCTCCGAGCTGATCCGCACCCCGTCGCCCTCGGGCGGCGAGGGGGCCGTCGCGTCGCTCGTGGCCGAGGCCATGCGCGCCCAGGGCTTCGACGACGTCCGGATCGACGAGGTGGGCAACGTGGTCGGCGTGATCCGCGGCGCGAACACGGGGCCGAGCGTGCTCTTCTGCTCGCACCTGGACACGGGCGAGCCGGCCGAGCTCGAGCGCTGGGCCCACCCCCCGTGCGAGCCCGTCGAAGCGGACGGCTACCTCTTGGGCCTCGGGGCTGCCGACTCCAAGGGGGCGATCGCCTCTCAGGTCTTCGGTGCCGCGGCCCTGCGCGCCCTGGCGGCTCCCCTCTCGGGGGACGTGGTCGTCGCCGGGGTGGTGATGGCCGAGCAGGCCGAGGCTTTCGGGGTGGGGCACCTCTTCGACGTCACCCTGCCTGCAATGGGCCTCTCGAAGCCGGCGCTCGCCGTCATGGGCGATCCGACGGGGCTCGATCTCTACTTGGGCCAGCGGGGTCGCCTCGAGCTCGAGCTGATGACCATCGGCCGGACCGCGCATGCGGCCGTGCCCGGCCTCGGCGTCAACGCCGCCTACAAGATGGCGGGGATCGTCGAGGACCTGCAGGCCCTCTCCCAGACCCTTCCGAGCCACCCCTTCCTCGAGAAGAGCACCGTGGCCCTGACGAACCTCGAATGCGCGCCGGCGCGCTTCTCGATCATCCCGGACCGCTGCGTCGCCTCGATCGATCGGCGCTTTCTGCCCACCGAGTCCCTGGATACGGTGGTCATGCAGATCCAGTCGCTCATCAGCCGCGCGGCCGAGAAGGATCCCAACTTCAAGGCCGAAGTGCGGATCCGCACGGTGGAAGAGAAAGCCTACACCGGCGTCACCAAGCAAGTCCCCAAACTGCTCTCCCCTTTCCTGACCTCCGACAAGCACCCCATGGTCGTCGCCTCCATCGCGGCCCTAACGGCCGTCGGCCAGGCGCCGCGCTTCGACAAATGGTGCTTTTCGACCGAGGGCGGGTATGTTGCCACCATCGCCGGCGTGCCGACCATCGGCTACGCTCCCGGTGAGGAGAAGTACGCCCACACCCCCTACGATCGCGTCCGCATCGCGTCGCTCGGTGACGCCGCCCTCGGCATGGCGGCGATCGCCTTTGCGATCGCAAGTCAGGCTCCGGGCCGCGAGGCCGCACGAGAGGAACACGCATGACCACCGCCCAGAAGGATGAAGTCTCGCTCCTGCCCAAGCTGCTGGACGGCATCGCCGTGCTCGAAGGGGGGCGCCTCGTCTCCCACAATCGCCAGCTCCTCCAGCTCCTGGTAGAGCCCGGCGAGAAGGCCGAGACCGTCGGGGCCGAGCGTCTCGAGCAGATGCTCGCCGATCCGGCCGTCGTGGCGGTCGTCGAAAAGGGCGAAGGGGAGCTCGAGCTCATTCCCGATTGGTGGCAGGGCCAGGTCCTGTACCTGACGGCGCAGGCCCTCGACGGCCGCCTCCTCCTAATGGTCCACAACCTCACTTCGGTGCACCGCCTGGCGGCCATGCAGCAGGACTTCGTGGCCAACGTCAGCCACGAGCTGCGTACTCCCCTGACCTCGATCCGCATGGCGGCCGAGAGCCTCCAGCTGGGGGCCATGGCCAGCGAGAAGATGCGCGCCAAGTTCTTGAGCAACATCCAGCGCGAGGCCGACCGCCTCACCCGTCTGGTCAACGAGCTCTTGGTGGTGGCCAACCTTCACGGTCGTCCGACTCTGCACATGGCCGATTTCACCTTCCCGGAGCTCGCGAGCGAGGTCAAGACCACCCTCGATCCCCATGCGGATCTCAACCAGGTGCACCTGGTCCTCAATTGCCCCGAGACCCTGCCCGTCTACCGCGGCGATCGCGACCGGCTCCAGCAGGTGCTGATCAACCTGGTGGACAACGCCATCAAGTTCACGCCTGCCTCGGGCACCGTCACCCTGGATATCGCCTTCAACGAGAAGCAGCAGGCCTTCAAGATCAAGGTCATCGACACGGGGATCGGCATCCCCGAGATCGACCGTCCGCGCATCTTCGACCGGTTCTACCGGGTGGACAAGAGCCGCTCGCGGGTCACCGGCGGGGTGGGTCTGGGCCTGTCGATCGTCAAGGACATCATCGTCGCCCACGGCGGCACCGTGGAAGTGGAGAGCGAGATCAACGTCGGCACCACCTTCCTCATCACGTTCCCGTTGGATCATGAAGGGTAGGGGTATGGCATCGGACGAGCGCGAACTGGTCGAGAAGGATCTTCGCCGCCGGGGGTATCGCATCACCCCGCAGCGCGAGCGGATCCTGCGCGTCTTCCAGGAGCTTCCGGGCGGCACTCACCTGAGTGCCGAGGACCTCTACCAGCGGCTTGCGGCCGAAGAGCCCCGGATCAGCCTGGCGACTGCCTATCGCACCCTCAAGCTCCTGGCCTCGCTCGGTCTCTTGCGCGAGGTGGACTTCGCCGAGGGCCACAAACACTACGAGTTCAACCGCGAGGAGACGCCGCACCAGCACATGGTCTGCATCCAGTGCGGCACGACCCTCGAATTCTCGGGCGAGGCTCTCGAGGCGGCGGCCCACGCCGCGGCCAAGGAGTTCGCCTTCGCCGTGCTGGACGTGCAGTTCAAGATCTTCGGCCGGTGTGCCGCCTGCCAGGCCACCACGCGATCTTAAGTCCCTTTTAAAGCGCAATTAGGTGAATCTTAGCCTCCGATCCCCCGGATCGGAGGCAAGTCGTGCTTGGCCGGTGGGTATAAGAAAAAAAGGATCTCCGTTGCCAGGTTAAACCGGCTCGCGGGAGATCCACGCAAGTCTCCGCTGTGAAGCAGCGATGATCCCGGTGGCGCCGGAAGACGAAACGCCTGAAACACACAGGAGGGAATCATGGGGAACGTCAACCAAACCTCGATGCGCACGCCTGCTGCTCGCACGCAGCAGACGTCGCCCCTCCAGCCGCAGACCACGCCCCTGGACGACCGCGCCCAGATCGCCGATGAGGCCGTCTACACCCAGGCGGCGCCCCAGGCCAAGCCCAAAGAAGGCCGCGGCCTCTTGGGTCACATCGGCGACATCTTCGTGGGCGGCGGCCAGGCCATCGGCGACATGGTCAAGGGTGTTGCGAACGTCATCCTGCACCCCATCCAGACCCTCAAGGGCATCGGCTACGTCATCACCCACCCGGCGACCCTGGTTCACGCCTTCGTCGAGCCCTACAAGCAGGCTATCAAGGACGGCCGTCCCGGCCTCGCCCTCGGCCGCGGCATCGTCGAGATCGGCTCGCTCTTCGTCAGCCCCAGCCAGGTGGTGAACGGCGCCAAGGGCGTCATCAACGGCGCCAAGGGCATGCTGACCGGTGCCAAGGGCGCCGCGCAGGCGGGTGCCGCCGCAGGGACCCTCGGCGCCAAGGGCGCTGAACTCTCCGGCAAGATCGCTGGCCAGGCCGCGACCGCCATGGAGAAGGCCTCCAAGCTCAAGGCCCTCGGTCACGTGGGCGAGGCTGCCAAGCTCGAGCAGTTCGGCCGCATCATGGAGAAGGCGGCGGGCTTCGCCGCCACGGGCACCGAGCAGGGTGTTGCCCGGGCCATGAAGTACGCGACCTGGGCCACCAACGCCCAGACCGTCAACGTCGCCACCCAGGCGGGCACCAAGGTCATGACCATGTCGGCCCTGGCCCAGCACTCGGACTCCCTCCTCAACGCCGCCGCCAAGGCCGGCAGCGCGGTCGTCTCCAAGGCCGACGACGTGGGCAAGGCCGCGGCCAAGGCCGGTGCGCTGGCCCCTGCCTACGACCTGCCCGTCAAGCTGACCAAGAACGCCTCCTCGGCTGCCAAGACCTTCGGCCTCTCGTCCCAGCAGGCCAACACGCTGCTGGGCGCCGCCGACGACATCTTCAAGCAGAACCGCCTGGCGGGCGCTTCCGAGAAGGTCGCGCTCGAGGCCGCCAAGACCTACATGGCGGGCCAGCTCGGCGTGGCGGCTACCGACACGGCCGTCTCGGCCCTGGCGAACACCCTCAAGCCCAGCACCAAGACCCTGCTGAACAACTCGGTCACGCTCGCCAACCAGTTCGAGCGCACCAACTACATCACCCGTCCCCTCGAGAAGGGCGCCCGCGCCATCGGCCGCCCGGTCGACAAGTCGATCGTGGCCGTGAACCACGTGGCCAAGAACGTGGGCGAGAACCTCGCCCAGGTCGGCGACAAGGTCTCGAACGCGCTTGGCAAGGTCGGCGACATGCGCCTGGGCGACATCCCCCGCGCCGTCGGCCAGGTGGCGACCTACCCCTTCAAGGTCACCTACCAGGCCCTCGCCGGCGCCGGTCAGGCGATCAAGAACAGCCTGGCGGGTCTCTCCAACATCGGCGACCTCCCCCTGCGCCGGATCTGGGAGGCTCCCGCTGAGGCGGTCGGCCGCGCGGTCAGCGCTGGTGCTCAGCTGGTGAGCAACCTGCCCGACGTGAAGCTGGGCGAGCTCGCGCAGCTGGCGCGCCCTGCCCTCGCCGCCTCGGTCATCGGCCGGGTGAGCGACGTCCAGAAGACCCCCGACGACGGGATCGCCAAGAAGTACGGCATCCTCGACACGCCTGCTAACATCGAGGCCTTCAAGGCCGAGGTCGCGAGCTATGCCGAGGGCGCCATCGGGCCCGAAACCGACAACCCGCAGCAGGTTGCCCAGCTCCAGACCATCCTGCGCAAGATCGGCTACGACGTGACCCCCTCGGGCAACTTCGACGAGGACACGGCCCTCGCCGTCATCGACTTCAAGCAGCGCGCGGGGATCACCCAGAGCTACAAGATGGCCGACGGCACCCCTGCGGTCAACGAGTACGTGGACGAGCAGACCGCCAAGGCCCTGGTCGCTGTGGCCAAGCGCAAGGCCGGCGTCAGCGAGACCGAGAAGACTCCCGCCCCCAGTGGCGAGATCACCGGCCGCCAGGTCAAGGACGCCCTCGTGGGCCTCGATGACGCGCTTGGTGCCTTCGACGGCGCCAAGACCACGGCCGAGCGCGCCAAGGCCAAGGTCGCCATGGAGGAGGCCGCCCTGGTCGCCATCCACGACCTGACGGGCTACGGCCTCGCTCACGAGGACGCCCGCGCCGACGTGGAGGACAAGCTCAACGAGATCGCCGCCGCCCTCAACGAGCGTGGCTACAGCGACGAGGAGCTCAGCGCGCTCATCGCCGAGGGTCAGCAGGAGTACGCCGCTCCCGAGGAGCCCACGAAGTCGGAAAGGCCCACGCGCCCCGTGCAGGGTGGCAAGGCCGTACCGGCTGAACAGCCCGGCAAGACTGAGCAGGCCGAGAAGCCCGGCAAGACCGAGCAGGCTGAGAAGCCTGGCAAGGCTGAGCAGGGTGCCAAGCCCGCCCAGCCCACCAAGCCCGCTCAGACCGAGCAGACGACCAAGCCTGCCGAGGAGAAGCCCGCAGCGCCGACCACCTACGTGGTGAAGACGAACGACAACCTGGCGCGCATCGCCCAGCAGACCCTCGGGGATGCGAACCGCTGGCGCGAGATCTATGACCTCAACAAGCAGGTCATCGGCTCGAACCCCAACCTGATCCTCCCGGGTCAGAAGCTGCAGATCCCTGGCAAGGCGGCTCCGGCCCCCGAGACCAAGCCTGCGGCCGGGACCGAGCCCAAGGCGGAAACCAAGCCTGCGACCGGCACCGAGCCCAAGGCGGAGACCAAGCCCGCGGCCGGTACCGAGACCAAGCCGACCGTCAGCAAGGAGGTCGAGGCCCTGATCAAGGAGCGGGGTATCCAGAACGACCCGGCGAACGTGCAGGCCTTCCTCAAGGAGGTCGGCGAGTACGCGGCCCGCGGCGCCATCGGTCCCGACTCGGGCTCGCCCGCGGTGGTCAAGCAGTTGCAGACGTTGCTCGCGCGCCTCGGCTACGACAAGGTCCAGACGAACGGCGCCTTCGACGACGCCACCGGTGATGCGATCATCGACTTCAAGGTCAAGCACGGCCTGCACCAGACCTACAAGCTCGCCGACGGCACCTGGGCCGTCAACGAGTACGTGGGCGAGGACACCGCTCAGGCGATGGCCAAGGCCGTCAAGGATCTCAACTAACCGGCACGAGGGGCGCCCCCGGGCGCCCCTCGTCCATTAAATGCCTGTTAAATCCCGAAAGCCCCCGCGCTGCGAGGCGATAATCCAAACAATCGGAGATCGACCGGGAGGCCGCATGGACGTTCGCAACAACCCCACCATGAGCCGCGCCGCGACGCGCCCCCTGACGTCGCCTGCGACGGGTCCTCTGACCCAGCCGCAGGCGGGAGCGCTGGCCCCTGCCAAGCGTGGCGTGATGGGGCATGCGGCGGACGTCTTCATTGGCGGGGGCGAGGCGCTCCTGGACATGGGCAAGGGCCTCCTCAACATGGTCACCCACCCCGTCCAGACCCTGAAGGGGATCGGGGTCCTGGTCACCAAGCTCGTCACCAATCCGGTCGAAGGCCTCAGCATGATCGGCCACGCCTTCGTCGATCCCTACATGAAAGCGGTGAAGGAAGGGCGTCCCGGCAAGGCGATCGGGCGCGGCCTCGTAGAGGTCGGCTCGCTCTTCATTACCCCCAGCCAAGTGGCGGGGGCCGCCAAGGCGACCGTGACCGGGGCGACGAGCGCCTTCAACACCCTCAAGGCCGGCTCGGGCGTCACCGCCGCGGTCAAGAACGCCTCGCTCGCCGTCAAGATGTCCAGCGAGGGCGCCCAGGTCGCCCAGAAGGCGGCCAAGCTCAGCCAGCTGGGCCATGCGGCGGAGGCGGCCAAGCTTACCCAGTACGCCAAGATGAGCGAACGGGTGGCGTCCATGGCCCGCGGGGGCGACCTGGCTAGGGCGACCCGCTGGGCGCAGACCCTTCAGAACCTCCAGAACATCAACGTCGCCGGGACCATGATGTCGACCTCGGCCATGCTCGCGCACGCGGACACCCTGCTGTCGGCGGGCAACGTCGCGGCTGCGGCTGCAGGCCGCTTCAGCGCGGCCGGTTCGAGCACCCGTGAGGCCGCCATGGTCGCTCCGAGCGCTGCGCCGAAGGCCATCCAGGTGACGAGTGCGGTCCGCGGCGTGGCCGAGGTCCTGCCGGCCACCGAGCGCCTCATGCAGATTGCGGGCACCGTGAGCGTGCGCAGCCCGCTCGCACTTTTGGCGCCTGCCGCCGCGTTGAGCATGGGGCGGGTGTCCGGGGAGTTGCCCGACGTCAAGGCCGTCGGCGAGTTGACGCCCGAGAAGGCACAGGCGATCGCCGCCGAGTATCGCCTCGATCCGGATGTGGAGAACGTCCGCGCCTTCCTCGCCGAGGTCGGCACCTACGAGTCCGGTGCCATCGGGCCCAACCACGGCACCCCCGAGCAGATCAAGCAGATCCAGGCGGCGTTGCGGGTGGCGGGCTACGACGTCACCCCCTCGGGCACCTTCGACGAAGCGACATCGCTCGCCGTCATGCACTTCAAGCAGGAATACGACCTCTACCAGACCTATCGTCAGGCGGACGGCTCCTACGCCGTGAACCAGTACGTGGACGAGCGCACGGCCCAGGCCCTGTACGGGGTCGTCCAGCGGGTGGACGACGTGGTCGCCGCCGTGGAAGCGGACGACGCCGAGAAGGCGGCTCCGGCCGCCACCGAGGCAGCGCCTGTCACCGAGGCTACGGCCGCTGATGCGGGCTGGCAGCAGGTGGCCGCCCGATACAGCCTGCTTGCTACTGCCGAGAACGTGAAGGCCTTCGAGGCCGAGGTCTCGACCTACGACAATGCGGTCGGCCCGCAGAGCACGCAGGCGGACGTGGGCCGGGTGCAGGCGACGCTCGCGCGCCTGGGCTACGCCGTTCAGCCGAGCGGCGCCTTCGACGACGCGACCGCCGAGGCGATCATGGCGTTCAAGAGGCAGGCGGGCATCCGCCAGTCCTACCGGCTCGCCAACGGGGAGCCTGCGATCAACGAGTACGTGGAGCCGACCACCGAGCTGAGGATGCGCGCCGCGCTTCAAGCGCGCGCTTAGAGCATCTCACAAAACCAGGCATGTTACGGCCGTTGGCCGCCGGAGGCGGCTAAGTGGAACAGTTTTGTGAGACGCTCTTGGTTCCCCTTCAGAAGAGACTCAGCTGCTCGAAGCCGGGCGGCAACTTGGGCCCTGGTTGAAGCTCAGGCAGCTTCGCCGGGGCCGCCGGCTTTTCGGGGGCAGGGGCCGTGGGCACCTCGCCGCGCTGCGCGGCGAGGGCGAAGTGGTGCTGGGCGATCTTGCGTTGCTCGCGGTAGTCGGGCATGTGCTTGCCGACCACGGCCCAGTAGGCGCTCGAGTGGTTGGGGTGGATCAGGTGCGCCAGCTCGTGGAGGATGAGGTAGCGTAGCGCCCGCTCGGGCATGCCGTCGATGGCGTGGCGCGAGAAGGTCAGGATCTTGGTCTTGAGGTTGACCTGTGCCAGGCGAGTGTAGCGGGCGTTGCCGATTCGCACCCCTGCGTAGTGGACCTGGACGGTCTCGTCGTTGATGCGGGCCACCATGTCGGTGAGCGCTTCGATCGAGAGGGGCGGGGCGCTTGGAGCGACCGGGAGGGCGGCCAGGGCCGACGATTGCTTTTGCCCCCACTTGGTGAACTTCGCGATCGCTGCGTCTTGCTCGGCGCGCGGCCAGTGGCGGGGAATGGTCATCACCAGGCATGCGCCTCTCAGGCGCGCGCGCGCGGTACGCGCCTTCGTGTAGGTGATCTGGGTCTCCAAGGCATGCCTCCTTGCTTTCCCCCGATTGTAGCACAGCTCGTTTGGCCCCTTCAGGGCCTTTGCGCCTGCCGATCCTTTTTGGCGATCGTCGCCAAGCGCTTGCCGTGCTCAGGGCCTAGCATGGGAGCGAGATTTGCCTGACAGGCAGGCCTCGTTCCCGTCGCTCGACCCTCTGGTGGGGGAGTGGCGCTCCGCGCCGCGCGCTCGGAAGGACGTCCCATGCAGTGGCTCGAAGGACTTTTCTGGAGCTCGGTGGGGGTGGTCTTCTACGCCTACCTCGGGTACGGCGCGATCGTCATGCTCCTGTCGCCGCTCCTTGCTCGCCGTCATTGGATCCTGCCGATCATGCCCTCGGTGACCCTCTTGATCGCTGCCTACGATGAGGAGGCGGTCATCGAGGCCAAGCTCCGCAACTGTCTGGCGCTCGACTACCCGCGCAGCAAGCTGGACATCCTGGTGGTCACCGACGGCAGTTCGGACGGGACCTACGCGATCGCGCGCCGCTTCGCGCCCCAGGGCGTGCGGGTCGAGCACCAGGACGAGCGGCGGGGCAAGCTTCACGCCCTGCAGCGGGTCTTGCCCCTGGCCGAGGGCGAGATCATCGTTTGCACCGACGCCAACACCCTCTTGAACTCCGAGAGCCTGCGGATGATGATGCGCCACTTCGGGGATCCCGAGGTGGGGTGCGTGGCGGGCGAGAAGCGCATCCAGCCCGGGGATCAGGACGTGAGTGCTGGCGAGGGGCTCTACTGGCGCTACGAGTCCTTCCTCAAGCGCCTGGACTCGCGGATGGGGGCAGTGATGGGGGCGGCCGGCGAATTGCTCGCCTTTCGTCGCGCGTGCTACGAGCCCTTGCCGCCGGATACGATTCTCGAGGACTTCGTCCTCTCCATGCGCCTGCTGCAGCAGGGCTTCCGAGTGGTCTACGAGCCGGCGGCCTATGCGCGCGAGACGGCCTCACGCTCGATCGCCGACGAGTTCAAGCGCAAGGCCCGCATCGTGGCGGGCGGCTGGCAGGCAGTTTTTCGGTTGCGTGGCCTGCTGTGGCCTTCACGGCCCCTAGTGACCTTCCAGTACGTCTCGCACCGTCTCTTGCGCTGGCTCGTGGTGCCGTTCCTGCTGCCGCTGCTCCTGGGACTCAACGGCTTCCTTGCTTATCAAGGGGGCGCGCTCTACCGGACCCTGCTCGCGCTGCAGGGGGGCTTCTACCTGGCGGCGGCTTATGGGTGGTTGGTACAGCGGGGCGGGCAGCGAGCGCGCTGGTATTACCTGCCCTTCTACTTCGTGTTCATGAACGTGGCGGCCCTCGCTGGGGCCTGGCGGTTCTGGACCCGGCGCCAGGCGGTGACCTGGGAGAAAGTGCGCCGCTATTCCACGCCTGAAACGTGAGCCGATTCTACCCGGAGACGCGAGACGGCCCCCGGCGCCATGGCGCCGGGGGCCGTCTCGAAGGGTGGATCTGGGTTTAGAGCTTACCCATGATCTTGGCTTCGAGCTGAGCCTTGGGCATGAAGCCCACCACGCGCTCGGCAGCCTCGCCGTTCTTGAACAGGATCATGGTGGGGATGCTCATGACGCCGTACTGCTGAGCGGCCTGGCCGTTGGCGTCGATGTCGATCTTGACGATCTTGAGCTTGTCTTGGTGCTCGGTGGCCATCTCTTCGAGGACCGGCGCGATCATGCGGCAGGGACCGCACCAGGTGGCCCAGAAGTCGACGAGCACGGGCTTGTCGGCCTCGAGGACTTCCTTCTGGAATTCGGCGTCGGAAACGGCGATGGGCTTGCTCATGGTTAAACTCCTCCGTTGGGCGAATAGGTGCCCTATTGTACCTCCCTCAAGGAAGGGTTGCCAGGGCGATCGCTACAAGCGAGCAGTCATGCGCCTTGGGGGTTGCCGGGCGAAAGTCGATCAAGAAACAATCGAGAATAGGCATTGATCTTTTTGCTTAGGCTATGCTAGTCTTAAGATCTCGCGCCTGGAGAGGTGGCTGAGTGGCTGAAAGCGCCTTCCTGCTAAGAAGGTATACTGTGTTAAACGGTATCGGGGGTTCGAATCCCCCCCTCTCCGCTCCGAGTTTCCCCTCGGACAAGCATCGCGACTCGCTTGCGAGCCTCGTATGTTTGTAGTACAGTGGGAAAGTACACCGGGTTTAGCCATCCGGTGACGTGTGCGGCCATAGCTCAGCTGGATAGAGTGTCTGGCTACGAACCAGAAGGTCGGGAGTTCGAATCTCTCTGGCCGCGCCAAAAATAAAGAAGCGGGTTTCAGTGTAATCACTGAAACCCGCTTCTTTATTTTTGCGAAAATCCTCAGGATACCTCACTGACGCTATCGCTCATTCGCTGGTCCTCCTACCGCAGGATCTTTTCAGTGCTCCCGTTGAGTTCACGCGGCACTAGTTCTTCATGCCTAGCTGGTCTTCTAAGAGAGCGCTATCTATCTTCACATCAAGGTCCTGTCCTTCGATTTGCTCCAGGATCTTCGCAATGCTGTCGTTTCCATAAAAACCGCTCGAGAACGAGAAGGCCGGATCTTTGCTCCCCTTTGCATAAAACGAGAGCAACATGGTGCCCGACTCTTTCCTGACCTTGATTTTACGTAGGTCCTCGAAGGCAATGAACTGCGTCTTCCAGCCGACAATGCGGATTCCTTCAGACGTGATCTCGAATCGACTACGAAGCCAGTAGTAGGCCATTGGTACTAGGAAAGCCAATTCGGTCAAAATGCCGATCAGCAGCCCAAAACCCCGCACATTAGGTTCGAGGTCTGCAGCGGCTTTCAGGATGATGACGCCGTTTATGATGCCCGCGAACATGAGTATCAGAAACAGGGTTGGACGAGGGCGCATGCTCCATGAGCTCTTGGGTGTAGTGGTGATCATTAATGCTGGTCCTTATCTGTGTAATTATTGTTTGTATTTAGAATAATATTTGATTTGATTTTTCCCATCAAGATGGCTGTGACTTGGGTGATGGAATAAAAGCAAAGTCTATCCATCTCAAGGTTGCTCTCGGCCTACGGCCGACGGGTGGCATGAACCCAGAAAACAAAGCGAGAGCAAGGGCTGGTTCTATCCCAGTTGCTTGCTCTTGTTATGAAAGTTCGATAGTCGTCTCTCTGGCCGCGCAACAATAAAAAAGAGGCTGGATCGAAGGGTCCAGCCTCTTTTTTATTTGCTCACTTAGTCGTTCAGGCACGATGCTCATCGGCTGAGATGGCCTGCGCTCAGCCTATCAATCTCAACTCCTAGACCACTACTGAGATGCTGTGGGACGGTTGGCTCCGCCTTGGGGGTCTGGGGGTGAGCTACCGTGCCCCCGCCAGGGACGTCGCGGCCAATCGCTCCTGGATCTGCTCGAACAGCTCCGGGGAGGTGCTCCGTTGGAGCTTGGACAGATGGGCAGCGCGCTCTGCGGGTGAGAGCGCAGGCAGCATGTACGCTGCGTTGCGCAGGATGTCGTGGGGGGCCAGGGCCGCAACGAAACGTCCCATCATCGCGCCCAGGTCCCCTTGGCTTTCGCAGGCCCAAAGTCGAGGTTGCACGTCGCTCTCTTCTCGGTCTTGGTGGGCGAGGTAGTCGCTGATGTAGCGGTTCAGGGCGCGGTAGAACCCGAGACCTGCGGTGTGTGACTCGGGTTCGGCCGTCTCGAGGCGCGATAGTTGGTGCTCAAGTTCGTCCAGGCGGTGCTCGAGTTCTGCGTGCTCCGATTCGAGGGGCGGTAGTTCGTCTGGTACGTGGAGGCCGAGCACGGGATGCAGGAAGTCATCCTCGTGCCGGGCGTGATCGCGCAGGAGCGCGGCCACCTCGGTGAACGCCGCGCGCAAGCGTGCCAGCGCTTCGGGGTCGGAAACATCGGTACTGCCGGCCAGGACCGAGACGTTGAAGAGTTCTCGGCGCAAGGCTTTGTGAATGTTGGTATAGAAATCGATGCCGGACATGGCGCACCTCTCAAGGGGGGATGACGTGGCCATGGTAGGGGGCTAGAGGAAGACCGTATTGTAAAAACCCGACGTGCCCGGATGATTGTTGAAATGCTGCGCCAACATGCTGGGTGGTTGAGAGAGAAGGCTTTCGGGTGAGTGGCCTGCGAGTGCCTGAAATTCCTTGATCAGATGGCTCTGGTCGCTGTAGCCCGTCTGCTGAGCGACGGCGGCCCACGATAGCCCTCGGGCGCCGTAACGGATGGCCGCCTGGAATCGGACGATCCGAGAGAACTGCTTGGGACTTGTCCCGATGATTTGTCTGAACCTGCGCTCGAGCTGGCGCTCGCTGATCAGGTAATCACGCGCCAAGGCTTTCACCTGGACCTGCCCCTCGTGTTTTCGGATGTTGTCGACGGCATTTCTGATGAGCGGGTCCCAGGATGCTGCATTGCGCTGCCCAAGGAGGAAGCGCTGGACGATCCAGAGGCGGTCCGGTGCGGTCGTCGCGTCATGCAGTTGCGCCTCAACGGTGCGAATGAGATGGGCCGGTAGGATGTCGGCCAAGTCGAAATGGCGGTTGTAGAAGGCATCGAGCGACTCTCGCAAGATCGTCGCCGCTCCCCAGGGGGTAAAGCGAACCATGACCGCCCTTAGCGTGTTGTCGGCCCCATACTCTTGGGCCTGATTCTGCATGCCGGTCATCCCGCTACGCGTGACCCGGCGCTCGGCCCCCTGGCCGCTCGTCACTGCGCCGCCGAACTGAAAGCAGGCGACAGGCGAGGTGCCGGGTAGGATGGTCAGGCGCGGAGGCTCGGGCACCTCGGCGACCCAGACGGCATCGATCACGTCGGCCAGCGGGGCCGCAGGCGAGAAACGCTGAAGGCGCACGGCGTCGTCAACTCCTTGGAAGCGTCGGGCTGGTCATGAGGGTGATTCCCCTTGCGCGCCCTGCCTTAGGCTTGGTTGCTCATGTAGGCGACCCAGTCCTTGACGAGTTTTTCGAAGAGGGGCTTTTTGGCTTGGATGTCGTCCATGCCGTGGAACTTGATCTCGCGCCGGCCGACGTGCTTGCCTTCCAGGATGCCGATGCTGTCGTCGATGGGCATGTCGTCCGGGAAGAGGAAGATGAGGTGGACGAAGGCCTGGGAGCGAGGGTGGAAGGCTGCCATGTCCTTTTGCTGGTAGTGGTAGCTCGGCGCGTTCCACTTGATGCGTTCGGCAAGCCGGCCATCGGCGTTCAGGATGATGGCTCGTACGGCCTCGAACTCGGCCTTGAGCGGATGCTCGAGTGCTTGCAGGTATTGCTCGACGGCCTCCTTGGGATCCGAGACTTTCGCGGTCTTCCTGGCGCTGGGCATGGGGGGCTCCTTTTTGGGGGCTCGTTTCCTGGAACGACCCGCCTGCTTCTGGCTTTGAGGCGGCGCGCGTGTTAAATTGAGGAGTTGCCTCTTCACCCTTTCATAAAGGTACCCGAGACCATGGACATTGTACGCGCAGACGCGGCGGCGAACACCGAGAAGGTGGCCGGCCGGGACTTCATCCGCGAGATCATCGACGAAGACCTCCGCACGGGCAAGCACAAGGAAGTCGCCGTGCGCTTCCCCCCGGAGCCGAACGGCTACCTGCACATCGGGCACGCCAAGTCGATCTGCCTGAACTTCGGCATCGCCCAGGAGTACGGCGGTCGTTGTCACCTGCGCTTCGACGACACCAACCCCACCAAGGAAGAGGTCGAGTACGTCGACTCCATCCAGGAAGACGTGAAGTGGCTCGGCTTCGACTGGGGCAAGCACCTCTACTACGCCTCGGACTACTTCGAGCGGATCTACGGCTTCGCCGTCGAGCTGATCAAGAAGGGCTTGGCCTACGTCGATAGCCAGACCGCCGAGGAGATGCGCGCCAACCGCGGTACCCTCAAGGAGCCCGGCACCAACAGCCCGTTCCGCGATCGCTCCGTCGAGGAGAACCTCGATCTGTTCGCGCGGATGCGCGCCGGTGAGTTCGAGGACGGCGTCCACATCCTGCGCGCCAAGATCGACATGGCCTCGCCCAACCTCAACCTGCGCGATCCGGCCCTGTACCGCATCCGCCACGCGCACCACCACCGCACGGGTGATGCGTGGTGCATCTACCCGATGTACGACTTCACCCACCCGATCTCGGATGCCATCGAGGGGATCACCCACTCGATCTGCACCCTCGAGTTCGAGGATCACCGTCCCTTCTACGACTGGGTGCTCGACAACATCACCATCCCCTGCCACCCGCAGCAGATCGAGTTCGCGCGCCTGAACATGACCTACACGGTCATGAGCAAGCGTAAGCTGCTCGAGCTGGTGAACACCAAGATCGTGCGCGGCTGGGACGACCCCCGCATGCCCACCATCTCGGGCATGCGTCGCCGGGGCTACACCCCCAAGGCCATCCGCGACTTCTGCGCGGGCATCGGCGTGACCAAGGCCAACGGCACGGTCGACTTCGCGCTGCTCGAGCACTACGTGCGCAACGACCTCAACTTCACCGCGCCCCGCGTGATGGTCGTGACCCGTCCGCTCAAGGTCGTGATCGAGAACTACCCCGAAGGCCAGGTCGAGTTCTTCGAGGCCGACAACAACCCCGAGGACGCCTCGGCCGGCACCCGCAAGGTGCCCTTCTCGCGGACCCTCTACATCGAGCAGGAGGACTTCCGGGAGGATCCCCCCAAGAAGTACTTCCGCCTCTTCCCCGGTGGCGAAGTGCGCCTGAAGCACGCCTACTTCATCACCTGCCGCGAGGTGATCAAGGACGCGAACGGCGAGATCGTCGAGGTGCGCTGCACCTACGACCCTGCCACCCGTGGCGGCGACTCGCCGGACGGCCGCGTGGTCAAGGGCACCCTGCACTGGGTCTCGGCCGAGCACGCGGTGCCCGCCGAGGTGCGCCTCTACAACCCGCTGCTCAAGGTGCCGGTCGCGACCGGTGACTACGAGAGCGACTTCGACCCCAACTCGATCGAGGTCCTGTCGGACTCGGTGGCCGAGCCTTACCTCAAGGAGGCCAAGGCGGGCGATCGCTTCCAGTTCCTACGGATGGGCTACTTCTGCATGGATCCGGACACCACCGCCGATCGGCTCGTGTTCAACCGCACCTCCACCCTCAAGGACACCTGGGCGAAGGTGGAGAAGAAGCAGTAGCTTCCGCCCGATCCCTCTGACGAACGCCCCCGACCACACGGTCGGGGGCGTTCGCGCTTGAGGCGCCTAGCGGCTACGGCCAGCGATTGGAGGCGGCCGACGGGCGGCGGCGTCCCTGGCCGGGGGGGACGATGACCACCGCGGGCGTGCGCTTGAAGTGGGGCTGGAGCTTGCGGAACGCCCAGTAGCCGAGGGCTGCGATGAGGGCGAGCTTGATCACGCTGCCGAGCAAGGCGAAGACGAGGCCCAGCACGACGAAGGCGACGGTGCCGACGGCGAGGCCCGCGCCGATCGCGAGGACGGGGTGGCGCTTGGTCCAGGTCAGGCGCCCCTGCCAGTGGCGGCGCACGCGGACGCTGCTGCCGCCCAGGCGGCGACCGTAGCGCTCGGCGGCGATCTCTCCGACGAAACGAAGGGCGGTGGCCAGACGGATCAGCTTGCGGGTGTTCATGTGATTCCTCCTTGAGATGCGTCCTCGGAGGCCCCAAAAACAAGAAGGGGAGCAGGACCTCGCGAGAACAGGCAATGCCTGTCCACTGCATCCGGTCTTGCTCCCGAGCGATTCGCTCGTCGCTGGCGCCGGGCCCGAAGGGCCGTGTTGACGACGCCGGCGCTGCACGTGGCAGCGGCTACTCCCCAAATTGATGAACGCTCCCATTATCGGTGAGCGGTGGCAGTTGTCAAGGGGCTTGATCCGCCGACGCGACAGGCAAGATCGGACACCTCGGAGCCGATATAAGGCATAATCAAATGAAGGTTAATCACTCGTAAAGAAGAGGAGGGTGCCCATGGGTTTCGCGCGCCGTCGTGCCCCGCGCTGGATTGCTTCTTCGCTCGTCCTGCTCGCGCTCGGGGGCTGCGGCCTCGCGCCGCAAGGGGCGCTGACGACCGGTGCCGATGCCCAGGCCGAGGCCAATGGCCTCTTCTCGCCGAAGTTGCCGAGCGATCGCCCCCTGGAGGCCGCTGAGCGCGCGGGCGGCTTCGAGGAGTTCCTGAAGGTGGCGACCCTCGAAGCCCTCAAGTGGGACAAGAAGGCCCTTTTGAGCGGTGCTCAGGCGGTCCACGTCGACGCCGCGGCCGGTAAGGCGGGCGGCACCCAGTTCACTTACCTCTTCACCGCCGGCCGCAACGGCCTTCAGGTGAGCATCTCGGGCAACAACGTAGCCTTCGAGAAGGCCAAGGCCGGCACTCCCTTCGAGGCGGGCGCGCGCGTCACGGCTCCACAGGCCATCCAGACGGCGCTCGCCACCGGCCAGATCGCGGGCGAGGCCTTCATCGTGGCGCTCGTTCAGCCGAGCACGGCCAAGGTCCCGGTCTTCGTCGTGATGGAGCACAAGCCCGAGGGACGTCGGGTCGTCGTCAACGCTCGCACCGGTCTTGCGCTCGGCGCTGCCGAGCAGACGCTCTAAGGGAGGCTCGAAATGGCACGTCGCATGACCCACCGCGTCGGTATCGGAGCGCTGCTCGCCCTGTTCGCCTTGAGCGGCTGCGGGGTGACGAGCGGATCGCCTCTTTCGACCGGGGGCGCGAACCAGGGAGCGAACGATACGAGCATGATGGCGGCGCGCAAGGCCGGCCGGGTCCAGAAGGACGCCGTGCTCGTCAAGCTCAAGAACCTCGCCGATGCCGAGGCGGTCGCCAAGGCCCACGGTCTCGAAGTCTCGCGCCGCATCAACGGCATCCAGGTGGTCGAGCTTCGCACGGCGGCCAAGGCTCCGGCCGCCGATTGGCTGGATGTGACCCTTCGCAAGCTCGGTTCCGATTCGCGGGTCGCCTTCGCCGAGCCGAACCTATCGCTGCGTTTCAAGGCGACCACCTCCGACGAGGTGGGTTCGAACGTCGCGCTGGAAGGTGGGGCTGGCGAGGATCCGCTGCGCCGCCTCCAGTACAGCCTCGATGCCATGCAGGTGGAGAAGGCCTGGCAGACGACGCGCGGCGACAAGAAGATCGTGGTGGCGGTCATCGACTCGGGGGTCGATGCCAAGCACAAGGATCTCAAGGCCAATCTCTCGGCTGATGCCTACGACGCCTTCAGCGATCGCAAGGGCCTGGACGCGGCCTCGCCCGAGATGGTGAGCCGCCTGGGCGGCCGCTTCGCCGCCCTCGGCCACGGGACGCACGTGGCCGGCATCATCGGCGCGGTGGCGGGCAACAAGGTGGGCATCACCGGGGTCGCGCCCAACTGCACCATGATGCCGATCAAGATCTTCCCCGGCCTCTCGCTCAAGCCCGATCCGCGCTTCGCGGGCCAGGACCAGGAGAGCGTCATCGCGGGGGTCGTGGCGCAGGGGATCGTCTACGCGACCGACCACGGCGCACAGATCATCAACATGAGCCTGGGCTTCCCCCACGAGAGCCAGGCCCTTGCCGCCGCGGTCCAGTACGCCCTCCAGAAGAACGTGACGGTGCTGGTGGCCGCGGGCAACGAGCGCCTGGAAGGCAGCCCCGTCAACACCCTGGCCAACCAGCCCGGCGTCATCGGGGTCGGCGCCACCGACGAGGACGATCGCGTCACCTTCTTCTCGAACGCCGGCAAGTACGTCTCGATCTCGGCCCCCGGTTCGCGGGTCCTCTCGACCATGCCGAGCCTCTTCAACGGCCTGGTGTCCAAGCCCTACCAGTACATGGACGGCACGAGCATGGCCTGCCCGAACGCCGCCGGGGTCGCGGCCCTCGTCAAGAGCGTGAAGCCGAACCTGTCGCCCGCCCAGGTCAAGGACATCCTCGAGAAGTCGGCCGACGATCGCGGCCCGGCCGGCTACGATACCGACTACGGCCACGGCCGGGTGAACGCCGAGCGGGCAGTGGCGCTCGCCAAGGCGATCTAATTGGTTCAAATAGGGGCTTCTCTTGGCGCGACGCTTGTGGTAGACTGATCTAGTCGGTCGGGATCAAGTCCCTACGACGTGTGCGGCCATAGCTCAGCTGGATAGAGTGTCTGGCTACGAACCAGAAGGTCGGGAGTTCGAATCTCTCTGGCCGCGCCAAAACTGAAGAAGCGGGTCTCAGGATTTTCCTGGGCCCGCTTCTTCCTTTCCGGAGTTCGAACGGGAGATCTCGAAATGCTGAGGCTGCTTGCCTTGTTCATGGTGCCGGCGGTATGGGGGGTGGGGTTCCTGGCGACCCGCTGGGGCCTTCAGGGGCTCGGTCCTTTCTGGCTGACCGAGGGGCGCTTCTTGCTCGCGGCCCTGCTCGCCGCCCCGTTCTTTCCCTGGAAGCAGTTCAAGGAGTGGCCCGCAGCATTGGTGGCGGCCGCGATGCTGCTGACGGGCATGCTGCTGCAGACGATCGGCCTCGCGCACACCACCGTCGCCAAGAATGCCTTTTTGACGGCCCTCTACGCCATGTTCATCCCCGCCATCGGCGCCGCCTTCTTGAAGCACCGCATCCGGGCCCTCGATTGGGGCATGCTCGCCGCGGCCCTCTTCGGGGTGGCCCTCATGTGCGAGCTGAGCATGGACGCCCTGAACCTGGGGGATTGGCTGACCCTGGCCTGCGCGGTGGTCTTCGCGCTGCACATCCTCTGGCTCGATCGTTGCGCCCGCCGCACGAAGGACGTGCTGCAGTTCGGTCTCGCTCAGGTGATCGGGGTCGGGGCGCTCGGTTTGCCGGTGGCCCTGGTGGCCGAAGGGCTTCCGATCTGGAGCGGCACCTCGGCGCTGCCGGTGATCGGCCTCTTGTACTTGACCCTGCTGAGCACCCTCTTCTCGTTCGTGCTCCAGATCTGGGTCCAGAGCAAGTTCGTTCCGCACGTGGCGGGCCTCGTCTTCTTGCTCGAGTCCCCCATCGCCGCCGTGGCCGCGCTGGCCATCCTGGGCGAGGCGATGACGCCCGCCGGCTTTGCGGGATCGCTCCTGATCTCGATCTGCGCGGTCGTGCTCGTCAGGCGCAGCCGCGAAGTATCTCAGCCTGCGCCTGAAACCCCCGTCCTGAGCGCCTCCTGAACCTATGTAAAGCTCCTTTAGATCTTCTTAACGATCCTTTTACTGAAATTTCGCAAGTTCGCCGGCGGAGACCCCGATAATCTAGCAGCATTACATTGCCGCCGTCCTGGCTGCACGCATTAGGAGTCTCACCTTGGCCAACTTCCACCCCTTGCTCCGCCGCGCTTCCCTCCTGGCCGCGATCCTTGCGATCGCCGGTTGCGGCAGCGTCTCGACCCTTCAGGCACCCCAGGTCACGACCTCTTCGATCGTCGAGGCCAAGGCGGTACCGCCCCAGAGCGCGTTCAAGGTCGTCAAGGCTACGGTGATCCAGCTGCTGCCGGATGACAACGTCGGCCTGACCCACCAGAACTTCAAGGTCCGCGCCATCACCCCGAACGAGGGCCGGGTCTACGAGGTCAACAACAGCACGACCCACGGCTCCAAGGTTCCCAACCTCAAGGTGGGCGATGTCCTCGAGATCCGCGGCACCACGTACCAGAACAAGGACAAGTACGGCCTGCACTGGACCCACAAGGCGGACAAGGCCGGCGACGCCGGCTACATCAAGACCGCCGACGGCAAGATCTACGAGTAATTCAACCAAAACGAGAGAGGGGCCCGCATCCAGCGGGCCCCTCTCTCGTTTTGGTTGAATTACTGGATCAGCGCCCCTTCGACGGGGGTGACCCCCTCCACCAGGACGCGCGTGATGCGCAGGTGCTCGATCTCTTCGACCTTGAAGGTGACGCCGTTCTCTTCGATGCTGTCCCCGATCTGCGGGGCGTGGCCCAGGCGGGTGTAAAGCCAGCCGCCCACGATGTCCTCCTCGGCTTCGATCTCGAGGCCGAAGAGCTCGTTGAGGTCGTCCACCAAGAGCAGGCCGTCCACCGAGAAGGCGCTGCCCTTGCGCTCGATGCGGGGCCGCTCGTTGTCGAACTCGTCCTGGATCTCGCCGACGATCTCTTCGAGGATGTCCTCGACCGTCAGCATGCCGGCGGTGCCGCCGTACTCGTCCATGACGAGGGCCATGTGGGCCTTGGCCTTCTGCATCTGGCGCAGCACCTGGCTGATCTCGAGGCTCGCGGGCACCGCCATGAGCGGGCGGGTGATGCGGGTGAGGTCCTGGTGCTTGGCGGCGTAGAGGTCCTTGATGTGGACGAAGCCAACGATATTGTCCTTGTCGCCGTCGCAGACGGGGTAGCGGGTGTGCTGCTCTTGCTCGGCGATGGCGAGCAGCGCCTCGAAGGGCTCGTTGCGGTCGAGGCAGATCATGTCCACGCGGGGCACCATGATCTCGCGGGCCACGCGCTCGGCGAAGTGGAAGACCCGCTCGAACAGCGCCATCTCGTGCTCGTCGATGTGGCCGCTCTTGGCGCTCTCCTTCATGAGGATGCGGATCTCGTCTTCGGTGTGAGCTGCTTCGTTCTCGGCCACGGGCGGGACGCCGAGCATGTGCAGGAAGCGGTTCGACATGCCGTTGAGGATCCAGATGGCCGGGTAGACGAGGTTGTAGAAGAGCTTGAGGGGCCAGGCGACGAGCAGCGTCGTGTCCTCGGCCTTGCGAATGGCGAGCGTCTTGGGGGCCTGCTCACCGATCACGATGTGCAGGGCGGTGATGACGGTGAAGGCGATCGCGAAGGCGATGGTGTGCGTGAGGGCCGCGGGGGCCCCTATCGCAGCGAGGCCGGGGGCGATCAGCGTCGCGATCGCTGGTTCGCCGAGCGCACCGAGGGCGAGCGAGGAGAGCGTGATGCCGAGCTGACAACCAGAGAGGTAGGCGTCCAGGTTCTCGATGATGTGCTGCGCGACACGCGCCTGAGAGTTGCCATCGGCACTGAGCTGCTGGAGACGGCTCGGCCGGACTTTGACCATGGCGAACTCTGCGGCAACGAAGAAACCGTTTAGCAGGGTGAAGAACAGAACGAGAAAAAGGTTCCAGCTGGTACTCGCAACGTCCATTGTGTGGTCCCACCTGATCGGTGGATTTCGCTCCTTTCGCGTAAACGCCGCATGGGCGGCCCCTCTAGTTTAGCATAGCCCGCCATACCAAGTGGTCAGGGCTTTATCTCGAAGCGCTCCCTTGCTTCGCCGCCCACCTTGCCGATTGACGGCGCTACGGGCGCCGTGTTCGAATGGCGGTGCTTCGGGCCGGAGGGTCTGGGTTATCGGAACAAGTAACCCCAGGCTCGGATTTTGCCCGAAGTTTTCTTTTCGGGGAGAGGCCATGGCGACGCCCCAAGACCAGCCGATTCTGGGTTCGGCGCAAGTACCCAACAGCGCCGGGGGCTTCGCCTGGGCGGTCGATGACTGGCGCCGCCTCGATCGCTTCCTCATCCTGGGCAGCGAGGGCGGCAGCTACTATGCCAGGAGCGCGGCCCTCACGCGCGAGAATGCGGAGGCCGTTCTGCACTGCCTCGCCGAGGACGGCCCTCGAGCCGTCGCGCGCATCGTCGCCATCAGCGAGGCCGGGCGCGCGCCCCGCAACGACCCGGCGCTCTTCGCCCTGGCCCTCGCGGCTGCGACGGGTGATGCCGAGACCCGCTCGCTCGCGCTTGCCGCCCTGCCGCGCGTGGCGCGGATCGGTACCCATCTCTTCCACTTCATGGCTTACGTCGAAGGCTTGCGCGGCTGGGGCAGGGGCCTCAGGCGAGCCATCGGCGCGTGGTACAACGACAAGACGCCGGACGAGCTCGCCCACCAGGTCATCAAGTACCGGCGGCGGGATGGCTGGAGCCACCGGGACGCCCTGCGTCTCTCGCACCCCATCCCCGGAACGAGCGCCCATGCGGCCCTTTTCCACTGGGTCACCCAACAGTCCGCAACTGCCGATCAAGAGCTGCCCGCACTGCTTACGGCCTTCGAGGCCATGCGCCGCGCCGAGACGTCCGAAGAGGTCGTCGCCCTGCTCGCGGCCCATCGCCTGCCGCGCGAAGCCGTGCCGACCCGCTGGCTCGATCGCGCCGAGGTCTGGGAGGCGCTGCTCGCAGCGATGCCCATGGAGGCCATGGTACGACAGCTCGCGGCCATGGCCCGCGTCGGGCTGTTGCGGCCCCGCTCGGAGGCGTCTCGGCTGGTGTGCGAGCGGCTAGGAGACGGCGAGCGCCTGAGGCAAGCGCGGCTTCATCCCATCAAGCTGCTTGCCGCCCTCGCCACCTATCGCCAGGGGCACGGGGTGCGCGGCCTGGGCGGGCCCTGGGAGCCGGACCCTGCGATCGTGGATGCGCTCGACGGGGCGTTTTATCAAGCTTTCGGCAACGTCGCGCCGAGTGGCAAGCGCATCGTGGTCGCCGTGGACGTCTCGGGCTCCATGGACGCGGGGCAAATCGCGGGGGTGCCGGGGCTGACCCCGCGGATGGCCGCGAGCGCCCTGGCGTTGGTCACGACGGCCACCGAGCAGGACGTCACGGTGATCGCCTTCAGCGATCGGATGGTGCCGCTCGCCCTCTCGGCGCATCAGCGCCTGGACGACGTGATGCGCCTGAGCGCGGCGATTCCCTTCGGAGGGACCGATTGCGCCCTGCCGATGCTCTGGGCCCTCGAACACGGGGTCGAGGCGGATGCCTTCGTGATCCTGACCGACAGTGAGACCTGGGCCGGCGACGTGCATCCGAGCGAGGCCCTCGCGCGCTACCGCGCGCGCACGGGCATCCCCGCCAAGCTCGCGGTGGTCGGCATGGTCTCGAACGGCTTCTCGATCGCAGACCCTGCCGACCCCGGCATGCTGGACGTGGTCGGCTTCGATACGGCGGTGCCCCAGCTGCTGTCGGATTTCATCGCGGGCTGGCCGCGCTGAGGGCTTGCTGCGCGCTCAGGACGGGCACTTCTTGAAGCCACCGTGCGAGTGATGCCGTTTCGCTACCGGTCGCGACCACCCGCAGGACGCGCCCCTCGTCGTCGCGCAGCCGAGAGAGACTGCCCCGGTCGTGAACCACCTCGTCCCAGGTACCGTGCTCGCCGGGTAGCGGCGTGGTCGTGGCGACGGCCCACTGGGCGATCTTGACGGTGATGGCGTAGTTCGTCATGGCGAAGGGTGTATCCTGACCGCTCGTGAGCGCCCGGGCGATGTGGCGGGCCTGCTCGCCGATGGGCTTGATGAAGGGCAGGTAGAGGCCCGACTCGAACTCGGCGCAGTCCCCCAGGGCGTAGACGTGCGCATGGGCCTTGAGCTGGGCGTCGAGGCGCACCCCGCGCCCGACGGGAAGCCCCGCGTCCTTGGCGAGCTGTGCGTTGGGGCGCAGGCCCACCGCCGAGAGCACGGTACCCACGATAAGCTCGGTGCCGTCCGAGAGCTTGGCACGCAGGGTGCGATCGCTCAGGCGTTCGAGCGACGAGAGGGTGCGCCCCCAGTGGAAGGTACCGCCTACTTGCTCAAGGGCGGTCGTCACGAGGGCGCCTGCGCTCGGGGGCAGAAGGCGGGGCAGGGGGCCGGGACCGGGATCGACCACGTGGACCGTATGGCCGCTCGCCAAGAGGTCCGAGGCGAACTCCATCCCGATGAGCCCGCCTCCGATCAGGAGCACGGGAGCCTCGGCGTGGAGGGCGTCGCGGAAGCGCCGGTAGTCGTCCAGGTGATTGACGGTGAGGACCGCGTCACGCGCCCCTGCGACCTCCGGCACGAAGGGGGAGGCGCCGGTGGCGAGGACCAGGTCCCGGTAAGCGAGGGTGCTGCCGTCGTCGAGCGTCAGCCGCTTCGCTTCAGGCTCCAGCTTCACGACCGAGCGGCGTGCGAGGACCTCGATGCCGAGGGCGCGAAGCTCCTCGGCTCGCGCCCGGATCAGGTCGTCGGGGCGCTTCCCGAGGCGCAGGGCGGTCGAGAGCATGGGCTTGGGGTACTGGTGAGCGTCATCCTGGGTGACGAGGGTGATGGCGACGTCAGGGGAAAGTTGACGGAGCTCGCGGGCGACCGTCAGGCCGCCCAACCCCGCCCCGATGATGACGATGGGGTCCATGGCTAGATCTCCTCGAAATCTTCCTTGCCTACGCCGCACTCCGGGCAGCTCCAGGTGTCGGGCACGTCCTCCCAGCGGGTGCCGGGGGCGATCCCGCTGTCGGGATCCCCGAGGGACTCATCGTAGATGTGGCCGTCGACGACGCAGCGAAACTTACGCATGGCTTTTCTCCTTACTTGAGGCCTTCGAGGGCCTGGCGGTAGCGGTTGGCGTGGCGCTCTTCGACCTTGGTGAGAGCGGCGAAGCGCTTCTCGGCGAGCTTCAGGGCCTGGCGGAAAATCTCGGCGTGCTCGCGGGACTCGTCTTCTTGCTCGCTGAACTCGGCTGCAGCGGCGGCTTCCTGCTCTTCGACGGCCTTCTGGCGGAAGGCCGGGTACATGGTCGTGTACTCGTAGGTCTCGCCCTCGATGGCGAGCTCCAAGATGCGCGAGAGGCTGAGTGTCTCCTTGGGATAGAGCAGCTCCAGGTGGCTGAAGGCATGGGCCGTCTCCTGGTGGGCGGTCTCCTCGAAGAGCTTGGCGATCTCCTCGTCGCCCAGCTCGCGGGCGATCTTGGCGAAGTAAAGGTACTTGCGGTTGGCCATGGCCTCGCCGCCGAACGCGGCTTCCAGGTTCTGACGGGTCACGGTGCGGTTCAGCGGGGTTTCCATCACGGCGCTCCTTTTAATTGAAGTAGATTTAGAGTAATTCTAAATCAGTGAGAAATAAAAAAGAGGCGAGGGCGTCGCGCTCTTGAATTCTCTCTAACTTTAGAATCATTCTAAGGATCTGTCAACCCCCTTCTTGCGGAGCAAGACCGAAGATTTCCAGATAGCGCTGCACGCGCGCTTCCAGGGTCGGCAGGGGGGCCACCTCGGCACAGATCCAATCGGGCCGGTAGTTGCGGCAGACCGCAGGGCGCGTCTCGTAGATGCCGCACAGGTGGTCGGGGCCCAGGTGGTCGCAGGGCACGCCCAGTGGTTTTTTCAGGGTGCTGATGTCGGGGGCCGCGCAGCAGGCGCCGCACGCGACGCATTGGTAGATGCCGGGGGCGGGGGATACCTCGAAGGGAATTTCAGGAGTGTTCATTTCGTCGTTTTATCTCAAGACGCGTGGGGCGCGCTGGGTCGTCATGGGCGGTGGAAGGGGCGAGACGATCGAGCGAGGCTCGGCCTTGCTTGAAAGGAGGAGGCATGAGGGGACGATGCTGGCGCGGGCTCTCGCTGAGCCTGCTGTTGGTGGCGGTGGCGGGGTGTGCGGCCGCACAGCCAGGCGACGTGCGAAGCCCCGAGAAGGCCCCGCCTCGTGTCCTGCCGCACCTCAGCGCGATGCCCGGCGAGGCCGGCAGTGGTCCCCTGGTTCAGCCCCAGGTCTTGCCCGCGCCGGGCGGCAGGTCGACCGCGTACCCAGCGGGCACCGTCTTTGCGACCGGAACGGTGCGCGTCACCATCGGGCCCGGCGGGGTGGTGACGCCGGCGCACATTTACCTGCGCCCCAACACCACGACGATCATCACCAACCAAGACTCGGTGACCCGCACCTTCGTGGGCTTCGGTGGGGCCACGGACGTGCTCGGGCCCATCGCGCCGGGCGAGAGCTTCACCAAGGGCTGGCACTATCCAGGCACCTGGAGTTTCCGGGACGCCTCGACGCCGAACGCGCCGACCTTCACCGTCACCGACGTGCCCGAGTAGAAGGCTAGAAGCCGAGGATCTCCTTGGCCCGGTTGAGGTTACGGATGAACTCGGGCGAGACGTCCGGGTTGCGGTCCGGGTGGAAGGCCTTGGTCAGCATCCGGTAGGTGGTCCGCAGGTGGTCGGGCGTGGCGGTGCCGGGGGCGTGGAGGATGGCGAGCGCCCACTCCCGGTCGGGGTTGGCCTTGTTGACATTGAAGCCGAACATGGACCGCCCGCCGTTCGCACCCTCGCGGCGGCCTTCTTCCCAGCCGTCGCGGCGGCCGCGGTCGTAGGCGTTCATGACGTCGGCGGCCGATTCGGCCTTGCCTTCCTTCACGCCTCGCTCGTAGGCCTGGTTGACCTCGACCTGCAGTTCGGCGCGGCCCATCGAGCGGCCTCGGTCGTAGGCGTTGCGCGCCTCTTCGCCGCCGGCCTTGAAGCCGTCCTGGCGACCGCGCTCGTAGGCTTCTGCCAGCTCGTTCGAGGTCTCGCGGCCGTCGCGCAGGCCGCGCTCGTATGCCTGGTTGAGGTCCTCGGTGAGCTCGTTGCGGCCGGCTTCGCGGCCACGCTCGTAGGCTTCGTGGAGGCCGCTCTCGACGGTTTCCGGGGTGGGATGCTCGGCGAGCGCCTCCATGCGGCCTCGCTGGTAGGCCTCGTCGGCGCCCTCGCGGGCCTGGTGCACCAGGCGCTGGATGTCGCGCACGACCGTATCCAGCGAGACGGGTGGGGCCTCGCCGTCGATGGCTTCGGGGGCCGGGACGGTAGGGGTGATGAAGCCGACGCGCAGCTGCTGGAGCTGCTCGGCACGGCGACGGACCCGCTCGGCCTCGGCCGAAGCGATGGCCGTCTTCCAGGCGGCTTCCTTGCTGAGGGCCGCCCGGGGGATGTCGCAGCGGCGCGCGATTTCAGCGAGGGTGATGGCGGTGTCGCCTTCTTGAAGCAGGTCGGTCAGGGCCGCCTGGATTTGCTCCCAGCGCAGTTCGCGGGTCGCAAGTCGGACTTGTTCACTCATCTGAGAGATCGCCTCCGGGTGAGATGATGACGAGATTCCACTTCTATCCTACGAGAGCGCGCTTCGCTTGCGCCGTAACGGACGCCACACAACAAAAAGCGCGCCTGTGCTCCCCTCAAGAGTCGTGCGGCGCGGGAATGCGCAGATAACGTGCCGCCGTGACCAGGAGCGCGGCTCCCACCCCGGCGAGCGCAATCCAGCCGGCGCCCGGGTAGAGCCGGTTCACCAGGCTTTCGAGCACGAGCAGGAAGCCCGTCATGACGAGGCTGACGAGGATGCCGCCGTAGAGGCCCTTGGTGAAGATGGAGTTGAGCTCCTTGCGCGCGAGGTTCTTGACCATGGCCTCGATGGCCTGGGCGTCGGCGCCCTGAATCTTGGTCTCGACCAGCCCCCGCACGTCGATGAGCCGGGCGAGCCGCGGCGCCTCGCGCTGGGCGGCGGCCAGGAGCTGCTGCTCGATGGTGCCGTGGATGCGGGTGAGCCGCTCTTCGCCGAGCCGGTCGCGCAGGCGGCCGATGGGCTTGGAGAGGACGAAGGAGGCGCCCTGGCCGATCAGGCTCTGGAGCTGGCGCTGCAGGCCCGCCTCGCGCAGCAGGTCGAAGCCGAAATCCACGGCGTCGCGGACGGGGCCCTCTTGGCTCGCGCTCGAAAGGTCCTCGGCCGAGAGGGCGCGCAGCCCCGCGGGCAGGAACTCTTCGAGCGGCGCCGAGCGGAAGCGCGCGAGCAGGTGGTTCGCCCACTGCTGGAGGGTCGTGCGGGTGGTGGGGCTCGACAGCACCTGGGAGACGAGGCCCTTGAGGTCCCGGCGCAGGTCGGCGGGGATGGTGGCGTAGCGGGTGCCGAGCGGGGTGCCCGCGATCTCGGTGATGGCCTGGTCGAGCTTTTGGTACAGGCGATCGCGGTTGGCCGGGTCGCTCAGGCTCTCGCGGAAGCGCGCGACCTGACCGGGCAGGATTTCGAGCAGCTTGCGGCGGTAGTGGGCCTTGTTCTCGCGGTAGGTGGTGCGGATGAACCAGCCCACCAATTCGTTGAGCAGGCCCTGGCGCGGCAGGTCCTCGATGAAGCCTTCGACGCTGTCGAGCACGTAGCGATCGAGCCAGGCCTGGGTGTCGGGGCGCTTGAGGCCTTCTTCGAGCGCTTTGAGCCAGTCCGGGATGCGCTGGCGGGCCTCGGCGCGCAGGCTCGAGAGGGTTTCTTCGGAGAACATGGTCCCGGGTGCGCCCAGGCCCGCAAGCCAGGTGTCGATGCGCTCGGCGTTCAGCTCGGGCGTGTCGGCGAGGCCTTCGAGCCGGCTTTCGATCATCCGGCCGATGGCCTCCCACACGCCGGGGGCGAGCAGCTCGTCCATGCGCATGGCCTTGCGCTCGACCATCAGGCGGGTAAGGACGAAGGCGCAGCGCTCGCGGACCTCGGGGCTGTTGGCGAGCGAGGCCAGGTACTCACCGCACCAGGAGCTGACGACGCGAATCTCCTCGTCGAGGGCCTTGGGGTCGCTCAAGAGCTCGCCCAACAGCTCGCGGACCGAGGGCAGGTCGCGGTCGACGAAGCGGTCCACCTCACGGGCGACGTTCTCGCGGATCTTGGCGGCCATCTCGGGGCTCGTGATGAACGAGGCGAGCGTCTCCTCGGAGAGCAGGCGGTCGGCGATGGAGTTCGCCACCTGCCGCGCGAGGGCCTCCTGGCGTGCGGGCAGCACGCCGTGGAGCTTGAGGCCGGCGAAGCGCTTGGCGGTGTAGGGCCTGAAGAGGAGCTGCACCGCGCCGAAGTCCACCAGGCGGCCCGTGAGGCCGCCGATGATCACGGCGAGCAAGAGCTCATGCAGGAGAAGGGCATCGATCATGCCCTTATTCTAGCCCAAAGCGCGGCTTAGCGCGTGAAGGGCACCGGCATCTGGCGTCTGAGCTCGCGGCGGCGCGAAGCGTTGCCCGCGCCCTCCTCGCCGAGCAGGCTGAAGTATTCGCAGTAGGCGTCCAGGTGAGGCGCGAAGAGCGCCTTCATGGCCGTCTCGAGCGAGTCGACGAACTCTCTGCTGCTCGCAGGCTCCGCGAGGGTCCTGAAGAGGCGCTTGCCCCAGCCGGTGCTGCCGTACTTGGGCCGGCGCACGAAGACGTTGCGCACCCGCTCGACGCGCGTCGGCGCGTAGACCAGGCCGCAGCGCTCCAGGTAGCGCAGGTCGTTGAGCAGGGCGCCCGAGGGGCGGGTGCCCGCGTAGCTCTCGGGGAAGCGCGAGGCCAGGATGGGGCGCAGGGCCGGGTGCCGCAAGAGGATGAGCACGGCCTCGCGGCCGTCCATGTAGATGCGCGGGTCGTTCACGGCGCGGGCGATGCTGTCGAGAGCCGCGTAGCAGGTGAGGAAGAGGAGCGCCAGGCGCGATGGGCCGTGGCCGACCTGCTCGGTCAAGAGATCGAGGGCGACCTCTTCGAGGGCCAAGAGAAGGCCGAACTGGACGCGATCGCCGCCCCACAGCTCATTGAGGATTCCCTCGGCCTTGGGCGCGTCCATGCTCGCGTCGAGGCGCCGGTAAGCGGCCACCCACTCGGCGAAGTGCTCAGCATCGGGGGCAAGCTCCGAGTCGGCGGGCACGTAGACCCGCAGGCCGATCCCTTCGAGCGAGGCGTCCACGATGCCCTGCACCGTGGGCAGCTCGGTGAGGCGGCCGTGCCAGGGAGCGTGTCCCGAGCGCGAGACGGGCAATGGGTCTGTGGGCGGGCTGATCGAGAGGCGATCGACCAGGTAGCTGCCCTGAGTCTGGGCGTTGAGGCGGTCTTCGAGCTGCTGGGCGACGCTGCGGCCGGGCACCTGCAAGGAGCGCAGGGCGAAGCGGGCCATGGGCGAGAGGACCGAGAAGTCGTAAGTGGTCAGCTCGCGGAAGGGCTCGCGGCCGCCGACCATGGCCTCCATCTGGCCCCACTCGAAGGGGGCGTATTTGCGCAAGAACTGCTCGAGATCCGAGTCCTGGCCCACGTTGACGACCCGGTCGAAGACCTCGCGGCGCTCGGCGTCGGCGCCCTGCAGGGCCTGCCGGATGCAGCGCGCGAGCAAGAGATCCCCCAGGCGGCTCTTGGGGTTGTTCTGGATGTTGGAGATGAGGTTGAAGCGCGCCGAGAGCAGCTGCGAGGCAACGTAGGTGTGCTGGGCGCTCAGGACCAGGCCCTGCTCGGGGTCCGGCACGTAGAGGTCCAAGAGCGACTGGGTATCGATGCCGTGGGTGAAGCCGCAGTAGTAGTTGTCCCGAAGGACGTAGTCGATGCGGTCGGCGTCGATCTCGGAGTGGGTGAAGAGGTTCAATTCGACGCGCGGGTGCTCGCCGATGGCGACCAGGGCGATATCGCGCCGGTCCAGGTCGCGGTAGTCCTCGTGGCGGGCGAGGACCTCGCCGATCTCGGGGTCGGTCTCGACCAGCAGGCGGGTGCGCTCCTCGTGGTCCAGGTAGTTGGCGAGGAAGGCGTAGTCTGGGTCGGCGGCGTAGCGCCGGGCCGCGTCTTCGAGCGAGTGCGAGAAGGGCCGGTGGCCCAGGTCGTGGCAGAGGGCCCCCAGGCGGATCAGGCGCAGGTCCTGCTCGCTGAAGACCGAGGTGAGGTGCTCGGAAAGGAGCCATGCGGTGTGCATGGCTCCGATCACGTGCTCGTAGCGGGTGTGGTGCGCGCCCGAATAGACCACGTAGGCCATCCCCATCTGGCGGACCCCCCGCAACCGGCTGAAGGGCCGGGTGCGGAGCAGGTCTCGCTCACAGGCCGTGAGCGGGATCAGGCCGTGGATGGGATCTCGGACGCGATCGCTGAAGATCACGGCGCCAGCACGCTCAACAGCACGATCCCGACGCCCAGCAGGCTTTCGCCCGCGATGAGGCCGGCGGCGATGGGGATCAAGAAGGCCTCAGCCTGCTTGCTGTTCCGCTTCTCCCAGATGAGGGCGAGAAGCGCGCCGAGGAACATGGAGATGGCGTTGGTCGCGGGGATGACCATCGACAGGCCCAGGGCGGTCGGCGAGGGCACGAAGGCCTTGGCCTTCTTGGGGAGGGCGAGCTCGATCAGGGGCAGGATGATGCCGATCAGGCCGCCGACGAGCATGCTCACCTGGATGGTGGGGTGCAGGCTGCCGATGCCGTTGCTCAGGAGCTGGGCGACGCTCGCCCACACCTGGGCGGCGGGGGCGGGGAACTTCTCGGAGCCGAGCACGTCGGCGTTGGGCACCAGGAGGTACCACACCGGCACGACGACGGCGGTGCCGACGAAGATGCCAGCGAACTGGGCGAGGAACTGCTTGCGGGGGTTGGCGCCAAGCAGGTAGCCGCTCTTGAGGTCGGTCAGGAGGTCGGCCGCGGAACCGGCAGCACCCGCGGTGACGCAGGCGGTCATGAGGTTGGTGACGACGTTGGCCGGGGCGAGCACGCCGTAGGTGAGCTGGGTGATCTTGCCCATGGCGCCAATGGGGGTGGTGTCGGTCTCACCGGTGGCGCGGCAGGCGACCAGGCTGAGGAAGAAGGTCATGATGACGGCGATGAGGCTCATCCAGGGCTTCACGTGGAACGCGAAGTGCATGATGGTCATGACGCCGAGGGCAGCAATGGTGGTACCGGCCCAGAACCAGCTGTTGGGCACCTCGATGGCGGCCAAGGGATCCGCCTCACCGCTCGCGGTCGAGGCCTTCTGGGGGGTCAGGGCGCGGACGATGGTCTTCCACTGGAGGGCGAAGCCAAGCATGCCCGAGCTGACCATCATGGCCGAGCCGCCCCACAGGCTCCAGTTACGGATGGCCTTGGAGGTGGGGAAGAAGGTCGGGTCGAGGAGCACCTTGGGGTCCGCGCCGTGGGCGAGCAGGGCGTCGGGGAAGTGCTGCCAGATCTGGGGCACGGCGATCGCGTAGGTGGCGACGGCGCCGAGCAGCATGCTCCAGCCGGTCTTCCAGCCCATGAGGGCGCCGGCCGCGATCATGATGGTCGAGGCTTCGAGGGTGAAGGTCCACTTGGCGATGGGCTGGCCTGCGATCTTGAGCAGGGGGAAGTGGAAGTCCGCGGGCAGCGCGGGCAGGTTCATCTTGAGCTTGCCGGCGAGCCAGGGCATCCCGTCGCGGGCCCAGGCGACCACGGCGCCGAGCCCCATCATCTGGAACAGGGTGCGGGCCTGCCGGACGGCGTCGCCGCCCTTGGCGTGAAGGCTCTTGAGGGTGGCGGCGGCCGCCACGCCCGAGGGGAAGCGAAGCTGCTCATGGTTGATCATCTGGCGCTTCATGGGGATGGCCAGCATGACGCCGAGCATCGCCAGGAAGAAGGTCCAGCCCATGAGGGTCCAGAACTCCATGTTGGTCTTGGTGACGATCAGGTAGGCTGCGATCGCCGAGACCATGGTGCCGCCGGTCGAGTAGCCCGCCGCCGAGGCGGTGGACTGCATGGCGTTGTTCTCGAGGATGGACATGTCCGTCTTGGCGAGCCCGACCTTGCGCAGGGTCGTCCAGATGGCGTAGGACAGGATGCAGGCGGTGATGGCCACGCCGAGTCCCCAGCCGGTCTTGAGGCCGACGTAGAGGTTCGAGAGGGACATGATGGCGCCTAGCACGCTGCCCATGAGGACGGAGCGGACCGTGAGCTGGGGCATGCTGTCGCCCTGGTAGACATTCTTGTACCAGTCGAGCTCGCGCTCTTGCGGCGTCAGCTCCTTCGAAGCGGCCGAAGCCTCTTCGTTGCCGAGGGTCGTGGACATGCAGTCGCTTCCTTTATAGAAGGGATGGCCCGCACAGGGGCACAGGGGGGCGATGATCCCTGGATTGTAACATCCCCATAACCATGCGGTCTACGGGAGGGGCATCAATCGCCCCTCAAAGGCAGTCAGGCAGGGGGATCGCCGACTCCTTGCCGATCTTGGTCGCTTGTGATAATCTCTTAACCAAGGCTTAATTTCTAGCATCGATGGAGGATAGCGACGATGAACCGGATCCTGGTGGGGGCTGCCCTTGGTGTCATGCTGCTTTCGGGCTGCGGGGCTACGCCCGTCGGTGCCCAGCAGGGCGTCTCGACCCGGATGAAGGCCAAGGCCGAGGTGGGCAACGTGTCGGTTGCCGAGGCCAAGGCCATGATCGCCACCAACCCCAAGCTCGTGCTGATCGACGTGCGCGAGGCCAACGAGTTCGAGGCCGGCCACATCCAGGGCGCCCTGTTGCGTCCCTTGGGCCAGGTCTCCAACTGGAGCAAGGGCCTCGACAAGGATGCCGAGTACCTCTTGGTCTGCCGCAGCGGCCATCGCAGCGGCCTGGCGGCTTCGCGTCTCGTCAGCTTCGGCTTCACCCACGTCACCAGCGTGACCGGCGGCATGATCGCCTGGTCGGAGGCCGGCTACCCCAGCGTCATCGGCAATCGCTAGCTCCTCTCCATTTCTGGTTATCCGGCACCTCGAAAGGGGTGTCGGTTTTTTTATTGGTGCTTCACTTGCTGTCTGATAAGCCTCTGTTAAATCCAGAAACTCGCTGAGAAAATTGACGAGATACTGGTTGCGATCGTTATCAGATTGGTTTTGAGCAAGGGGGATGGTGCGTATGAGTTGGCTCAATTCAATTGGCAGCGCTGCTGGCGCTTTGTGGAACAACACCCTTGGTCGCGCCTTTTCTCCCCCTGTTCCGCCTGCACCTGCTGCCCCTCAAGCTCCTGTCATGGCCAAAGATGCGATGCATCTCGAGGCATCACAAGGTTGGGAAAGTCTCATCGGCAACAACGGTGCTGGGATCATTGGCAACAACGGTGCTGGGATCATCGATAACAACAGTGCTGGAATCATCGGCAACAACGGTGCCGGGATCGTTGCGGGAAACAGCAGCCGGTAATCCGCAAACCTTGAACTCTAAAGGACATAGGGGTAGCATGGGAGCTTCATAAGGAAGGAGCACCCCCGCCATGCCGTTGTCCCAACTCGAAGAGAGCCTCTACGCCCTGGTCGTCGAGACCGCGACCAACCTGCCTGCCGACGTGCGAAAGACGCTCGCCGCCGCCAAGGCCCGCGAGGACGCCGGTACCCGCTCGGGAATCGCCCTTTCGACCATCGCCAAGAACGTGGACATGGCCGCCGAGAGCGTCCTGCCCCTGTGCCAGGACACGGGCATGCCCACCTTCTTCGTCCACACCCCGGTGGGCACCAACCAGCTCGAGATCAAGGCGGCCATCCGCAAGGCGGTGGCCCGCGCCACCCACGACGGCAAGCTGCGCACCAACTCGGTGGACAGCCTGACCGGCGCCAACACCGGTGACAACCTGGGCCCCGGCACCCCGGTCATCCACTTCGAGCAGTGGGAGAAGGACGTCATCGAGGTCAAGCTGATCCTCAAGGGTGGCGGCTGCGAGAACAAGAACATCCAATACTCGCTGCCCTGCGAGCTGCCCGAGCTGGGCAAGGCCAACCGTGACCTGGACGGTGTTCGCAAGTGCATCCTGCACGCGGTCCATCAGGCTCAGGGCCAGGGCTGCTCGGCCGGCTTTATCGGCGTGGCCATCGGCGGCGATCGCACCTCGGGCTACGAGGAGGCCAAGCACCAGCTCTTGCGCGAGACCCACGACGTGAACCCCGACCAGCGCCTGGCGGAGCTCGAAAGCTACGTCATGGACAAGGCCAACGGCCTGGGCGTGGGCACCATGGGCTTCGGCGGCAGCGTGACGCTCTTGGGCTGCAAGGTGGGCGTCCTCAACCGCCTGCCGGCGAGCTTCTTCGTGTCGGTCGCCTACAACTGCTGGGCCTTCCGTCGCCTCGGCGTCGTGCTCGATGCCGGGACCGGCGCCATCCAGGACTGGCAGTACCACGTCCCGGCCGCCGAAGCGCAGCCCATGGCCGACGAGGCTGCGGCGGCGGGCTTCGCCACCGGCCGCGAGGTCGTGCTCCAGGCGCCCATCACCGACGAGCAGATCCGCTCGCTGCACGTGGGCGACGTGGTCGTCATCAAGGGGGCCATGCACACGGGCCGTGATGCGATCCACAAGTACTTGATGGACAACGAGCCGCCCGTCTCGCTCCAGGGCGGCGTCCTGTACCACTGCGGTCCGGTCGTGCGCAAGAACGCCGACGGCAGCTACGACATCCTGGCGGCTGGCCCCACGACCTCGATCCGCGAGGAGCCGTACCAGCACGAGGTCATCAAGCGTTACGGCGTCCGCGCCATCATCGGCAAGGGCGGCATGGGTCCCAAGACCCTGGCGGCCTGCAAGGAGCACGGCGCGGTCTACCTGAACGCCATCGGCGGCGCGGCCCAGTACTACGCGGCCTGCGTCAAGAAGGTCACGGGCGTCGACCTGCTGGAGTTCGGCATCCCCGAGGCCATGTGGCACCTGGACGTGGAGGACTTCAAGGCCATCGTCACCATGGACGCGCACGGCAACAGCCTGCACCAGGACGTGGAGAAGACCTCGGCCGAGAAGCTCGGCGAGCTCGCCGCCACCGTCTTCTAGAACGACACTACTTCCTAAAAAAAGGAACGGACTGCCACCTGGGTAGTCCGTTCTTTTTTTATTGTTAGTTTGTGCGAAAAATCGGACATGATACGGGCTTTTTGCGTGGTATAGAGTAAGGGACACGCTATTGCGCTTAAGTAGGGTGTTTAAGCTTCTTAATTCGTAAAATACGTTGCCTAGACGGACCAGAGGTAATCCCCATGACGCGAAATGGACAGGGCGGGCACGTGGCTGCCCGGCGGCATATGAAAGGCCGCCAAGCCTTACGCTTGCTCATGCTCGCCCTTTTGCTCGGGGGCTTGATCGGGTGCCGCCTGCCGGGCGGGACCACGCTGCTCGGTGGGGCGGGGCTTTCGACACCCGCCGCTCATGAGGTGCCGCGTGAGGTGCCCCCTCTGGTCGGGCGGGCCCTCTTCGCCAAGCGTGCCGCCCAGGCGACCATGGACGAGGTCGCGATCGCCGCGACCGTCTCGTTGATCAACACGGGGACCAACGTCACCGTCGCCACCGGTTTGACCGATCAGAACGGCCGCTTCTCGCTCAAGCCGCCTCGCAACTTCGTCCCGGACGGCACGGCTACCTACTACCTGGAAGCCTACAAGGGCCTCGACGGGAACCGTCCCGGTGCGGACGTCGCGCGGGTGCGCACCGTGACCAAGATCGTGAACGGCGCCTGGCTGACCCTCACCAACGCCGCCCCCGACGGCGATATCGTGGTGGGGCCGGCCAGCACGGCGATCGCGCTCGGGGCCGCCCTGCGCAAGGGGACCGCCTTGCCGGTCGACTTCGACGCGCTCATCGGCAAGCTCTCGGGCAACACCTTCACCCCGGTGCCCAACCTGTCGAACGTGGACTTCAACGCGCTCTTCACCCTGGTCCAGGAAGGCCTCAGCGAGAACCGGGATCCGGTCCAGACCATCGGCTACGACGTGGGTAGCGGGACCTGGAAGCGGGTCGACGTTCCCCCGAGCCAGTTCGCGGTCGACACCCTCAGCCCGAGCTCGGGCGTGGTGGGGAGCACCGTGACGATCTCGGGGCGCGGCTTCTCGACCAACGCCGCCGCGCACATCGTGCGCTTCAACGGGGTGCCCGCGGTCCCGGATGCGGCGACGGAGACGAGCCTTTCGGTCCGCGTGCCGCCGGGCGCCACCTCGGGACCCCTTACCGCCCAGATCCACGGGATCATCGCCATGGGCCCGATCTTCACGGTACCGGTGGTGGTCAGCGGCTTCGCCCCGGCCTCGGCGGCACCCGGCACGACGGTCACCCTGACGGGGTCGGGGTTCGACATGGCGACGCTCTCGAACAACGCCGTTCGCTTTACGGGCAACGTCCTGGGGGTGGTGACAGCAGCGAGCGAGACGACGCTGAAGGTCACGGTGCCCTCGGGGGCGGTGAGCGGTCCCTTGAACGTATCGGTCTCAGGGACCTCGACCATCACTGGCAGCCCGCTCGCAGTGCTGGTGAGCGTCACGGGCCTCAATCCCTTCGTGGTGCAGCCGAACGGGACCTTCACGGTGTCGGGGACGGGCTTCGGCTCGACAGTCGCGAGCGTGTCGGTGTCGGTGGGGGGCAGCGCGTTCAGCGTGCTTGCGGCCTCCCCGACGGCCTTGACGGTGCGAGCACCCGGGGCCGAGATGGTGGGCCCCTTGTCGGTGCAAGTTGAAGGCCAGACGGGGGTGAGCCCCATGAACCTGCGGGTGTTCGTCGGCCTGGCGGGCAACGCCCTCATCCAGAAGGTTGCGGGCGCGCGTCAGCCTGCTGCGGGGACCCTGGCCACGAACTGGGGGGTCTCCGCGCCGCGCGCCATCACCTTCGATGCCGCTCACAACGCGTACTTCGTCGCCGGAGACAAGGTCTACAAGGTCGATACGGCTCAGCGGATCTCGGTGGTGGCGGGTAGCGACGAGTCGGGGTTCTCGGGGGATGGGGGCCCTGCGACCAGCGCCAAGCTCTATTACCCGACCGCCTTGGCGACGGATGCGGCGGGCAACTTGTACATCGCCGACTCCGCCAACTACCGGGTTCGCAAGGTGGCCCCCAACGGAATCATCACCACCTACGCGGGCAATGGGAGCTACGGCTTCTCGGGGGACGGCGGAGCCGCGGCGAGCGCGCAATTCAAGTCCATCTCGGCCCTCGCGTTCGACGCGGCGGGCAACCTCTACATCGCGGACCCCAGCAACTACCGGATCCGTCGGATCACCCCCGGCGGCATCGTTTCGACGGTGGCAGGAAACGGGACCGAAGGTCTCTCGGGGGACGGGGGCCAGGCGACGAGCGCCCAGATCGACAATCCTGGTGGATTGGCCTGCGACGCCGCCGGAAACCTCTACTACTCGGATATCGACCGGGATCGCGTTCGCAAGATCGGCCTGGACGGCGTCATCTCGGCCGTGGCGGGTAATGGAGGCTACGGCTTCGCCGGGGACGGCGGGCCGGCGACCAGCGCCTGGCTCAAGTCGCCGCGAGGGCTGGCTTTTGATGGCGGCGGCAACCTCTACATCGGCGATTACTACAACTCCCGCGTCCGCAAGGTGGCGTCGGGGGGGACCATCTCGACGGTCGCCGGTAGCGGGACCAGTGGCAACAGCGGGGATGGGGGGCCAGCGACCGCCGCGAACCTCGCCTATCCGAATGGAGTGGCCATCGACCACAACGGTGACCTGTACATCGCCGATAACACCAACGGCATTCGCAAGGTGGATGCCGGTGGCACCATCACCACGGCCTACGGGACGGGCTTCCACTCGTACTCGGGAGACGGAGAGCAGGCCATCACGGCCCAATTCTACTCGCCGTCCTACCTGGCACTGGATCCTGCCGGCAACCTGTACGTCGCCGACACCGGCAACCAACGCATTCGCAAGATCGCAGCGAGCGGGGTCGTCACCACGGTGGCGGGCAACGGGACGGGGGGCTACGCGGGTGATGCGGGGCCCGCCACCGCGGCGCGTCTCTCCTCCCCGACTGGCGTCGCGGTCGATGCCACAGGCAACCTGTACATCGCCGACACGGACAACTACCGGGTTCGCAAGGTGACTCCCGGTGGCACGATCACCACCGTGGTTGGTAACGGCACGAACGGTTACGACGGTGACGGCGGGCCTGCGACCAGCGCGCGGATCGGCACGGTATACGGCCTGGCGGTGGATGCCTCGGGCAATCTCTATCTGGCGGATTACAACTATCACGTCATCCGCAAGGTGACCCCGGGGGGCGTCATCTCGACCGTCGCGGGCACTGGGACCGGGGCCTATGGTGGCGACGGCGGCCTTGCCGTCAACGCGCAGCTCAAATACCCCTACGGCTTGGCGGTCGATACTGCGGGCAACCTGTACATCGCGGACAACGGCAATCACAGCGTCCGCAAGGTGACGCCCGCGGGGCTCATCTCGACGGTCGCGGGCAGCGGCATCAACGGCTACATGGGAGATGGAGGCCCCGCGGCCAGCGCGCGCCTCTTCGGCCCCAAGGCCGTGAGCGTCGATGTCGCCGGGAACCTCTACGTCACGGATATCGGCAACGCCTGCATCCGGAAGGTCACTCCGGAAGGGATGATCTCGACCATCGCAGGGAACGGGACCTCGGCCTATACCGGCGACGGGGGCCAGGCGAAGGGAGCCCAGCTCGCCGGCTTGTCCGGTGTCACGGTGAACAGCGCGGGCACGCGCCTCTACCTATCAGACATCGCCTATAACTGCCTTCGCAAGATCGAGTAAGGGGACGCACGCATGCGTAGATTTATCGCCTTGGTCCTCTCGGGCCTGCTCTTGGCGGGCTGCCGCCTTCCGACGTCGGGCTTCCTGACGATGAGCCCGACGGCACAGCCAGGTGGGCAGGTGGCCGATGAGGCCAGGAGCGTCCTGCAGGGCCAGGTCTTCTTCGCCGGGCGCGCCGCGCAGGCGACCATCGAGGACGTCGCCGTCGCCGCGACGGTCTCCTTGATCAACTCGGCGACCAACGAGACCGTCATGACGGGCCTGACGGACGAGCGTGGACGCTTCACCATCACCCTGCCCAAGGCGTTTCGCCCGGATCACACGGCGACCTACTTCTTGGAGGCAGCCAAGGGCCTCAACGATAATCAACCGGGCTCTGCCATGGCGCGGGTGCGGACGATCGCGAAATTCGCCGAAGGGGGCTGGGTCAGCCTCTCGAACGCCACGCCCAACGGGGGCATCGTGCTGAGCCCCGCGACGACCGCCATCGCCCTGGGGGCGGCCCTGCGCAACGGGACCGACGACGAGGTCGAACTGGGCACGCTCATCGGCAAGCTCTCGGGCAGCACCTTCACCCCGGTGCCCAACCTCTCCGCTTCCGACTTCACGGCGCTGGTCGGCATCGTGAGTCAGGCCTTGCTGGATGAGAAGGATCCCGTGCGCTTCACCGGGCTCGACGTTGCGACGGACACCTGGAAGGCCCTCGAGCGCTTCGCGCCGCTCCTCGCGGTGACGGGCGTGACGCCGTCCTCCGGGGTGGTCGGCACCCCCGTGACGTTCACAGGCTCGTCGTTCAACATCACGCCGGCGAGCAACATCATTCGCTTCAACGGCGCTCCGGCCCCTGCCGAGACCTCGACGGGTACCGCCGTGACGGTGCACGTGCCCCAAGGCGCTTCGTCCGGGGAGACGACCGTCCAGGTTGGGAACATCATCACCATGGGGCCGATCTTCACCGTGCCGGTAGTGGTCAGCGGCTTCGCCCCGGCCTCGGCGGCACCCGGCACGACGGTCACCCTGACGGGGGCGGGGTTCGACATGGCGACGCTCTCGAACAACGCCGTGCGCTTTACGGGCAACGCCCTGGGGACGGTGACGGCAGCGAGCGAGACGACGCTGAAGGTCACGGTGCCCTCGGGAGCGGTGAGCGGTCCTCTGAACGTGTCGGTCTCAGGGACCTCGACCATCACTGCCAGCCCGCTCGCGGTACCGGTGAGCGTCACGGGCCTCAATCCCTTCGTGGTGCAGCCGAACGGGACCTTCACGGTGTCGGGGACGGGCTTCGGCTCGACGGCCGCGAGCGTGTCGGTCTCGGTGGGAGGCAATGCGTTCAGCGTGCTTGCGGCCTCTCCGACGGCCCTAACGGTGAAGGCGCCGGGGGCTGAGATGGTGGGGCCCCTATCGGTTCAGGTCGAAGGTCAGACCGGGGTGAGCCCCATGAACCTGCGGGTGTTCGTCGGCCTGGCGAGCAACGCCCTCATCCAGAAGTTCGCAGGCGGTGCAACCCTTCCGCCTGCGGGAGTTGCCGCAACCAACTGGGGTGTCGATTCTCCGCGGGCGGTGGTGCGGGATCCCCAGGGCAACACGTACTTTACGGCCGGTAACTGCGTGTACAAGGTGAACGCCGCCCACCAGCTCTCCGTGTTCGCCGGGACGGGGGTCATGGGCTCGGATGGCGACGGCGGCCTGGCCACCGCCGCCCAGCTCAGCGCTCCTTACGGGCTCGCCCTGGATGCGGCGGGCAACATGTACATCGCCGACTCCAACAACTACCGGGTTCGCAAGGTGGCCCCCAACGGGATCATCACCACCTACGCGGGCAGCACCTACGGCTTCTCGGGAGACGGTGGAGCGGCGACCGCCGCGCAGATGAAGCCCCCGTACAGCCTCGCCCTGGATGGCACGGGCAACCTCTACATCGCCGACTCCGATAACGCCCGGATCCGCAAGGTGGACCCCGACGGCCTCATCACCACCGTCGCGGGCCGCACGGGCGCGAGCTACGGCGGCGACGGCGGCTTGGCCACCAATGCCTACCTCTCTAGTCCGAATGGAGTGGCGGCGGATGCGACGGGCAACCTGTACATTGCCGATTCGTCCAACAACCGCATCCGCAAGGTGGCGCTCGATGGCACCATCACCACGGTCGTCGGGAGCGGGACCAAAGGCTACAGCGGAGACGGGGGCCCTGCGACCGGCGCGGCGCTCGACTTTCCGCGTGGCGTGACCCTCGATGCCGCGGGCAATCTTTACATCGCCGACTACTCCAACCACTGCGTCCGCAAGGTGACCCCGGGTGGGACCATCTCGACGGTCGCCGGCAGCGGTGTCGGAGGCTACGGGGGAGATGGCGGACAGGCGGTCGCTGCCAATCTCTATTATCCCAATGCCGTTTCGGTGGATGCTGCCGGCAACCTCTACATCGCCGACGGCACCAACTACCGCGTGCGGACCGTGAGCGCGGCGGGCGTGATCACGACCCTGGCGGGTACCGGCTCCAACAGCTACGGCGGGGACGGCCTCCAGGCCACGATCGCTCAGATGAAGGGCCCCAGCGACGCGGCCCTCGATGCGGCGGGGAACCTGTACGTCGCAGAGTACCAGAACCACGTCATCCGCAAGGTGACCCCCGAGGGGATCGTCTCGACGGTGGCGGGCACCGGTACGTTGGGTTTCTCGGGAGACGGCGGGCCTGCGACTAGCGCCCAGTTGTACAACCCGACCAGCATCGCCCTGGATGGCGCGGGCAACCTGTACATCGCCGACTATTGGAACCACCGCGTCCGCAAGGTCAGCGGCGGGACCGTCACCACCGTCGCGGGCACCGGGGACTACGGCTACAGCGGGGACGGCGAGCAGGCCGTCAACGCGCAGCTCTACGGGCCACGGGGCCTTGCCCTGGATGGCGCGGGCAACCTCTACATCGCGGACGCCTTGAACAACCGGATCCGCAAGGTGGACGCCGCCGGGATCATCACCACCGTCGCGGGCACCGGGGCCGCCGGCTTCAGCGGGGACGGCTTCCAGGCGACGAGCGCCAAGCTCAACGCCCCTTACGACGTGGCCTTGGATGGCGCGGGCAACTGCTACATCGCCGACTACAACAACCACTGCATCCGCAAGGTGACCCCAGGGGGGGGCATCTCGACCGTCGCCGGTAGCAGCATCGGCTACTCGGGGGACGGCGGGCCTGCCACGCTCGCGCAGCTCTCCCGGCCGCGCAACGTGGCGCTCGACATCGCCGGGCACCTCTTCATCACGGACTCGGGGAACAACCGGATCCGCAAGGTGGACACCACCGGCGTCATCAGCACCATCGCCGGCACGGGCACCGTCGCCTCCACGGGCGACGGCGGGGCCGCGACCAGCGCGGGGCTCGCGCTGTACAGCCGCGGGATCACTGAGTCGGCTGGCCTCGCGGTCAGCAGCGACGGAAGGGTACTCTTCGTGCCCGACCCTGGCGGCCATCGCGTCCGCCGGATCCAGTAAGGAAGCTGACGCCTACAGGAAGACCGAGGGCTGGTGGGCGATCGCCCCGGCCCGGGTCGCCGCGTGAGGTCGGCTCTCGGCCATGCTCGCCTGGGTGACCTGGACCAGCTCGATGGTCTGCTGGTGCAGGTCCTCCAGCGAGCGCGAGTTGCAGTAGCTGAGGCCCGAGCGGATGCCGCCCTCGAGCTCCTTGATCAGGGGCGTCACCGAGCCCTTGTAGGGGATAAGGGTCGAGATGCCCTCGGGGGTGCGATCGCTGCCGACCTTGGCCTGGGCGCCTGCCGAGGCCATGCCCCGGTACATCTTGTAGCTCTGGCCGTTCTCGGTGATGACCTCGCCCGGCGCCTCGTCGGTACCCGCGAAGAGGCTGCCGATCATGACGCTGTCGGCGCCCGCTACCAGCGCCTTGACGATGTCGCCCGAGTTGCGGATGCCGCCGTCGGCGATGAGGGTGGGGGCCTGTGAGATGCGGGGACGGGCCTTGCGCTTCTCCACGTCGTACCAGCGATCCAGGGCCGCCCGGCACTTGATGATGGCCGAGAGCTGGGGCACCCCGCAGCCCGTGACGATCCGGGTGGTACAGACCGCGCCGGGGCCGACCCCGACCTTGAGGGCGTGGGCGCCCGCTTCCAGGAGGTCCCAGGCCCCCTCGGGGGTCGCCACGTTGCCCGCGATGACCCAGAGGCCGGGGTGGCGCTCGCGCACCGTCTGGATCGTCTCGAGCACCCGATCGCTGTGGCCGTGGGCCACGTCGATCAGCACGCCGGCGAGGCCTTCGACCAGGGGGATCTTGTCCAGGTCGCTTTCCTTGACGCCGATGGCGAGGATGCGGTGGCCCGGGGTCGCGGAGACCATGCGGGCGTGCTCACGGGCGTCGGGGATGAAGCGATGGATGACGCCCAGGCCGCCCAGCTCGTGCATGGCGCAGGCCATGGAGAGCTCGGTGACCGTGTCCATGTTGGCGCTGATGATGGGGAGCGAGAGCGTCAGGTCCCCGACCAGCCGGGTCTCGAGGGAGACCTCCTTGCGGGAGTACACGGACGAGCGCTTGGGAACGATGAGCACGTCGTCGAAGGTGAGACCGCGGTTCTCGAGTAGCTTGACGCCCATGGTGGTCCTTTCGTAGCACGCAGGCAAAGGAAAACCCCCCTCGCCCCGCATGATGTTACGGGAGCGAAGGGGGGGACGCAAGTCGAGCGGTTGTCTTACTCTTCGATGGGGTTGACGGTCAGACCGAGGGCGCCTTCGAGCTGGGGCCGGGCGAAGAGGAGCAGGAAGACGGGGCCTTCACCCTTGGCCGAGAGGAGCTTCTCGTCCTCGTTCAGGTCGCACTTGGCGAAGAGGCGCGTGACGAAGGGGAAGTCGCCCGTGAGGCCGAGGTCCTTGGTCAGGTACTCGCGCAGCTCCATGTAGTCGAAGTCCTTGTCGGCGGTGTAAGGCGCGATCGCCTTGCCCATGCGCTGCTCGACCAGGTGATGGTAGGCCTCGATGGTCTCGAGCTTCTGGAGACCGGCGGCGTGCTCGGCCGGGGTGACCTTGCCGTCCTTGTTGCCGTCGAAGTGCGTCACGAAGAGCTCGACCACGTCGGCGGGACGGCCCGCGGCGTACTCGGCCGTGGCGATCGCCCCGTCGCGGTTCTGGTCGACGGTCGCGAGCAGCTGGCTCATCTGCTCCGAGAGCACGCGCTTGACGATGGCGTTGAGCTTGGCGTGGGTCACGTCGTGGTCGTTGTCCAGGGCTTTCACAGACGAGACGGTCTTCGTCGCGACGCGCGCGGTTCCCTGCGGAGCGAGGCCGCAGCCGACCAGCGAGAGCGCGAACGCGCCGAGAACCAGCCCCATGGACAACTTGCGCATTTAATAACCCTTTCTTAAACGGGAATTAACTTTTTCATTGTAGCGAGCGTGCTCACCCCCGTCAACGCCTGAAAGTCGCCAAGTTCAAGCCCCCTTCCAGACTGGCTGGAAGGGGGCTTGAAAAGCGGTTAGAAGCCTAGGGAACGGCCGGCTTGCGCACCAGGGAGTTGAGGGGCGAGACGCGCGGCTCGGCGTCTTCGGTGTCCCACTCGATGGTGAAGAAGGACGTGGACCCGGACTTGCTGCTGCGGCCGCTGGAGCGCTCATAGGCCATCACGGCGCAGGCGCCCTCAATGCTGTCGACCATCGTGTATTCCGCGGCGTTGGGGATCATGCCGAGGTCGATTGCCTCGTTGACCTTCCGGCGCGCGGTAGCCGACCACTTGGCTCCCAGTAGCATGGCCATCGTTGCCTCCTCTTCACGAAGCGCCGGAACCGCCGGCGCCGTCGGCCCGGGGACGCCGTGCCAGGGCACCCGAGAGACGCTCCCGTGAACGCTAAGCTCACTTAGAGCGTCTAACGAAACCGTTTCATCACGCCGCCTCCGGCGGCCAATGCTGGCATGCCTGGTTTTGTTAGGTGCTCTTAGACACGGGATTAAGAATTCAATTATACCATGATTGTGGAAAACTGCCCGCTGGGCGAGCCCTCGTCCCAGATCGGCGGCCATGGGTCGGCTGGCAGGAGCAGTTTCGCCGCGCGTCCGGATCCAGTACACTCGAAGGCGTACGTCCCCTTGTCACGATGGTGGAGGATTTCTTGAAGTTTCCACGTTCTAGCGGCGTCCTGCTGCACCCCACCTCGCTGCCCGGTCGCTTCGGCCTCGGCACGCTCGGCGACGAGGCGCACCGCTTCGTCGATTACCTGGCCGAGAGCGGCCAGCGCTACTGGCAGGTCCTGCCGCTGGGCCCCACCAGCTACGGGGACTCGCCCTACCAGTCCCTCTCGGCCTTCGCCGGCAACCCCATGCTGGTCGACCTCGAGCAGCTGGTGCAGGACGGCTGGCTCACGGCCGAGGACCTCTCGGACGTGCCCGCCTTCCCCGAGGACAAGGTCGATTACGGCTGGGTGATCCCCTACAAGGCCGAGAAGCTGCGCAAGGCCTTCGAAGGCTTCGAGGCGCGCGCGGATCTCGAGGAGCGGCAGCGCTTCGAGGGCTTCTGCCGCGGCAGCGCGTCCTGGCTTGCGGATTTCGCCCTGTTCATGGCCCTCAAGGAGCACTTCGACGGCACCAGCTGGGCCGAGTGGGAGCCGGCCCTGCGCGATCGCAAGCCCGAGGCCGTCACCGAGTGGCATCGCCGCCTGGAGCCCCAGGTGCGCTACCACGCCTTCGTCCAGTACCTCTTCTTCAGCCAGTACACCGACCTCAAGCGCTACGCCGCGGCCCGCGGGGTGCAGATCATCGGCGACCTGCCCATCTTCGTCGCCTACGACAGCGCGGATGCCTGGTCCAATCCCGAGATCTTCCACTTCGACACCCAGGGCCATCCCACGGTGGTGGCGGGGGTGCCGCCCGACTACTTCAGCGAGACCGGCCAGCTCTGGGGCAACCCGCTCTACCGCTGGGAGGTGCTCGCCAAGAGCGGCTACGCCTGGTGGATCGAGCGCCTCAAGATGGCCCTGACCCTCTACGACGTGATCCGCGTCGACCACTTCCGGGGCTTCGAGGCCTACTGGGAGATCCCCGCCGGCGAGGAGACGGCCGTCAACGGCCGCTGGGTCAAGGGGCCTGATCGCGCCTTCTTCGATGCGCTCAAGCGCGCTTTCGGCGACCTGCCCATCATCGCCGAGGACCTGGGGGTCATCACCCCCGAGGTCGAGGCCCTGCGCGACGGCGCCGGCCTGCCCGGCATGAAGATCCTGCAGTTCGCCTTCGGCTCGGACGCGGACAACGCCTACTTGCCTCACAACTACAAGTCGCCCAACTGCGTCGTCTACACCGGCACGCACGACAACGACACGACCGAGGGCTTCTTCGCCCAGGTCGAGGAGAAGGAGCGCGAGCACCTGCGGGCCTACATCGGCTCCGAGGCCGAGAGCGTCTCGAAGGCCCTGATCCGCATGGCCTTCGCCTCGGTGGCGGACCTTGCGATCATCCCCGTGCAGGACTGGCTGGGGCTGGGGGCCGAGGCCCGGATGAACGTCCCCGGCCAGGCCGTGGACAACTGGGCCTGGCGCGTGCGCTCGCAGGACCTGGACACGGCCCTCTCGAAGACCATGCGCGAGCTCTCCGAGCTGTACGGCCGCGCCAAGGTCCGGGTGGCCGCCAAGGTGCCCGTTTCCTAACGTCCGCTCATCAACGACGCCCCGGCCCGGCTCCTATTAAGGAGCCGGGCCGGGGCGCGAAGGGGGGCTTGTCTTGGACCGAAACAGCCGCAGGCGCTAGCGGCCGCTCACGAAGACGGCGCGGACGCAGCCGATCTCGCCGCTGGTGAGGCGGACCTTGATGCCGCGCGGGTGGGTCGAGGACTTGGTGAGGATCTGAGCGACGATGCCCTCGGAGCTACCTTGGTCGGCGGCATGGGGCCTCGGAGCGATGAGGACGCGATCGCCGATTTTCGGGCGCATTGAAACCTCCTCTCGTTCTTGAACGGGCGAAGACCGATCGGACGACTGGCCTGATGCTTCAAGGAGTAGGGGGATTGTTGGCCGTTGGGTTATCGTGAAGGACGCTTCCCAGTATAGCAAAACAGGGGAGCCGGGCCCGTTGCGATGCAAGCGGGTCCTCCCCCCTGTAATCGAATGGTTTGCGCGTCAGGTGCTTGAGGGGTGCGGCGTGCCTCGCCGATCCGTGGGGTTAGCGCGCGGCGAAAGCCGCGCTCTCGGCCACGACCAGCACGTGGGCCATGCCGTCGGTCTCGTAAGGATCTCCTTCGCCGTTCTTGCCCTGGTAGGGGCGGCCGATCCCGGGGATCTCGTAGCGGTCGGTCACCAACTGCGTTTCGAAGAGGGTCTGGGCGACGTAGGCGCGCTCCTCGTCGATCTTGGGGTCGATGACGTGAGTCGGGCCGTTGATGACGCGGACCTTGACGTCCTTGGTGGCGGCGATCGCCCAGGTCTCGCGCCCGTTGGGGTCGCGCACCGGGGTCTTCCAGATGCGGAAGTGATCGCGCTTGCGCACGTCGGCGCTGTTCTTCTGGTACCCCACGTCCTGCTCGCGATCGAACATGAAGAGCGGGCTCATGGGCGAGTTGGGGTAGGGCAGGTTGAAGGCGTAGGCGTTGGCCATCCGCAGGGAGGTCTGGAAGGTGATGGGCTCGGCGGTGATCCAGCCGGCCTTGAGGATGGCGCCGTGGACGGCCGCTTCGCTGCCGACCATGACCATGTTCACCGGGTCGCCGGGGATGATCTTCTTGCCGTCCACCTTCTTGGTGAACGGATCGCTGGGCAGGCTCGCCAGGCGCGGAGTGGGAGTCGCGGTGGGGGTGGGAGTGGGGGTGACGGGACGATCGAGGCCCAGATCGACGCCCATGGGGGCGCGACCGCAGCCCGCGGCGAGCATCGTCAGCAACAACAACCAGTGAAGGCGCTTCATCCCAGATCCTCCGTTCAAGAGGTGTTATCGCGAGCAAGGATGCGGATCTGGTTCAGAGTAGGTTAAATTTCTATCAAACATTCATTGCGCGTTTATGTACGCGCGCGCAGGCGGGTATGATGCTGCTCGGTCCCTGGTCCTGCTTGCGTTTGAAGGGAGGCCGCGTGCCGTTCCTGCTCTGTCTGCTTGCGTTGCTCGCGATCGCAGCGCCCGCCCATGCCGCGCTCCTCGATTTCGGGGGGCAGCCGGTGCCGGCGGGCCGCTATCAGCGGATCGTGTCGCTGGCGCCGTCCAACACCGAGCTGCTCTACGCCATCGGCTGGGGGGACCGGGTGGTCGGCGTGACCGACGCCTGCGACTATCCGGCCCAGGCGCGAAGCAAGTCCAAGGTGGGGGCCGCCGAGAGCCTGAGCGTGGAGCGGGTGCTCGCCCTCAAGCCCGATCTGGTGCTGGGGATTCCGAGCAAGGCGCCGGTCTATGCCCAGTTGGCCCGCATGCTCAAGGTGCCCCTCGCCATCCTGCCGAGCGATGACCTCGAATCGGTGGCCGCCAACGCCGAGGGCCTCGGGGCGATCATCGGCCCGGAGGGCAAGCGCTTCGCCGTGAACTACCGCCGCCAGCTCGCGGCCATCGCCCCCAGCCGCTCGCACCCCAAGGTCTTCTTCATGGTCTGGGATCGCCCGCTCATGTCGGCCGGGCCCAAGACCTTCCTGGACGATCTGGTGAAGCGTGCGGGCGGACGCAACGTCGTGACGGCCCCCGGCTACGCGACCTTCTCGGAAGAGGCGCTGATCGCGAGCGCCCCGGATGTGATCGCCTTCTCGGACAACTTGCGACCGGCTGCCGAGCGCCTGAAGGCCCGCCTCAAGCGACCCCGGTTGGTCGCCCTGCCGGCCGATGACGTCTCGCGGCCGGGACCGCGCGTCATCGGAGCGATTCAGCGCGCCGCGAAGGCCTTCGATCAGGGGAGTTGACTCAAGGCTGAGTGCGGGTTTGACAGGTCATGCTGTGGTAGAATCGAGGTCATGCGTCCGATGAAAATTCTCGTGGTTGACGATGAACCGACCAACGCCGAGATCCTGAGCCTGCTGCTTTCGCGCGAGGGCCACCAGGTGACGATCGCCTCGGACGGGCCCTCGGGGGTCGAGGCGGCCCTGCGGCTCAACCCTGACATGGTCTTCATGGACGTGCTGATGCCGGGCGACTTCGACGGGCTCGAGGCGATCCGACGCATCAAGGACGCGCCTTCCTTCACCGGGATCGTCATCTGCCAGTCGGCGCGCGCGAGCGGCGCCGACCAAGAAGAGGGCATGGTCTCGGGCGCTGACGGCTATCTCATCAAGCCCTTCAAGCGCCGCGACGTGCTCGACCTCATCGCCCAGTTCGAGGATCGCCTTTCCTAACGTTTTTTAGATCGAGAGGTCCCGCCGCCGGAAGGCGAGGGCGGCCCCGGCGATCGCCACGACCATGACCCCGCCCAGCACCAACAGGTGCGAGAGGGCGAGCGGTGCTCCGCCGAGCACGCCCTTGGGGTCGTAGTAGGCGAAGAGCGACAGGAAGCGCACCGCCTTGGCGGGCGCCCACAGCTCGGCGACGTAGTTCAGCAAGAAGCTGCCGAGCAGAAGCCCGGTGCCGGCCAGGACGGCCTTCCCCTTCTCGGAGACCATGGCCGAGATGCAGAGGGTGAGCGCGCCGATGGCCCCGTAGAGCATGAAGGTCTCGACGCCTGCGAGCAGGTAGGGGCGAAGCCCCGCGTGGGCGATGTCGAGGGCCTCGGCGGTTCCCAGGAGTCCCGCGATGAGCGAGACGGCGAGCAGGGCTGCGCCGACGAGCAGCACGAGGGCCTTGGAGAGGACGAAGGCCACGCGGTCGAGGGGATAGCTCAGCATCCAGCCGAGCGTGCCGGCCTCGATCTCGCCGGCGATCGCCTGCGAGCCGCGCGCGATGGCCCAGGCGGCGAACAGCGCCAGGAGCACCGGGTGGGAGAAGGCCATGCCGGCGAACCCCTCGAAGGTGTCGATGCCCGCCCGCGAGCGGACCAGCGGCTGCAGGAAGCTCGGCACCATGCGCAGCATCTCGGCCATGGACGCCTGCATGGACGGGAAGAGGGCGCTCATCAGCACGCCGAAGAGCAAGAGGCCGAGGCAGAGCAGGGTGAGGAAGCGCCAGGCGCTTGCGGCTTCGTGCCGGATCAGATCGAGGTTCACGGGCGCGGACTCTCGTAGTAGCCGAGGAAGATTTCCTCGAGGCGGGCGGGCTCCAGGGTGAAGTCGGCGACGGGCAGCGCCGAGAGGGCGGTGAGAAGCTCCTTGGCCTCGCCGGCATAGGCGAAGCTCGCCTGCTGACCCTGCTGGGAGCGGAAGGTGGCGTTCGGCAGGCTGAGGTCGCGGGCGTTGAGGGGAGCGTCGAACTTGAGGTTGAGCAGGCGAATCTTGCGCGCCTGGAGGTGCTCGATCCCCTCGACCGCGAGCAGCTTGCCGCCCCGGATGATGGCCACCTGGTCGCAGAGCTGCTCGACCTCCGAGAGGATGTGCGACGAGAGGAAGACGGTCTTGCCCCGCGCGCGCGCCTCGGTGAGCAGGTGGTGGAACTCTTGCTGGATGAGGGGATCGAAGCCGTCCGAGGGTTCGTCCAGGATCAGCAGGTCCGGGTCGTGCATCATGGCCTGGATGAGGGCCACTTTCTGCTTCATTCCCTTGGAGTAGTGCCGGATCCTGCCGTCGAGCTTGATGTTCAGGCGCTGAGCCAGTGCGTGCGCCCGGTCAAGGGAGCCCGCCGGGCGATAGCGGGCGAGGTAGGTGAGCAGGGCCTGCCCCGTCATGTGCTCGTAGAGGTTGAACTCGGCGGGCAAGTACCCGATCCGCTGTCGCAGGGCGACGGCGTCGCGCTGGGCGTCCAGGCCAAAGACCCGGGCCGTGCCGGCATCGGGCTTGAGGTAGGAGAGCAAGAGCCGGATGGTGGTGGTCTTGCCGGCCCCGTTGGGGCCGAGGAAGCCGAAGATCTGCCCCGGCGCCACGCGCAGGTCGAGCCCGAAGACTCCCGTCGTTTCGCCGAAGCGCTTGGTTAGCCCTTCGAGGGCAATCGCGTCCGTCATGTTACTTGCCTCCGAGGGTGCTGACGCCGATCCGGGCGTCGACCCAGAGCCTGCCGGGGACCACCCCGAGCCCCGTGAAGCGATAGGTGGTGCCGGGGGCCTCGAAGCGCGAAAGGTCGATGGGACGGTTGACCGCATCCCCCAGCATGGTGGGGGGGATGGGGCTCCCGAAGAGGCTCGCCTGGATATCGCTGAAGGCGAGCTGGTTCTCGCCGACCAGGCGAGGGGCAGCGCTCAAGGCGAAGGGCACGCGGGTGCCGCCGCCCATGTCCACGTTGCCGTCTACCGAGAGCCGGCCCTGGCTCAGGCGCAGCCGACCCGGCACGATGTCCACGGTACGGGTGACGCTCATCCCGGGGATGACGCTGAATTGGGCCTGGATGCCCTTGAGGTGCTTCGTCACCGAGGGCGAGTTCAAGAGCACGTTGAGTCCGTCCTCGGTGAGGACGGCCGAGACGGTGGCCTCGAGCGGCTGCTTGAGCGTCGGCGTCTTGCCGAAGAGGGCGCCGCCCGTGTCCACGTGGAAGGGATCGGTCTCGATGCTCGCCGTCGAGATGGGCACGCCCTCGACAGCGAAGCCCTCGGCCTTGATGCGCAGGCTGTCCACCTGGCCGCCTAGCGCGCGGATGGGCGGATCGGTGACGACGCTGACGTCGAGCTTGGAGAAGGGGCCGTACTGCTTCCGGATCTGGTCGGCGAGCATGTTGCCCGCCACCCCCGGGAACATGCTGCCCAGCGAGTAGAGCGCGAGGATGGCGCCGGTCAAGAGGTACACCAGTGGCATCTTAGAAGCTTCCCCCCGCTCCGATGGAGAGCATTTGAGCCGTCTGCATGCCTGCCTTGTCGAAGGTGGCCCCCAGGGTGCCCTGGTAGTAGACGTGGGCCTTGAGCATCCCGGCGCCCAGGGGCAGCAGATCGTACTCGCCGCCGACTTGCCACGCCCCGAGCAGGCCGAGGGCCGTGGCTTCCTGGTAGGAGTGGAACATGAGCGGATAGAGCTGGACGGCGCCGTGCAGGCTCAGGGCGGGCATGACCCGGTAGGCGATGCGGCCCGCGGGGCCGAGGCCGAGGCCCATGGTGTTGGCGTCGAAGGTTGTGCTCGCCTGGCCACTGAGCATGCGCGTCATGACGCTCGCGCCGACGGCTGCCTGCCAGTCATCACCGCGGAAAGGCAGCTTGTAGTAGCCCTCGCCGTGCAGGTGGAAGTCGAAGTAGTCGCTCTGGGGCTGGGTCACGGGGATGGGGTAGATGGTCCCGAGCGAGAGCGCGCCACCGAAGGCTTCGTGCCAGTACTCGCCCGAGGCGTCCAGGTTGAAGTAGCCGGGGAAGAGGGCTTGGAGACCGCTGCCCTGGTAGAACAGGACCGGGTCGAGGCCCAGGCGAGCCTTCGGCACCAGCAGCTCGGCGAAGGCCGGCGCGGGGGTGCTGGGTTTGCCGGGGCCCTGGCTCGTCTTGAGGCCGCCGCTTACGGGCTTCGCCGTCGGCGTGGGCTGGGGCCTGGGCGTCGGGGTGGGGACCGGCGCGGGCGTAGGCGTGGGCTTGGCCGTGGGGGCGGGCTGAGGCTTGGTGGTGGGAGCGGGGCTCGGGGCCTTGCTCGCCTGCTCGTCACGCAGCCAGAAGGGCAAGCGCGGCGTGGGCTCCGGCTCGGGAGTGGGCTCGGGCGCCGGAGTGAAGGAAACGACGGGGGTCGGCACGGGCGTGGGCGCGGGCGTGAAAACCGGCGCGGGCGTGCGAACGGGCGCCGGCGTCGGGACGGGGCGCGGGGTGGCGACCGGCGTCGGGGTGCGCACGGGGGCCGCCGTCTTGAGCGGGGCGGGGGTACGCACAGGGGCCGGGGTGCGGTGCGGCGTCGGGTTCGGGGTGGGATGAGGGGCTTCCCAGAAGGGGCTGGGCGTCGGGTGCGGCGTGGGGGCCGGCGTGTGAACCGGAGCGGGGGCCGCCGCGGCGAGGGCCGCCTTGATGGGCTCCTGGAGGGTCGGATCGAGAAGCATGGCCGCTCGCGCCAGCATGTCGAGGGCCTCGCCTCGGGTGATGGGATCGAACGGGCGGAAGCGCACGCGCTTGGGGGCGTCGACGAATTGCCAGAAGTTGGCGGCGCGATCGAGCAACTGCCCCGACTCGCCTGCGACAGGCACGTCCGAGAAGCCGCGGGCGGGGCCCTTGAGGCGCGGCGGTGCCGTGACCGAGCGGTAAGCGAGCAAGCGATCGAGGGCGGCGGCGAACTCCAAGCGGTTCACCCGGCGAAGGCCGACGAAGCGCCCGCCCTCGCCCGTAAGCAGGCTGAGGCTCGTCACACGGCTGACCGAGGGCATGGCCGGATGGCCCGGCGGGATGTCGGACCAGGCGACCACGTTGAAGGGGACGTCGCGCGGGTCCAAGAGGGCGTTGAGGATCGCCGCGAGCTCGTAGCGGGTGATGGGGGTGTCGCCGCCGAACTCGCTCTCGCCGATGCCGCTCATGATGCCGCGATCGGCGAGCAGGCTCGCGAGAGTGGTCCGGGAGCTGCCTTCCGGCAGGTCGGTGAAGGTGGCGGCCCAGGCGGGCATGGCCACGAGGCCGAGGGCGATCGCAATTGCCCCGATTCGCTGGGCGCGGCGGGTCTTCGTCGGAACCAGGGAGGGGGAACGTGTGGGCACAGTTTCGTTAGACGCTTCGCTCACGCCTACTCCTTGATTTCCAAGCGATCGCCGACCTTGAGATCGTACTTTGCAATGGTTCCGGCGGGCACTTCGAGGGTCTGGTACGCCTTCATGACCACGGGCGAGACGCGCCACGGCTTTAGATCCGGCAAAAGGCGCTCTATGACGAGGTCTTTGGTCAAGAATACCACGTCAATCGGGTAGTTCATGAAGAACATGTGGACGGAGTTGCACGGCGTGATGAGGAGGCCGTGGCCCTCGGGCAATTCCTTGCTGAATTGCAGCCCGAGAAAGCGCGTCCAGACGTTGTTGGCGAGGCGCCCGTGCCGTACGATTTCGTCCTGGTTTCGATAGATCCGCATAGCGCCCAGTTTATCACGCCTGGCAGATCGGGGTGCGTCATCGAACCGTGGGGCGGTGCGCTTCGTCAAAGCCTCGGAACCCTGTTTCGAGAAAGGTCGTGACCATGCGAATCGGTGTCGTAGCCTCGCTGCTAGGCGCGTTGCTGCTCGTGGCGCTCCCTGCCGCGGCCATCCAGTGCGCGGGCTGCGCCAGGCCCGCAGCCACCTCTTCGGCCGTCGCCGCGGCCCGCGAGCTCAAGGGCACCGTGAGCTACCGCGAGCGTATCGCCCTCTTGCCGGGGGCGACCCTCACGGTGAAGCTGGTGGACGTCTCGCGCGCCGATGCCCCCGCCGAGGTGATCAGCGCGCGGACGATTACCGTCGCGGGCCAGGTGCCCATTGCCTTCTCGCTGCCCTACAATGCCTCGGCGATCCAGCCCGGCCACCGCTACGCCGTCCAAGCGGAGCTGCGCGCCGATGGCATGCGTTGGATCAATACCGACCACTACGGGGTCTTCGGTGAGGGGGATCCGGCCGAGCCCGCCGTCCTGGTGCGCCGGGTCGATCAGTAACGGGCGCCGATACCCTCGTTGAGCAGCTCGCTCCAGAAGGGGCGGCTCTCCAGGACAGCAGGGATCTCCTGCTCTCCGTCCTTGAGGATGACGCGCGTGCCGGGGGCCACGTGGGCGCCTTTCACAAAGCCCAAGGCGCTGCCTGCCATGGCGCTCGTGACGACGCCGACCTTCTTGCCTTCGACCTGGATCTCGGTGCCTTTGGCGGGGATGCGTGCGCCCTCGAAGCGCAGGCCGATCAGATAGCGCTGCACCTTGTCGTAGTTGGCGAGCCGGGCGACGACCTCTTGGCCCAGGTAGCAGCCCTTGGACATGCTCACCGAGTCGGCGAGCCGCGCCTCCCAGGGGTTCACGTCCTCGCCGATCTCGTGGCCGAAGGCGGGGATGCCCTGCTCGATGCGCAGTTGCTCCCAGGCCTCGGCGCCGATGGGCAGCATGCCCTTGGCGTCGGCTTCGCGCACGAGCGCGTCGTAGACCGCAAGGGCCGAGGCGTTCTCGACCAGGACGTGGTAGCCCGCGCCGAAGGCGGGCCAGGTCGAAGCGACCAGGGCCTCGCTGCCACCGATCCGCACCGAGACAGGGGCGTGCTCCTCCCAGACGGGCTGGAGGCCGGTGGCCTTGGCGATCACCGGGCGCGCGAGCTGGCCGAAGACGTAGAGCAGGCCGTAGCCCTCGGTGCGGTCCTCGATTTTCACGTCCACGCCGAGCAGGTACTTGTCGAGCGCCTGGTACACGGCCTGGGCGCGGTCGGGGTGGGTGAGGAGCCACAGGCCGTCCTCGCGCCGCATGACGAAGACGTGGTCCACCATCGTCCCCTTCCAGGTGGTGACGGCGGTCTGGATCCCCTTGCCGGGGGCGAGGGCCTGGATGTTGTGGGTGGTGTAGTTGTGCAGGAAGTCGGCGGCGTCCTTGCCCGTCAGCCACAGCTTGCCCCAGTCGGAGCGGTCCACGATGCCGCCGAGCGAGCGGCCGCGGCCCACCTCTTCGGCAACGGGCAAGAAGCGAGCGGGCAGCTCCCAGTCGCCGACGCTGGCAAAGGTGGCGCCGAGTCGGGTTTCGGAAGGCTTGAAGGGAGTTGTGGGCATGGGTTCTCTCCTATCTGACGGGACAGCCGGGGGCGCCTGCGGTGTTAGCCGAGTCCCTTCTGGGGCGGCAGTCGTACGATGATGTCGCCGTAGACCTTGGTCTGGCACGCCAGGCGGCTCTTGAGGCTGATGCCCTGCGCCATTTCCACCTGGTCGGCTTCGGGATCCTCCTGCTCGGAGGTGTGCTCCATCCCCGCCTCGACGTGGATGTGGCAGCTGGAGCAGGCGCAGAAGCCGCCACAGGCGTGGTCCAGATGGATGCCGTTCGCAAGGGCGGCTTCGAGCACGTTCTGGCCGGGTTCGACCTCGACGGTGATGTTTTCAGGTAAGTAAGTGATCTTTGGCATTGTTTGTCACTTACTGAGAAATGGGTATTGCTGAGATGTTGTCGGTGGCGTCGCCCACCGCTGCCCGCAGCGTCGTGCCCAGGATGAGCTCGGCGAGCCGGTGAGAGGCCTCGTTCAGGGCTTCGGCCGCGTCCTTGATCGCCTGGGGCTGCTTGCCTGCGAGGGCGGCGCCCAGGTTGGCGATCGCCGTCTGTAGGTGTTCGCGCTCGGGAGCGGTGAGGGCCGCGGCGGCGGGGTGGTGCTGCGCCTTGTCGGCCGCCGCCAGGATCCCCTCGCCCTCCACCCGGGCCTCGATCAGGGCGCGGGCCTCGGCGTCCTCGGCGGCGTGCTGGACCGACTCGCGCAGGATCTGCTCGACCTCGGCGTCGGCGAGCCCGAAGGTCGCGTTGACCGTGACCGACTGGGCCGCGCCGCTGCGCAGGTCCTTGGCCGTCACTTGCAAGACGCCGCTCGCATCGATGGCGAACTTGACCTCGACGCGCGCCATGCCGGCGGGTCCGGGCTCGACGGCGACCTTGAAGCGGGCGAGGCTGCGGCAGTCCTGCACCAGCTCGCGCTCGCCCTGCACCACGTGGACGATGACGGCGGTCTGGTTGTCCACCGAGGTGGTGTAGACCTCGCGGGACGAGGCGGGCACCGTGGCGTTGCGGTTGATGAGGCGGCTGACCGCCCCGCCGAGGGTCTCGATGCCCAGGGAGAGCGGGTTCACGTCCAGGAGCAGGACGTCGTCGCGTTCGCCCGAGAGTACGTCCGCCTGTACCGCCGCCCCGAGGGCGACCACCTGGTCGGGATCGAGGGAGTCGTTGGGCGTCCGGCCGAAGAAGGCCGCGACCAGGCGCTTGACCATGGGCATCCGAGTGGAGCCGCCCACCAGCACCACGTCGTCGATGGCGTCGGACGTGAGGCCCGCGTCGGAAAGCGCCTGACGACAGATGGCGAGGGTGCGGTCCAGGATGGGGGCGACGAGTGCCTCGAAGCCCTCGCGAGTGAGGGTGAGGGCGAAGGGTTCGCCGAGGGAGGGGTGCTCGAGCGTGAGAAGGGTGCTCTCGTCGTGCGAGAGGGCGTGCTTTGCCGCCTCGGCCGCGCGGCGCAGGGCGGCCGTGAGGCTCGGGTCGTCGAGGGAAAGGGTGGGGCGCTCGCTCAAGAGGCGCTCGCCGAGCCAGGTTGCGAGCGCCGCGTCGCAGTCGTCGCCGCCGAGCCGGGTGTCGCCGCAGGTGGCGAGCACCTCGAAGACACCGTCCGTGAGCTTGAGGATCGAGACGTCGAAGGTCCCGCCGCCTAGGTCGTAAACCGCGACGTGGCCCTGGCGCTTGCGGTCCAGGCCGTAGGCGAGGCAGGCGGCGGTGGGCTCGTTGACCAGCCGCAGCACGTCGAGGCCGGCGAGCTTGCCCGCGGTCAGGGTGGCCTGGCGCTGGGCGTCGTTGAAGTAGGCTGGCACGGTGACGACCGCCTGCTTGATGCGGCCGATGGCGTGGGTCTCGGCGATCGCTTTGAGCTTGCGCAGGACGAGGCTCGAAAGCTCTACCGGCGTGAAGCGCTTGCCGCCGAGGGTGAGGCGGATGACTTCGTCGCTGCTGGCCGAGGCATCGTAGGAAAGCAGGGCGGAGTCTTCGGCCAAGTCGGCGAGGCCGCGGCCCATGAGGCGCTTGAAGGAGGTGGCGGCGCGGCGGGGATCGGTGACGGCCTTGGCCTCACGGCCCACCAGCTGACGACCGCTCTCGGCGATCGCGACTGCCGAGGGGATGAGAGGCTCGCCGTTGGCGTCCGGCAGGACCACGGGCTGCCCTTCGACGACCATGGCCACCAGGCTGTTGGTGGTCCCCAGGTCGATACCGACGATCTTGGCCATGGTGGTGTCCTTTTAGAAATTCGAGAGCTTGCCGTCGATGTCACGGAGCATGGACAGCAGGTAGGTATGACGATCGAGAGAGAGGGCGAGGGTTTCGAGCGTCTCCAGGCGAGGATCGGCGTCCCATTCGGCGCCGCGCGTCGCAAGCTCGTGGGCGAGGCCGTCCGCGCTGGCCTGAATCCGGTCGCGGAGCGCTCGGGCCGTCTCGCGCAGCGGGGCGCGGGCCTCGTCACTGGCCTCGGCAAGCTCCTCGAGGGTTTCTTGCAGGTCGAAGTAGGTCTCGGCTAGCTCGACGGGAACCCCCTGCCGCACGTCGGCCTTGATCCCGTGCCGATCGAGCACGTGGCGTAGCCGCAAGAGCGGATCGCGCAGCACGCGGTAGGCCGCGTTGGCGCGCTCCATCTGGTCGCTGGCGGCCTCGCGCTCGGCTTCGGGACGGGTCATGAAGCGATCGGGGTGGAAGCGGCGCGCAAGGGCGTGATAGCGCGCTTCGAGGTCGGCGCGATCGAGAGTGAGGCGCTCGGGGAGGTCGAAGACAGCGAAGTGGTCGGATGGCGTCATGACGAGGTTCTGAGGAACTTGATTGTATCCCCCCACCCCCGCCCCGCCAGGGGGCAGGGGGGAGAGATGGGAGTTAGACGCCGAAGGAGTTGCCGCAGCCGCAGGTGTGGACGGCGTTGGGATTGCGGAAGGTGAAGCCGGCGTTCATGAGGTCGTCGTTGTAGTCCAGCTCGAGGCCGCTCAAGAAGAGCGAGCTCTTGGGGTCCATGAGGACCTTGAGGCCGTCGAACACCATCTCGCGGTCGTCCGCGTTGGGGGCGTCGGCCATGTCGAGCTTGTAGCTCAGGCCCGAGCAGCCGCCGCCGGTCGCGCCGACGCGCAGGTAGCCATCGGGCTTGCCCTGGCGCTCGAGCAGCGACTTGACGTGAGCGATCGCCTTGGGGGTCACGTTGATCAGGTTGGGCTTGGGGGTGGTCTCGGTCGTCATCTTTTAGGCCTCCGTGGTCGAAGCGGCAGCGCGCTTCTGCTGGTAATCGCTGATCGCCATGCGGATCGCATCCTCGGCGAGCACCGAGCAGTGGATCTTGACGGGGGGCAGGGCGAGCTCCTCGACGATGGCGGTGTTCTTGATGGTGAGCGCCTCGTCCAGGGTCTTGCCCTTGAGCCACTCGGTGGCGAGCGAGGAGCTCGCGATCGCCGAGCCGCAACCGAAGGTCTTGAACTTGGCGTCCTCGATCACGTGGGTCTGGTCGTTGACCTTGATCTGGAGCTTCATGACGTCGCCGCACTCGGGCGCGCCGACGATGCCCGTGCCGACGCCCGCGGCGTCCTTGGGGAAGGAGCCCACGTTGCTGGGGTTCTCGTAGTGGCGGATGAGCTTGTCGCTGTAGGTCATGGTTCTTCCTGCCTGAGTTAGTGGGCCTGCCACTGGACCTGCTTGAGGTCGATGCCGTCCTTGTACATCTCGTAGAGCGGCGAGAGCTCGCGCAGGCGCTGGACCTGGGCGATCACGATCGAAGCGGTCTCGTCGATCTCGGCCTCGGTGGTGAAGCGGCCGAGCCCGAAGCGCAGCGAGGTGTGCGCCAGGTCGCTCGACACCCCGATGGCCTTGAGGACGTGCGAGGGCTCGAGCGACGCCGAGGTGCAGGCGGAGCCTGACGAGACGGCGATGCCCTTCATGCCCATCATGAGGCTCTCGCCCTCGACGAACTCGAAGCTGAGGTTGAGGTTGCCCGGCAGGCGCTGGGTCGGGTGCCCGTTGAGGTGGACGTGGTCGATGGCCTCGGTGATGGCGCGGTAGAGCTTGTCGCGCAGGCTGGCGAGCCGCAGGCCCTCGTCGGCCATCTCGAGGCGGGCGATTTCACAGGCCTTGCCCAGGCCGACGATCCCCGGCACGTTGAGGGTGCCCGAGCGCATGCCGCGCTCGTGGCCGCCGCCGTGGGTCTGGGCGCTGAGGCGCACGCGGGGCCCCTTGCGACGGACGTAGAGGGCGCCGACCCCCTTGGGGCCGTAGAGCTTGTGACCCGACAGCGAGAGCAGGTCGACCTTCATGGCTTTGACGTCGACGGGCACCTTGCCCGCGCTCTGGGCGGCGTCCACGTGGAGCAGCACGCCCTTGGAGCGGGTGATCTCGCCGATGGCCGAGAGGTCCTGCACCGTGCCGATCTCGTTGTTGGCGTGCAGGATGCTGACGAGGATGGTGTCGGGGCGGATGGCCGCCTCGAGCGCCGCGAGGTCGATCAAGCCGAAGCGATCGACGTCCAGGTAGGTGACTTCGTAGCCGAGGCGCTCCAGGTGGGCGCAGGTGTCGAGGGTCGCCTTGTGCTCGACCTTGGTGGTGATGAGGTGCTTGCCCTTCTCGGCGTACATCTCGGCGACGCCCTTGAGGGCGAGGTTGATCGACTCGGTGGCCCCGGAGGTCAGGACGATCTCCTTGCCGCTGGCGTGGCCCCGATCGTCCAGCGCGCCGATCAAGAGGGCGATCTGCTCGCGGGCCTTCTCGACGCCTTGCTCGGCGGCCCACCCGTAGGGGTGGTTGCGGCTCGCGGCGTTGCCGAAGTGCTCGGTGAAGTAGGGCAGCATGGCCTCGAGGACCCGGGGGTCCATCGGGGTGGTGGCGTGGTAGTCCAGGTAGATCATGCCCGTGGCTTCCTATGGGAGCGCGGCCAGGTCGAGCTCCACCGAGACGTGCCGGACCCCGTCCTGAAGTGCGAGCCCCTCGAGGGTGTAGGCCTCGAGGGCCGCCATGAACTGCTGCTGGGCAGCGAGCAGGGCGGCCTGCACGGCGCAGCCGGTGCGGAAGCAGGCATGTGGGGTCGAGGAGGTGCAGTCGTTGACGGCGATTTCGCCTTCGGTGGCTTCGACGACCTGTCGCAGGGTGATGGTGTCGGCGGGGCGTCCCAGGGCGATCCCCCCGTGGGAGCCGCGGTGCGATCGCACCAGGCCCGCCTTGACGAGCAGAGGGACCAGCTTCCCGAGGAAGGAGGGCGGGATGCGCTCGACCTCGGCGATGCGCGCGGTGTCGCTGAGCTGCCCTTCAGGCTGCTTGGCCAGGTAGAGCAGGGTCAGGATCCCGTACTCGGTCGCTTTGGTCAGTTTCATCGCGGCTCCAACCTTCGCTCTGACGCGTGGCTTGGGTAAATCCGACAAAATTGGTCTGATTTACCCTCTGTGACTGTACGCCATGGCTGGGGGCTTGTCAACGCGAAGGCCCCTGCAGCGGCGCGATCCCGGCGGGAGGAGGGGTCGAACGGGCCTTTCCGAGCCCTGCCCCCATGAGCGCCGCCACGATGCAGAGCGTCAGGATGATCAGGTCGGTCTGCTTCATCGTCGGACCCTCTTTCGGACCCTTTTGCGGCCCCTTTTGCGGCCCCTTTTTCGCGCGGCGGTCGATCTCCCACCGCGAGCGATCCTAGCCGGCGGGGAGGGTTCCTGGCGACGGCCATCTGCCCAACGCCCCTCGTGCCTCTTTTGGAATTCGTCGATTCCGGCTACCATGCACCTTCTGGAAAGGCACACGCGGAAAGGGGCGAGAACCGATGCACTGGGACGTGATCGTCATCGGAGGCGGCCATGCGGGCTGCGAGGCGGCGCTCGCCTCGGCGCGGCTCGGCTGCCGTACCGCCCTGGCGACCGGGAGCCGAACGACCATCGCGACCATGCCCTGCAACCCCGCCATCGGCGGTCCCGCCAAGGGCAATCTGGTCCGCGAGATCGATGCCCTGGGCGGCGAGATGGCCCGCGTCACCGACCGCACCGCCATGCAGATCAAGGTCCTCAACGCCTCAAAGGGGCCCGCCGTCCAGGCCCTCAGGGCCCAGTCGGACAAGAAGCGCTACGCCGAGGCCATGCAGGCGGTCGTCTTCTCGACTCCGAACCTCTCCATCTTCGAGGGCCTGATCGAGGCGATGCACCCGACCCCCGACGGCGGGGTGGAGCTTGTGACCGACAAGGGCGAGCGTCTCTTGGCGCGGGCGGTGGTGCTTACGACCGGCACCTTCCTGCGCGGCAAGCTCTTCACGGGCCTCGACGCCGAACCCGGCGGCCGCACCGGGGAAGCCCCCGCCAACGCCCTCACCGCGAGCCTGCACGCCCTGGGCCTGCGCACCGGTCGCCTCAAGACCGGCACCCCGCCCCGGGTGGACGGCCGGACCCTGCGCTTCGACCGGATGGCCCTCGCTCCGGGCGGGACCCCCGATCTCCACTTCTCCTTCGTGCCGCCCGAGGCGCCCACCCCGCAGCACCCCTGCTACCTGACCCACACCATCCCCGCGACCCACGCGGTGATCACCGGCGCGCTCGATCGCTCCCCCATGTTCACCGGCATGATCGAGGGGGTGGGGCCGCGCTACTGCCCGAGCATCGAGGACAAGGTCGTGCGCTTCCCGGACAAGGAGACGCACCCGGTCTTCTTGGAGCCCGAGGGCGAGGACACCATCCAGTGGTACGTCCAGGGCATGTCCACGAGCCTGCCTGCTGAGGTCCAGCTCGAGATGCTCCGCACCATGCCGGGCCTCGAAGAGGTCGTGATGCTCAAGCCGGGCTACGCGGTCGAGTACGACTACATCCCCGCCACCCAGCTGCATGCGACCCTCCAGTGCAAGCTCGCCCCGGGTCTCTTCACGGCGGGCCAGATCAACGGCACCTCGGGCTACGAGGAGGCCGCGGCCCAGGGCCTGGTGGCCGGCATCAATGCCGCCCGCTATGCCAAGGGCCTCGAACTGGTGGTCTTCCCCCGCTCGGAGTCCTACATCGGGACCCTGGTGGACGACCTGGTGACCAAGGAGATCAACGATCCCTACCGCATGCTGACGAGCCGCTCCGAGTACCGGCTCTACCTGCGCCAGGACAACGCCGACGAGCGCCTGACGGCGCTCGGTCGCGAGCTGGGCCTGGTGGATGATAGGCGCTGGGCCGTCTTCACCGCCAAGCAGGAGGCGATCGCCCGCGAGCGCGAGTGGCTGAAGAAGACCCGCCTCCTGCCCTCGGACGACCTCAACGAACGGCTCATGGCGGCCTGCGGCGAGCGGGTGGAGCGACCCGTCACCCTCGAAGAGCTGCTGCGCCGTCCCCCGGTGCCGGCTCCCCTGGTCTGGGAGATCGCGGGCCGCGAGCCCGGCGAGGTCCCGGCCGAGGTCATCGAGCAGCTGGGCATCCAGACCAAGTACGCCGGGTACATCGAGCGCCAGACGGCCCAGATCGCAAAGCTCAAGCGCCTCGAGGACAAGCCCTTGCCTGCGGATCTCGACTACCGCGCCATCACGGGCCTGTCGCGCGAGGCCCAGGACAAGCTCTCGCGGATTCAGCCCCGCACTTTGGCGCAGGCCTCGCGGGTGGGCGGGGTGACCCCGGCGGACGTGAACTTGCTCATGGTGCACCTGGAGGCGCGCCACCGGACGCAGACCGCCCGCGCTTAGGCTCGCCTCAATCCTTTTCCCCCAAACCATTCTCCGTTGCGGACGAAGTTCCGGATACGGGCCTTCTCTATCCTGGAGTCGGAGCGGGGCGATGCAGCGGGGAGGGAACGGCCATGCGCCTGTCGGGTCACGACATCATCTGCTTGTCGGCGGTGGACTGGGACGACCCGCGCTCGGCCGAGCGAGCGCCCTTGATGGGGTTCCTGGCTGAGATGAACCGGGTGCTGTTCATCGACGCCCCTTGTTCGCTCTTCCATGCTTGCGCCCGCCTCGGTGATGCCCGCTACCGGGCCAAGTGGGCGATGCGCTGCCGTTTTGGGGTGAAGCCTCGGCGCCTTGCGAGCCACCTTTATTGCTGGACTCCGCCCTTCCGCCTACCGGGTGACGGCCTCATCGCCCGCTGGCGCCTGCGGCACGAGGTCAAGGCGGCCGCCCGCGCCCTCGATCTCAAGACCCCCATCCTCTGGCTCGACCCCGCGCACCCGGACGCCGAGGCCCTGATCGGGGCCTGCGACGAGGTGCTGGTGGTCGCTCACCACCCGGATCCACGCCGCCGGCTGACGCGGCGCGAGCGCGCCGTGCTCGCCAAGGCCGACCTGGCCTTCGTCTCGAGCAAGGCCCACCTGCGGGCCCTGCGTGACGAGGTCCCCCACGTTCGGCTGGCGCCCCGCGGTTGCGACTTCGATCGCCGGCACGGCACTCAGCTGAGCCTCTGGGAGGCGCGCTGCCGCGAGCTCGAAGGGGCGGTGCTCGATCTCTTGGCGGCCCGCGCCAAGCCCAGCAGCATCCCGCTCTTGGTCGAGCGGATCATCCGCCAGCAGCCCGTCAACATGTGACGAGGCCCTGGGCGGCGCGATTGCGCCTTCGGGCGCGATCGCTTAGAGTGGGGAGGTCATTGGGGAGTAGCCGCTCTTCGCCTAAAGAAGAGGCTTACGTCAACACACTTGACCATCGGTCGTGGCGTAAGCGGTTCCCGTGCTTGGCAAGACCTTTGACCACGACGCATCCGCAAGGCCGGGTGTGCGTCGTGGTCGTTCGTCTCTCGCCCGGCCGTGGAACGAAAGTGGTACATCGATGGAATCGCTCCTCGTCTCGACCGGAGTGGTCGCGCTCGCTGAAATCGGGGACAAGACCCAGCTCCTCGCCTTCATGCTCGCCGCGCGCTTCAAGAAGCCCCTTCCCATCATCCTTGGTATTCTGGTCGCCACCCTACTGAACCACGCGCTCGCAGGCGCCGTGGGGGCTTGGATCACGACGATGATCAGCCCTCAGGTCCTGCGTTGGGTGCTGGGGCTCTCCTTCATCGGCATGGCCGTCTGGACCCTGATCCCCGACCAGATCGAGGAGGAGGAGGCCAAGGTCGCCAAGCGCTTCGGCATCTTCGGCGCGACCGTGCTCACCTTCTTCCTGGCTGAGATGGGCGATAAGACGCAGTTCGCCACCGTCGCGATGGCCGCCCGCTACGCGAATCCGGTGTGGGTCGTGGTCGGCACGACGCTCGGCATGATGGTCGCGAATGTGCCGGCGGTGTTCGTGGGCGAGAAGCTGGCTGCGAAGATCCCCATGAAGCTGGTGCATTCGATGGCCGCAGGGCTCTTCGCGCTGCTTGGGCTGGCGACCTTGCTGGGGGCCGGTGCGAAGCTGGGCTTCTGAGCCTTTGGCGATGCGGCGCACGGGGGCTAGTGCGTGGAGCTGAGCGAAGCTCCAGGCCCCTCGCGCCCCTCGCCTCGGGTCGGGACGGGGGGCGCGACTTGATCGCGCTCGGGCCCGGGGTATACAATGAAGCAATGTTGGAACATATGAGCGAGAGATCGGGTCACGGGATGAGCAACGCATCGCAGCAGCAAGATGTCCTACGCGTGCGCGGGGCGCGCGAGCACAACCTCAAGAACATCGACCTGACGGTCCCTCGCAACCGCCTGGTGGTCTTCACCGGGGTTTCGGGCTCGGGCAAGAGCAGCCTCGCCTTCGACACCATCTTCGCCGAGGGCCAGCGCCGCTACGTGGAGAGCCTCAGCTCCTACGCGCGCCAGTTCCTGGGCCAGATGGACAAGCCCGATGTGGACTACATCGAGGGCCTGAGCCCCGCCATCTCCATCGACCAGAAGTCTACCTCGCACAACCCGCGCTCGACGGTCGGCACCGTCACCGAGATCTACGACTACCTGCGCCTTTTGTTCGCGCGGGTGGGCACCCCCCATTGCCACAAGTGCGGGCAGACCATCAACCCCCAGACCGTCGAGCAGATCGTGGACCAGGTGCTCGCCTGGCCCGAGGGCACCCGCTTCCAGGTGCTCGCCCCCATCGCCCGGGGCCGCAAGGGCGAGTTCAAGAAGGAACTGGAAGCCGCCCGCAAGGAGGGCTTCGTCCGCGCCCGCATCGACGGTGAGGTCCGGGACCTGGTCGAGGACATCGCCCTCGACAAGCAGAAGAAGCACGACGTCGCCATCGTCATCGACCGCCTGATCGTCAAGGCCGACATCCAGTCGCGTCTGGCCGACAGCGTGGCGACCGCCCTCAAGAAGGGCGAGGGCCTGGTCATCGTCCAGAACCTGGGAACCCGCGAGGCCCCCAGCGAGGCGGATGTGCTGTTCAGCGAGCACTTTGCCTGCTCGGACTGCGGCGTGTCGCTCTCCGAGGTCGCCCCGCGCCTGTTCTCCTTCAACAGCCCCTTCGGCGCCTGCCAGACCTGCCTCGGCCTCGGCTCCAAGCAGGAGCTCGACCCGCACCGGGTGGTGCCGGACCCCCACAAGAGCCTCGCCGAGGGCGCGATCGCCCCCTGGCACCGCACGGGCAACCCTTATTACCAGCAGCTGCTGAGCGCGCTTTCCAAGGCCAAGGGCTTCGACCTCAAGACCCCCTGGGAGGAGCTGAGCCCGGTGGTCCAGAAGACGGTGCTCTACGGCTCGGACGATGCGATCCACATCGACCAGGAGTCGTGGTTCCGGCCCGGCGAGTGGGGCTACACCACCCGCTACGAAGGGGTGATCCCGCAGCTCGCCCGGCGCTACGCCGAGTCGACCTCCGACAAGTTCAAGGAGGAGACCGAGGCGTACATGACCATGCGGCCCTGCGAGGGCTGCGAGGGCAAGCGCCTGCGCCCCGAGGCCCTCGCCGTCACGGTGGGCGATCGCTCGATCGCAGCCGTCACGTCCCTCTCGATCGGCCGAGCCCAGGCCTTCGTGACGGGCCTCGTCCTCACCGAGCGCCAGGCGATCATCGCCCAGCAGATCCTCAAAGAGATCAACGCGCGCCTGCAGTTCCTGTTGGACGTGGGCCTTGACTACCTCACCCTGGACCGCACCGCCAACACCCTGTCGGGGGGCGAGGCCCAGCGCATCCGTCTCGCGACCCAGATCGGGTCGGGCCTGACGGGGGTCCTCTACATCCTGGACGAGCCCTCGATCGGCCTGCACCAGCGGGACAACGAGCGCCTCCTGGGCACCCTCGAACGGCTGCGCAACCTGGGCAACACCCTGATCGTGGTCGAGCACGACGAGGACACCATCCGGGCGGCCGACTACCTGGTGGACGTGGGCCCCAACGCCGGGGTGCACGGGGGCCGCATCGTCGCCGACGGCACCCTCGAAGAGGTCATGGCCGTCGAGGAGAGCCTGACGGCCCAGTACCTGAGGGGCGATCGCGCCATCACGGTGCCGCTCGTGCGCAGGGAGGGCAACGGCAAGGCCATCCGCCTGAAGGGCGCCCACCTCAACAACCTCCAGAACGTGAGCGTCGAGATCCCGCTCGGCAAGTTCGTCTCGGTGACGGGCGTGTCCGGGTCCGGCAAGTCGACGCTCATCAACGAGGTCCTGATGGGGGCCATCGAGCACACCCTCTCCAAGCGCGCCTTCCCCAAGGGCCTCAAGGCCGTCGAGGGCCTGGAGCACATCGACAAGGCCATCGTCATCGACCAGTCGCCGATCGGGCGCACGCCGCGCTCCAACGCGGCCACCTACACCGGCCTCTTCGACATCGTGCGCGAGGTCTTCGCCCAGACCAACGAGGCCAAGGCCCGGGGCTACCAGAACGGGCGCTTCTCGTTCAACGTCAAGGGCGGTCGCTGCGAGGCCTGCAAGGGCGAGGGCATGAACGTCATCGAGATGCACTTCCTGCCCGACGTCTACGTGCCGTGCGAGGTCTGCAAGGGCAAGCGCTACAACCGCGAGACCCTCGAGGTCCGCTTCAAGGGCAAGAACATCGCCGAGGTCCTCGGCATGACCGTCGGCGAGGCCGTCGAGTTCTTCCGGAGTATCCCGCGGGCCCTCACCAAGCTCCAGACCCTCGCCGACGTGGGCCTGGACTACATCCAGCTCGGCCAGCCCGCCACCACCCTCTCGGGGGGCGAGGCCCAGCGGGTCAAGCTCGCCACCGAGCTGAGCCGCCGCAGCACCGGCCGCACCCTCTACCTCCTGGACGAGCCCACCACGGGCCTGCACTTCTACGACGTGGAGAAGCTGCTGGGGGTGCTCAACCGCCTGGTGGAAGCGGGCAACACGGTGCTCACCATCGAGCACAACCTGGACGTGATCAAGACCAGCGACCACGTGATCGACCTGGGGCCCGAGGGCGGCGACCGGGGCGGCACCATCGTCGCCGAGGGGCCTCCCGAGGCGATCGCCGCCTGCGAGGCCTCCCACACGGGACGCTTCCTGCGCAAGCTCTTGCCCGAGGGTCTCGACGCCGTGATCGCCGCGGCCTCGCCCACCCCCAAGGCCCGCGCCGGGCGCAAGAAGCAGCCGGCCTAAGCAGGCATATAAGTATTATTAACAAACCAAACGGGCCTTCTGGCAGCGGGTTATGATAGCGCAACGCGCCTCAAACCCGCTGGAGGCCCGTTTGGGCTCCTGGCGGTAGGGTGAAACGGCGCTCGCACCAACCATCACGACCAGGAGTCACGCTGTTGTCCGTCGAACTACACCAGTCACACCGTTGGGACCTCCCGCCCTACGAGGCGCAGCAGCTCCAGCAGGCCCTCAGCCAGGAAATCGTGACCCAGGACGACTTCGGCGACATCGCGCTGATCGCGGGGGTCGAGGTCGCGCATAGCCGCTTCAACGACACCCTCACGGTGGGCGTCTCCTTGCTGACCTACCCCGAGCTCCAGCTGGTGGAGAAGCGGGTGATCGAGTACCAGACCAAGTTCCCCTTCATCGCCGAGCTGCTTTCCTTCCGCGAGGCCCCGGCCATCGTCGCGGCGCTCGAGACCCTCTCGCGCCGGCCCGACATGGTCCTGATCGAGGGCCCCGGCATCGCTCACGCCAAGGGCCTGGGTGTTGCCTCGCACGTGGGCGTGGTGATGGGCCTGCCGACCGTCGGCTGCGCCAAGGCCACCTCGGTCGGCTCCTTTGTGGAGCCCGAGGTCAACGCCGGCTCCTCGTCTTCGCTGGTCTGGCAGGGCGAGATCATCGGGACGGTCTACCGCTCCAAGAACCGGGTCGCCCCCCTCTTCATCTCGGCCGGTTACCGCGTCAGCCGCGAGACCGCCGCGCGCCTGGTGCGCGAGTGCTGCCAGGGCTATCGCATGCCCGAGCCCATCCGCCATGCGGGCAACGCCCTGGCGGAAACCAAGCGGGCCGCCGCTGCCGTCGGCTAGCCCCTAGCGTTGCCCCTCTGGGCACGATCCGGTAGAATAATCGGGCTTTGATTCGGGCTCCGCTCGGAGGGCCGATCGCGCGCGATCGCCTCGGGCGCATCATCCCCTCACGTTGACGCCGCGCTTTGGAGGCTTTTCGATGGGACCTTTCCGCTGGCTCCCCCTGGTCTTGGCAGGGACGCTCCTCGTTTCGGCTTGCTCCGGCAGCAACCCCGCGAGCCCCGGCTCGACCAACCCGGGCATGCCCGCCGCGACCGGCGCGAACGCCCCGGCGCGCCCCGAGGCCGGTAGCGAGAAGATCACCGTCAAGGGGGCCATCGCGGACGCCCGCACCGGCGACGCCGTTCCCAAGGCCGTGGTGGTGTTCCAGGCGCTGACCAGCGACAGCCTGCCCTCGCCCGTGGCGACCGGCTCTGCGTCCGCCTCGGCGACCCCCGCCCCCGAACTGACCCCGAGCCCGGCGCCGACCGCGACCCCGCAGGCGCCAACCAATGCCGGCCGCCAGGGCGCCACCGCCCCCAAGCGCCCCGCCCCCAAGCCCGACGACCCCAAGGCCCCCAAGAAGGTCTCGGTGGACGACAAGGGCCAGTTCGAGATCAAGGACATTCCGCCCGGGACCTACATGGTCACGGCCTACGCGCCCGGCTACCAGGCGCTGACCATCGTCGGCAACCGCCCCAACCAGCTGAACCTGGCCCTCACCCCCCACAAGCAGCCCGCCGGCCATGAGGTCGCAGGCTCGGTCAAGACCGCCGCCGACAAGCCCGCCGAGGGCGCTCACGTCGTGGCGGGCGTGATCCCCGGCCTGACCATCGGGGACTCGACCGACGTCAAGTCGGACGGCACCTTCGTGCTCAAGGACCTGCGCGCGGGTCGTACCCCCGTGGCGGCCTTCGTGGGCGACGCCGGTGAGATCAAGGCCTGGGCGGTGCAGCCCGAGGTGCCCATCGCCGTCGGCAAGGACAAGAAGACCCCCTCGCCGCAGTTCGTCCTGCGCGCCGTGAGCAACCCCGTCATCCTCTCGGGCAAGGTGACTTCGACCGTCAAGGAGCTCAAGCCCCGCCAGGTCTCCGTGCAGCTGGTGACCGACAACGGCGCGGTGCCCCTCTTGACCCGCACCCCCGACAAGGAAGGCTACTTCCGCTTCTCGCTGCCCGCGCTCGCCGAGGGCCAGACCTACCAGCTGATCGCGAGCGGCGCGGACGGCAAGGGTGACGTGGTCTACGCCCACAAGCATCGCCTGAACGCCAGCGACCTCAAGCTCGAGATCGGCCTGCCCAAGGCCCCGCCCGCTCCCAAGCTCGATATGTTCGAGGAGTCCGCTGGGCTCGTCTCGTGGGATGCGGTGGACGACGTCTCGGTCTATCGCCTGCGTCTCGAGACCTCGGGTGACGAGCCCCAGACCGTCTGGGAGAGCTTCTCGACCGGCACCCGGGTCGCGCTGCCCGATCCCGACGTGCTCCCCTTGCTCAAGAAGGGCGAGAAGTACCGTCTGACCCTCTCGGCCATCAAGGTGGCGGACGGCGTCGGCTACGACCTGGCGAGCGTGACGGCCGAGCCCTGGGCTTTTGCTGCGAGCCACGCGCCGGTGGACTTCGTGTACGGTCAGGACACCGTGGGCGGCGTCGAACCCAAGGCTCCCGAGCAGGCACCCAAGACCCCCGAGCACGGCCTCGCGCCGGCGCCCGTGGTGCCGCCCGTCGCCAAGCCCGCGACCCCTGCGGCCAAGCCGGCGGCGCCTGCTAAGCCGGCCAAGCCCAAGCCCAAGGCGACCCCGAAGCCCAAGGCGAAGGGAACGACCAAGGTTTGATGCGGCCCGGCACCTTCGTCATCGTCGACCTGGAGACGACCGGCCTCGACTACAAGCTTGACCGCATCCTCGAGATCGGAGCGGTCAAGCTCGAGGACGGGCGGGTCACCGCCGAGTTCCAGGCACTGATCGATCCCGAGGTGCCGCTGCGGGAGGCCAACGTGGCCGTCCATGGCATCTCGGAGGCCCACATCGCGGGGGCGCCGAAGCTCGTAGAGGTGCTGCCCGCCTTCCTGGAGTTCATCGGATCCGCTCCGCTGGTCGCTCACAACGCCCAGTTCGACATGAACTTCCTCACCCACCACGCGGCCGAGACCCTGAGGGTGACTGTCGAGAACCGGGCCCTCGATACCCTTGCGATCGCACGCGAGGTCTTCCCCCGCGAGAAGGCCCTGAGCCTCGAGCGCCTGCTCGAGCTCTTCGGCGAGCCCCCGCGGCCCCTGCACCGGGCGCTTGAGGATGCGCGGTCGTTGGCGCTGGTTTTCTACCGCCTTCTTGACCTTCAGGATCAGCGCCGTGACTACCAGCGCAGCCAGTTCAGCCGTATCGACCAGGTGGCCCTGCGCTACCGGGACCTGGGCCGGCTGATCGACCTCATGCAGACCGAGTTCAAGGAGCTGCGCCGCACCCTCGAGGTCTACTTCGAGGAGACCCAGGACGACGCGATCGCCCTGCCGGGCGGCGACGTGCTGCGCCACCTGCGCAACGAGAGCCACGAGTTCCACCCGGAGGAGACCCGCGCCGTCCTCGAGCACCTGGGCATCCTGGAGCGGGTCCAGCGGATCGACCGCGAGAAGCTCGATCGCTGGATCAAGGGCGATCGCCTGACGGACGAGGAGAAGGCGTCGATCCTCGCGGCGCGCCGTTTTCTCGGGTATCGAAACGTCATGAGTTGGGAGCGTGCCGCCTCTGCGGCAGTAGTGCCCGCCGAAGCGTGAGCACCGGCGCGCCTTTGCGGCATGCTAAAATATCTTCGGCGCATCCTTTCACCAACGGAGAAACCATCGTGGCTCATGAATTCCAACACCTGGTCGAGCGTGGTCTGACGCAGGAGAGCGTCTACCGTGGCAAGCTGCTCAAGATCCGCGTGGACACCGTGGCCCTGCCCGATGGGGAAATCGCCAACCGCGAGATCGTGGAGCATCCCGGGGCGGTTGCGGTGGTGCCCCTGACCGACGATGGTCAGGTGGTCCTGGTCCGGCAGTTTCGTTACCCGATCAACCGCATCACCCTCGAGATCCCCGCGGGCAAGCTCGAGTTCGGTGAGGATCCCGAGACGACTTGCCGTCGTGAGTTGGCAGAGGAAACGGGGTTCGCAGCCGCTTCGCTCGAGAAGCTGACCGAGATCGTCGTGGCGCCCGGCTACAGCAGCGAGCGTCTTACCCTGTACAAGGCCACCGGCCTGACGCCCACGGACGCCAAGCCCGACGGCGACGAGTTCATCGAGACGGTCACCATGCCCCTGGCTGAGCTTCACGCCATGATCAAGCGCGGCGAGATTCAGGACGCCAAGACGATCGTCGCGCTCAGCTGGCTGCGCTAGGCATGGCGACGCGCCGGGAGATCCTCGACGCGGCCATGGACGCCGTCGCCGACGGCGGGGCCATGACCTTCCGGACCTTCATGGAGCTTGCGCTCTACCATCCGGAAGGGGGCTACTACACCCGTCCGACCATGCGGGTAGGTGCGGGGGGCGACTTCCACACCAGCCCCACCATCCATGAGGCGTTCGGCCAGTGTCTGGCTCGCCAGCTGGTCCAGCTCTGGGAGCGCCTCGGCAAGCCCGAGGACCTCTGCCTGCTCGAGATGGGGGCGGGCAGCGGCCAGCTGGCCGACCAGATCCTGAACGAGCTCGCCGCCATGCGTGGGCGCTGGAAGCACGTCCGTTTCGCCATCCTGGAGCGCAGCGCCGCTTTGCGCGAGCGTCAGCAAGCCCTGCTCGCCCCCCATGGCGACGCGGTCCAGTGGGTCGACTCCCTCTCCGCCCTTGCCCCCGAGGGCAAGTGGGAAGGGATCATCCTCAGCAACGAGCTCTTCGACGCCTTCCCCGTGCACCGGGTGATCGGCCTCAAGGAGGGCTTCGCCGAGATCGGGGTCATGCGCGGCGAAAACGGCCGGTGGCGCCAGGTTGGGGTCGAGCCGACCACCCCGCGCCTCGAAGAGACCCTCTCGCGCCTCGGGATCACCCTCCAGGAGGGCCAGCAGGCCGAGATCAACCTGGACGCCCAGGACTGGATGGAAACCCTCGGATCCTGGCTCGGGCGTGGCTTCGTGCTGACGGTCGACTACGGCAGCGAGGCCGAGCGGGTCTATGCCCCTCACCGCCACAAGGGCACCATCCGCGGCTTCTTCAAGCAAATGGCGATCGACGATCCCCTGTCGCATCCGGGCGAGCAGGACCTCACCAGCGACGTGGACTTCACCTCCCTCATCGCCGCGGGCGAGAAGGTGGGGCTGCGCACCCTGGGGGTCGTGCCGCAGGGTCTCTTCCTCAAGCACCTGGGGATCGAGGAGATCGAGAAAAAACTGCTCAAAGGGCTCAAGAACGCCCTCGCCGTGGACTTTGCCGCCTACGAGATCCGCAAGCTGTACCAGCCCGACGCCATGGGCGAGCGCTTCCTGGTCCTGATCCAGGCCAAGGGGGTCGATACCAAGCCCGCGGATGTGGCGGGGCTCGGCGGGAAGCCACTTGCGAGCGGTTGGCGCAAGCTACTGTCCTGGCGTTGACATAATCCAATCATAAGGATAACTTTTCCAACATTTTCCCGTGCCCCTCCGGGCCGATCTTCGATCTGTGTTAGAATACCCGCAGCTTAAGGCGTGGATTCCCTGGAATTCACGCGCATGCGCGTTTTGCTCCCTCTCGAAGGACTGGAATCAAATGCTGGACTTCAACGTTACATTTGCGATCGCCATCGTGCTCGCACTGGCCGTCATCGTGCCGGTGGCCATGCTCGTGATCCACGCGTTGCTCGGTCGCGCGCGCGTCACGACCGCCGCCAAGGGCAGCACCTACGAGGCGGGTATCGCCCCCAAGTCGGTGGTCGGCACCCCGCGCGAGCGCTTCTCGGTCAAGTTTTACCTGATCGCCATCCTCTTCATCATCTTTGACGTGGAGGCGGTCTTCCTCTACCCCTGGGCGGTCAACTTCCAGAAGTTGGGCCTCTTGGGCTTCGTGGAGATGCTGATCTTCCTGTCCGTGCTGTTCACGGGCTTCATTTACATCCTGAAGAGAGGAGCACTCAAGTGGGAGTAGAATCTCTGCTCGGCGACGACATCATCGTCACCCGCCTCGACGCGGTTCTGAACTGGGGGCGCAAGTACAGCCTGTGGCCGATGACCTTCGGCACGGCGTGCTGCGCCATCGAGTTCATGGGGACCGTCAGCTCGGTGTTCGACATCGCGCGCTTCGGCGCTGAGGTCATCCGCTTCAGCCCCCGCCAGGCGGATCTGCTGCTCGTCGCGGGCACCATCACCTACAAGCAGGCCCCGATCCTCAAGCTGATCTACGACCAGATGCCCGACCCCAAGTGGGTCATCTCGATGGGCGCCTGCGCGAGCTCCGGCGGCTTCTACGACAACTACTGCACCGTGCAGGGCATCGACGAGATCATCCCCGTCGACGTCTACATCGCCGGTTGCCCTCCCCGTCCTGAGGCCGTCCTCGACGCGATCATCAAGATCCAGGAGGGCGTCGTCAGCAAGGAGACGATCGCCAAGCCCAAGCCGGTCCTGCTGCAGCCCTAGAGCCGAGGTAACGAAAGACGATGGAAACGACCCTCTCCCTCACCCTCCGTAAGCTCCAGGACAAGTTCGGCCAGGATATCGTCTCGGTCTCCTCGTGGCGCGGCGACGATTGCGTCGTGATCCGCAAGGAAGCCCTGCTGGCTGTCGCCACCTTCCTGCGCGACGATCCCGAGCTCGACTACAACTTCCTGGTGGACCTCGGCGGGGTGGATTACCTGAACCATCCGAAGCCCCAGCCCGAGCGCTTCGCGGTCGCCTACCACTTCCTCTCGATGAAGTTCAAGCACCGGGTCCGCGTCAAGGTCTACGCGGGTCTCAAGGATCCCGAGATCGACACCCTGTGCGGGATGTGGAAGGCCGCCAACTGGATGGAGCGCGAAGTCTTCGATCAGTACGGCCTCAAGTTCAAGGGCCACCCCAACCTCAAGCGCATCCTCAACCACGCCGAGTTCGTCGGGCACCCGCTGCGCAAGGACTACCCCATCCGCAAGCGCCAGGTGCTGACCGAGAGCGACACCCTGATGGATGAGATGCAGAAGCGTCTCGAATTCAAGGGTCTCACGACAGGACGGTAAGAAGATATGTCCATTCCCGCTAGCAAGATCCTCGAGACTCCGCTCGACCTCCAGAAGGAGCAGGAGTTCTACAAGGACCTCCACACCGAGCTGATGTTCCTCAACCTGGGGCCGTCGCACCCCGCGGCGCACGGCACCCTGCGTACCTTCGTGGCCCTGGACGGTGAGACCATCAAGGCGGCCGTCGCCGAGATCGGCTACCTGCACCGCGGCTTCGAGAAGACCGTCGAGCAGCGCACCTGGAACCAGGTCATCCCCTACACCGACCGCCTGAACTACTGCTCGGCAGCGCTGAACAACTTCGGTTTCTGCAAGGCCGTCGAGCGCATGCTCGACATCGAGGTCACCCCGCGCACCGCGGCCATCCGCGTCATCGTGGGCGAGCTGATGCGCATCATCGACCACCTGATCGCCATCGGCACCAACATCCTCGACATGGGGGCGCTGACCAACTTCTGGTACACCTTCAACCAGCGCGAGAAGGTGTACGACATCATGGACAAGCTGTGCGGCGCGCGCCTCACCAACTCCTACGGCCGTATCGGCGGTCTCTACCGCGATCTGTACAACGGCTTCGAGGAGGACGTGCTCGCGGTCCTCAAGGACTGCGAAGAGGGCGTCGCGACGGTCGAGAAGCTCGTTCGCAAGAATCGAATCTTCATCGACCGCACCAAGGACGTCTGCGTCGTGAGCCCCGAGATGGCCCTCTCCTACGGCTTCTCGGGCCCCACCCTCCGCGCGTCGGGCGTGGACTGGGACCTGCGCAAGCAGACCCCCTACTGGGGTTACGACCAGTACGAGTTCGAGGTGCCCGTCGGCACCACCGGCGACACTTGGGATCGCATCCTGATCCGCTTCTACGAAGTCGCCGAGAGCGCCAAGATCATCCGCCAGGCGATCAAGACCCTGCCCAAGGGCCCGATCACCGTGGACGACAAGCGAATCGCGCTGCCCCCCAAGGCGGACACCTACCAGAACATCGAAGGTCTGATCAACCACTTCAAGCTGATCTTCGAAGGCGTCCGGGTGCCCGAGGGCGAGATCTACGACTCCATCGAGGCGGCCAACGGCGAGCTCGGCTTCTACATCACCTCGGACGGTTCGGGCTTCCCCTACCGCATCCGGGTGCGTCCGCCCTGCTTCATGAACTTCGCGGCGTTCCCCGAGATGATCGAGGGCTACATGCTCGCCGACGCCATGGCCTCCCTCGGCTCCATCAACATCATCGCCGGCGAGCTCGATCGCTAGTCGCGGCATAAGGAAGATCACATGTTTGCGTTCACCGAAGAAAACGAGCGGAAGTTCGAGGAGATCGTCTCCCGCTTCCCCGCCGAGAACCGGATGGCCGCCACCCTGCCCACCCTGTGGCTCGCCCAGGAGCAGCACGGCTGGTTGCCGCCCGAGGTCCTCGCCTACGTCGCCAAGCGCGTGGGCGTGACCCCCGCCCACGTGCTGGGGGTTGCGACCTTCTACACCATGTACCTGACCGAGAAGCCCGGCGAGCACCTGCTCGAGGTCTGCACGTCGGTCTCGTGCTGCCTCACCGGCGGTCGTGAGACCCTCAAGCTCCTCTGCGACAAGCTCGAGGTCCTGCCCGGCGAGACCACCAAGGACGGCAAGTTCACGGTTCGCGCGGCCGAGTGCCTCGGTTCCTGCGACACCAGCCCCATGATGCAGGTCGACAACGACGTCTACGTCGAGAACCTGACCCCCGAGAAGCTCGACTCCCTGATCGCCGAGCTCAAGGACCAGCCCTGGGGCACCCGTACCAAGCTCGCGAGCTTCTGCGCCGCCGGCAACAGGAGGAGCTAGTCAATGGCGTTCCAACCCGTCGTTTCCCGTCTCTTCGACACCCCCAACGCCGGCGACATCTCGGTCTACGAGCAGCACGGTGGTTACCAGGCCGCGCGCAAGGCGCTCGGCATGGAGCCCAGCGCTCTGATCGAGGAGGTCAAGACCTCCGGGCTGCGCGGCCGCGGCGGCGCGGGCTTCCCCGCGGGCATGAAGTGGAGCTTCATCCCCAAGGACAACCCCAAGCCCAAGTACCTGGTCGTCAACTCGGACGAATCCGAGCCCGGCACCTTCAAGGACCGCAAGATCCTCGAGCGTGACCCCCACTCGCTGGTCGAAGGCTGCATCATCTCGGCCTTCGCCATCGGGGCCCACAAGGCCTACATCTACCTGCGCGGCGAGTTCAACCAGCAGCGCCTCCACCTGGACGACGCGATTCGCCAGGCCTACGAGAAGGGCTACCTGGGCGACAACGTGATGGGCACCGGCTTCAAGCTGGACGTCTACACCCACCGCGGCGCCGGCGCTTACATCTGCGGCGAGGAGACCGCCCTGCTCGAGTCCCTCGAAGGCAAAAAGGGCCAGCCCCGCCTGAAGCCCCCCTTCCCCGCGACCCACGGCGCCTTCCAGTGCCCCACGGTGGTCAACAACGTCGAGACCATCGCGACCGTGCCCTGGATCATCAACAACGGCGGCGCGGCCTACGCGGCCATGGGTACCGAGAAGGCCAAGGGCACCCGTCTGATGTCGGTCTCGGGCCACATCAACACGCCCGGCGTCTACGAGATCGAGATGGGCCTGCCCTTCAAGGACTTCCTCGCCAACCAGCTGGGTGGCGTCTGGAAGGGCCGCGGCCTCAAGGCCGTCATCCCCGGCGGTTCGAGCTGCCCGATCCTCACGGCCGACGAGGCCATGGGCACGACCCTCGATCCCGAGGCGATCGCAGCCCTCGGCTCCATGGCAGGATCCGGCGGCATGATCGTCATCGACGACCAGACCGACATGGTGGACCTGCTCGAGGACCTCCTGCACTTCTACATGCACGAGTCCTGCGGTCAGTGCACCCCCTGCCGGGAAGGCACCGACTGGCTCTACAAGATCGTCCAGCGCATCAACGCCGGCATGGGCACCCAGGAAGAGCTCGACAGCATCCTCGACATCGCGGACAACATGGAAGGCAAGACCATCTGCGCGCTTGCCGCGGCGGCTACCATGCCGACTCGCTCCTACATCAAGAAGTTCCGTGCCGAGTTCGAGGCCAAGTTCAAGCGCTCCCAGTCGCCTGTCGGCACTGTGGCCACCGTTTAGGAAGAGAGCATCATGGCGACGATTACGCTGAACGGCCGCCAGGTTGAGGTCCCCGATGGCCTCAACCTGATCCAGGCCGCCGAACATGCCGGGGTCACCATCCCCCACTACTGTTACCACCCGGGCCTGCCCATCGACGGCAACTGCCGCATGTGCCTGGTCGAGATCGAGGGGGCCCGCGGTCCCCAGATCTCGTGCAACACCTTCGTCAAGGACGGCATGGTCGTCAAGACCGACACCCCCGCCGTCGAGAAGATGCGCAAGGGCGTGCAGGAGTTCCTGCTGCTCAACCACCCCATCGACTGCCCCATCTGCGACCAGGCCGGCGAGTGCCGTCTGCAGGACTACTACATGGAGTACGGTCAGTACGAGAACCGCTCCATGGTCCCCAAGGTCGAGAAGAACAAGGTCGTCGACCTGGGGCCCCTGGTCGTGCTCGACCAGGAGCGCTGCATCCTGTGCTCGCGCTGCGTCCGCTTCTGCGAGTCGGTCACCGAGACCGGCGAGCTGGTCATCGCGGGCCGCGGCGACAAGAGCCGCATCGAGACCTTCCCCGGCATGGAGCTCGACAACCCCTACTCGGGTAACGTCGTGGACCTGTGCCCGGTGGGCGCCTTGACCTCCAAGGACTTCCGCTTCAAGCAGCGCGTGTGGTTCCTCAACACCACCAAGTCGGTCTGCGTCGGCTGCGCCAACGGCTGCTCGGTCAACGTCGATCACCGCGCCGGCATGACCTACCGCTACAAGCCCCGCCACAACGCCCAGGTCAACGAGTACTGGATGTGTGACGCGGGCCGCCTGAGCTACAAGGCCCTCAACGACAACCGCCTCTACGGCGCCCTGGTGGACGGCGACGAGCAGCCCATCGGCATCGCCCTCGACGCGGTCATCGCTAAGGTCAAGGCCGCGGTCGCCGAGTTCGGCCCCGATGCGGTCGCGCTGGTGGGTTCGGCGCACGCCACCCTCGAGTCCAACTTCGTCCTCAAGCGCCTCGCCGCCGAGGTCCTCAAGACCTCCAAGCTCTTCGGCGCCACCCTCACCCCCGACGGCGAGGGCGACGACTTCTTGATCAAGGCCGACAAGACTCCCAACCGCAAGGGTCTGGAGTTCCTGGGCTACCAGCAGAGCGCCGAGGCCCTCAAGGCCGCGGTCGCCTCGGGTACCGTCAAGGTCCTCATCGCCATGGACAACGACCTGGTCGGCGAGGGTGGTCCCGAGTGGGCTCAGCTCTTCAAGAGCGTTCCTTTCACCGTCTTCATGACCAAGCACCACACCCCCTGGGCCGAGATGGCGAACGTCACTCTGCCCATCGCCTCGCACGTCGAGCAGTTCGGCTCCTTCGTGCAGGCCAAGGGCGTGCTCCAGAAGGTCATGAAGGCTTACGACGCCCAGGGCGACGCGATCCCCAGCTGGGAGCTGGTCTCCTCGCTGGCGCGCGCGCTCGGCACCGACTTCGGTTACGACGACGTGGAGCAGATCTGGACCGACATGAGCGCGGCCTACGAAGCGCTCAACGGCATGTCCTTCTACGGCATCCCGGAGACCGGGCACCAGCTGCCCGTCGCCGAGATGGTTGGAAAGTAGGCGCAACCCACCATGACTTCGAACTTACTACTCGACTTCGTCATCATCGCCCTCAAGGCGGTGTTCGTCCTGATGATCCTCCTGGTGATGGCTCCGGTCCTGATCGTGCTCGAACGCAAGATCTCGGCCTGGATCCAGGACCGTCCCGGTCCCAACCGCGCGGACATCGGCGGCTTCCGCCTCGCCGGCTTCGTCTACGTCATGGCCGACGCGATCAAGCTCTTCACCAAGGAGAACTTCACGCCGACCAACGTCAACCGCTTCTACTACTACCTGGCGCCCGCCATCTCGGTGGCCATCGCCCTTTCGCTGGGCGCGGTCATCCCCTTCGCCGACACCCTCAAGTTCGGCGACGTGTCGGTGCCCATGCAGGTCCTGCCCATCAACGCGGGCTTGCTGTGGTATTTCGCGGCCGCGTCGCTCAGCGTCTACGGCATCATCCTTGCGGGCTGGGCCTCGAACAACAAGTACTCGCTGCTCGGCGCCCTGCGCGGTAGCGCGCAGATCATCAGCTACGAGATCCCCATGGGCCTCTCGGTCATCGGTCTCTTGATGACCTACCAGAGCCTCGAGCTCAACAAGATCGTCCTGGCCCAGGGCGGTCCCCTGAGCTTCTTCGGTCTGTTCGACCTGGGCTTCCACCTGGGCAACGTCTGGATCGGCATCCCCAACTGGGGCGTCTTCATCCAGCCCCTCGCCTTCATCATCTTCCTGGTCGCGTCGTACGCCGAGACCAACCGTACTCCCTTCGACCTGGTCGAGTCCGAGGCGGAGATCGTCGCGGGCTTCCACGTCGAGTACAGCGCCATGAAGTTCGGCATGTTCTTCTTCGCCGAGTACATGGCCATGGTCATCGCTTCGAGCATCATGACCACCCTGTTCTTCGGCGGGTGGCAGGTGCCCTTCTTCAGCACCGAGGCGCTCCAAGAGTTCTCCCTGCCCATGATCCGGATCGGCCTGGTCGGCGCCGTTGTGCTGCTCGGTCTGATGGCGATGGGCCTGTTCAAGCTCTACCAGTCGAACAAGGGCCGCTTCGGCGACGCCCGCGACAACGAGGGCAAGATCCTCGGTATCGTGGTCAGCGCCCTGGCCGTGGTCATCGCCGTGGTCTTCGTGGCGAGCCTCTCGATCAGCGCTCTGCCCGCTTGGGGCGGGGTGGCCTTCGCGGCCGTCGCTCAGTTCACGTCTTTCTTCCTGAAGATGTTCTTCATCGCCAGCACCTTCGTCTGGGTTCGCTGGACCCTGCCGCGCTTCCGCTATGACCAGCTGATGAACCTGGGCTGGAAGACCCTGCTGCCCCTGGCGCTCGCGAACATCTTCGTCACCGGCGTGGTGATTCTGCTGATGAATCACTTCAAGCTTGGAGGTGGGATCTAATGTCGATCAAGATCGAGCGTCCGAGTACGGACATCAAGGAGGACATCTACCTCCTGGCCATCATCAAGGGCCTGGGCATCACGTTCAAGCACCTGGTGTCGAGCATCTTCAAGCCTCGCAAGCTGCCCATCGTGGAGTACCCCGAGCAGCAGAAGCAGTTCCCCGCGGGCTACCGCGGTAAGCACCGCCTCACCAAGCGCGAGGATGGTTCGGTTCGCTGCGTGGCGTGCTACATGTGCGCCACGGCCTGCCCGGCCGAGTGCATTCACATTGTCGCCGAAGAGGTCACGGACCCCACGGTCGAGAAGGCGCCCGCGCGCTTCGACATCGACCTGCTGGAGTGCGTCTTCTGCGGGATGTGCGTCGAAGCGTGCCCGGTGGATGCCATCCGCATGGACTCTGGCATCTACTCGTTCACCGACTTCAACCGCAAGGACTTCGTCATCACCAAAGAAGAGCTGATGGCCGTCAAGCCGCAAGGCATGCCGGACTAGCCGCACCGAAGTAGGAGCCACCCCCTTCCATGCTATCCACCATCCTGTTCTATATCTTGGCCACGGTGATGGTCCTCGGCGGTTTCGTCACCATCACCCGGCGCCATCCCCTCCCCGCGGCCCTTTCGATGGTCGTCTCGTTCATGGCCCTCTCCGGGCTCTACGCCCTGCTGACGGCGCAGCTCATCGCGATCCTCCAGATCCTGGTCTACGCCGGGGCCATCATCGCGCTGATCGTTTTCGTCATCATGCTGCTCAACGTCCGGGACGAGGACCTCAACTACCAGGAAGAGTTCATCCCGCAGCTGGGTCTGGCCATTGCCGGCCTGCTGCCGGTGGTCGGCCTGGTGATGGCCGCCATCGGCAAGCTGCCCAAGGACGCCTTCCCCGCGCTCAAGGATCCGGCTTACGGCTCCATCGAGCTGGTGGGTCTGTTCCTTTACCAGAACTACATCTTCATCTTCGAGATGGTCGCGATCCTGCTCACGGTCGCCATGGTCGGCGTCGTGCTCTTGGCGAAGCGCCGGATTTAGGAGTCCCCATGCTTACGCTGCAACACTTCCTGATTGCCAGCCTGCTGCTGTTCGCCACCGGCGTCGCGGGCGTGGTCGGCCGCAAGAATCTGTTCATCGTCTTCATGTCGATCGAGCTGATGCTGAACGCGGTCAACCTGAGTTTCGTCGCCTTCGCGCGGTTCTTGAACCAGCTCGACGGCCACGTCTACGTCTTCCTCGTCATGGCCGTTGCCGCCGCCGAAGCCGCGATCGGGCTTGCGATCGTCATTTTGCTCTTCAAGAACAAGGAGTCGTTGAACGTCGACGACTTCTCCGTCCTGAAGCGGTAGAGGTTTCCCGATGGATTCACACACCACCAACTTGCTACTCTGGGTGCCGTTGCTGCCGCTCCTCGGCGCGATCATCAACGGCTTCCTGACCCTCTTCTACGCCAAGTCCGAGCACGGCGCCCCCAAGGGCCTGGTCTCGGCCGTGGCCGTCGGTGCCCCGTTGCTCGCCTTCTTCGTCTCCCTCAAGCTCTTCTTCGAGCTGCGGGGCCTCGATGAGAGCGCGCGCCTCATGACCCAGCACGTGGCCACCTGGATTCAGGCCGGTCAGCTGAACGTGGGCATGGACTTCATGCTCGACCCGCTCTCGGCGGTCATGATCCTGATGGTCACCTTCATCGGGACGCTCATCCACCTGTACTCGGTGGGCTACATGAGCCACGATCGCGGCTTCTCGCGCTACTTCACCTACCTGAACCTGTTCACCTTCTCGATGCTGGTGCTGGTCCTCGGGAAGAACCTGCCCATGATGTTCGTGGGTTGGGAAGGCGTGGGCGTCTGCTCGTACCTGCTGATCGGCTTCTGGTACTCAGACATCCTGAAGGCGAACGCCGGTAACAAGGCGTTCATCACCAACCGCGTGGGCGACTTCGGCTTCCTGCTCGGTATCTTCTTCCTGTTCGTCTACACCATGAACCACGGCGGGGCGACCCTCGACTTCGTGGGCCTCAAGGCCTTCTTCGAGGCGATGCCCAAGGGCGAGGCGCTGACCATCACGGTCGCGACCACCGCCGCCTTGCTGCTCTTCATCGGCGCCATGGGTAAGAGCGCCCAGGTGCCCCTGCACGTGTGGCTTGCGGACGCGATGGCCGGTCCTACCCCGGTCTCGGCCCTGATCCACGCCGCGACGATGGTCACGGCGGGCGTCTACATGGTCGCGCGCTGCAACTTCATCTTCGGCCTGAGCCCCCTGGCTCAGACCGTCGTGGCTTCGATCGGCGCCTTGACGGCGCTGTTCGCCGCCAGCATCGCCCTTACCCAGTCCGACATCAAGCGCGTGCTGGCCTACTCGACGCTCTCGCAGCTCGGCTACATGTTCGTCGGCGTCGGCATCGGCGCGTACTCGACCGGCATGTTCCACGTCTTCACCCACGCCTTCTTCAAGGCCCTCCTCTTCCTCGGCGCCGGCTCGGTTATCCACGCCATGCACGAGGAGCAGAACCTCTGGAAGATGGGTGGCCTCAAGGCCAAGATGCCCATCACCTTCGCGACCATGGGCATCGCGACCCTGGCCATCGCAGGCATCCCGCCCTTTGCGGGCTTCTTCTCGAAGGACGAGATCCTGCTGCACGCCTTCGCGCACCAGCACTACGTCATCTACGGCGTGCTGCTGCTGACGGCGGCGATCACGGCCTACTACATGTTCCGCATGTTCTTCCTGGCGTTCTACGGTACGCCCCGTGACAAGCACCGGGTGGAGCACGCCCACGAGAGCCCCTGGGTCATGACCCTGCCCCTGGTCGTGCTCTGCGCCTTCACCGTCTTCGTCGGCTTCTTGGGCCTGCCCCATATCTGGGGTCCCAACCTGTTCGGCGAGTGGCTTGCCCCGGTGGTCGGCACCAGCGCCGTCCACGTCTCCCTCGGCCTCGAGTACGGCCTGATGGGCCTCTCGGTCCTGGTCGCCGTCATCGGCATCTCGATCGCCTACGCCCGTTACGGCAAGGCCACCCCTGCCACCGAGCCCACCCGCACCGTGTGGTGGGAAGTCCTCAAGAACAAGTACTACATCGACGAGTTCTACGACGCCGTCCTCATCAAGCCCCTCCGCTACATGGCGCGGGTGCTGCTCAACAAGGGCACCGAGGAGAACGGCATCGACAAGGCGGTCAACGAGGCGCCTCGCGTTTACGCGAGCATCTCGGGTGCGGTCCGGACGTTGCAGAACGGTCTGACCCGCTCCTACGCCCTGATGATGCTCGTCGGTGCGGCCGTCATCGCCGTGTACTACATCTTGAAGTTCGACACGCTGCATTAAGGATTGATCAATGGACCAGAACGTATTGTCGATCCTGATCTTCCTGCCGGTCGTGGCGGCGCTGGGCCTCATGCTCATGCCGAACGGCTCGGAAAAGGGGATCAAGGGATTCGCGATGGTGGCCGCGCTCATTAACGCGGCCCTGGCGCTCTCGCTCCTGGGCACCTTCGACCCGGCCAAGCCTGGCTACCAGTTCGAAGTCAACGCGCCCTGGCTGCCGAACGCCGGCATCTCCTACCACCTCGGCATCGACGGCATCAGCCTGGTGCTGGTCGTCCTGACGGCCGTCCTCACCCCGGTGGCCCTCCTGGCCTCCTGGAACCTCATCAAGGAGCGGGTGCGGGGCTACAACGCCTGGATGCTCTTGCTCTCGGCGGGCATGATCGGCGCGGTCTGCGCGCTCGACATGTTCCTCTTCTACGTCTTCTTCGAGCTGATGCTCGTGCCGGCCTTCTTCCTCATCGGCCTCTGGGGCGGTGAGGGCCGGGTCAAGGCGACGATCAAGTTCGTCGTCTACACCTTGGTCGGTTCGCTCTTCCTGTTCGTCGCCATCCTGTACCTGGCGGTCCAGCACCAGGCTGCCACCGGCACCTGGAGCTTCCAGCTCGCCGACCTGATGGCCACCCCGCTCGCCGGTCCCGCCATGGTCTGGGCGTTCCTCGCGTTCGCCTTCGCCTTCGCGATCAAGAGCGGCCTGTTCCCCTTCCATACTTGGGCGCCCGACACTTACGTGGCAGCGCCCGCCCCGGTCACCTTCCTGGTGAGCGGCATCATGGGGAAGATCGGCGTCTACGCCTTCATCCGCTTTGCCATGCCCCTCTTCCCCGAGGCGGCCAAGATGGCCCAGCCCTATCTGATGGGTCTGGCGGTCATCGGGCTGGTCTACGCGGCCTGGGTCGCGCTGGCTCAGACCGATATCAAGCGTCTGCTCGCCTACAGCTCGATCTCGCACATGGCGGTGATCCTGCTGGGCGTCTTCGCCCTCGACCAGCACGCCTGGACCGGCGCGGTGTTCATGTTCATGGCCCACGCCCTGGCGACCGGTGGTCTCTTCCTGATGGTCGGCATGCTCGCCGAGCGCAAGGGCACCCAGATCGCGGACTTCGGCGGCATCGCCAAGACCATGCCCTGGATGACCACCGCGTTCATCCTCGTCGGCATGGCCTCGATCGGGCTGCCCGGCCTCAACGGCTTCATCGGCGAGTTCATGATCCTGCTCGGCTCGTACACCAGCCACAACGTGCTCGGCGCCGTCGCGACCACCTCGGTCGTGTGGGGTGCTTGCTACTTGCTGTGGAGCATCTCCCGCACCTTCTTCGGTGAGGAGAAGCCGGCGAACGCCAAGCTCGCGGACCTCTCGCTGCGCGAGGCCCTCGTCATCGTCCCCATCGCGCTCGTCATCGTCTACACGGGCTTCGTGCCCCAGCCGGTGCTCTCGCGAATCGACCCCTCGGTCCAGTCCCTGCTGGGTCCTGTCAACGCGGCGGCCGCCAAGGCCGCGGCTTCGACCCCGGTGGCGGCCGAAGGCGAATCTCACGCCGGAGGGCACTAAGGCATGAACATGGAAATCCACTGGCTCTCGATCATGCCCATCATCATCACGGTGGTGGCGGGTTTGGCCCTGACCTTCTTCCGTACCCCCGCGCTGCTCGGCGGGATCTCACTCTCGGCCCTGGCGCTCGCCGCCATGACCGCGGGGATCGACCTGATCCAGAGCCCGGCCGGCTTCAAGCGCGTCCTCTTCCACGGGGTCGTGACCTTCGACGCCTACAGCCACTTCTTCACCCTGCTGCTGCTCGGTTGCGCAGCGCTTACCCTGGTCGCGGCCTGGGCCTACTTCCCTCGTGAGAAGATGGCCCAGAGCGAGGTCTACTCCCTGTTGATGCTCAGCCTCTCGGGGATGCTGATCCTCCCGGCGGCGACCCACCTGATCACGGTCTTCATCGCCATCGAGATCATGTCGATCGCGATCTACGCCTTGGTCGGCGCCCGTCGCCTGGACGTGAAGGGCAACGAGTCGTCGGTCAAGTACTTCCTGCTCGGCGCCTTCGCCTCGGGCATCATCCTCTACGGCATCGCGCTGACCTACGGCGCGGCCGGCTCGGCTCACTTCGATGGCCTGCGCGCCTTCGCGGCGAGCCCCGATGCTGCCAAGCTGCCGCTCTTCATCGCGGGCATCGCGATGCTGATCATCGGCTTCGGCTTCAAGGTGGCGGCGGCTCCGTTCCACGCCTGGACTCCGGACGTGTACGAGGGCGCTCCCGCCCCCATCACCGGCTTCATGTCGACCGCGGTCAAGGCCGCCTCGTTCGCCTTCATCCTCCGCACCATGGCGGTGGCCTTCCTGCCCGTCAAGGGCGAGTGGGTCGAGGTGGTCGCGGGCCTGGCCGTCGTCACCATGTTCACCGGTAACATCCTGGCGTTCGTTCAGGGCAACATCAAGCGCATGCTGGCTTACTCCAGCATCGCCCACACCGGCTACATGCTCATGGGCCTCACCGCCCTGTCGAACCAGGAAGGCGCTTTCGGGGGCGCGGCGATCCTGTACTACCTGGTCGCTTACTGCCTGACGAACCTCGCCCTCTTCGCGGTGATCGGCTTCATCAGCAAGCAGGGCGAGAAGCTGACGGAGATCGAGGACTTCTCGGGCCTGGGCGCCAAGTTCCCCGGCCTCGCGCTGGTCATCTCGATCTGCATGGCGAGCCTCATCGGTATCCCGCCCACGGCCGGCTTCTTCGCGAAGTACTTCCTGTTCAGCGCCGTGATCCAGCAGGGCTTCGCCTGGCTGGCGGTGCTGGGTATCATCAACTCGATCCTCTCGGTCTACTACTACCTGCGGGTGATCGTGGTGATGTACTTCAAGGAGCCCCGCGCCGACTGGAGCGACACCGCGGGCATCGTGCCGGCGCGCATCGTCGGCGTGATCTGCGCCGTGATGATCATCTGGGCCGGGGTGGGCGCAAGCAGCCTCTTCTACATGGTCCCCGGGGCGCAGCCTCTGATGGCCTGGGCCAAGACCTCGATCGCAAGCCTCTTCTAAGAGGACGCGGACGACGCAACGAAAGGGAGCGGCAGCGATGCCGCTCCCTTCGCTTTGGCTGGTCAGCGATGCGCGAGGCGTGTAATATTCTTTAACAAATGCCTCACGCGCCGCAACCCAACCGGCATCCCTCCCTGTGGCCCGTGGTCCTCGCGGCGGGTCTGGGCGGGGCGTTGCTCAATTGTCTGCCGGTGCCGCTGATGCCGGGGGTTCACAGCCTCTTCGGCACGACCCTGGCCTTCGCGGTGGCCCTCAACTTCGGCCCGGTGCCCGGGATGCTCGCGGCCGCTATCGCCTTGCTGCCGACGATCGTGATCTGGCTGCATCCTTACGCCATCTTCCCCATGACGATCGAGGTCGGGGCCGTGGCCTGGCTTTCGCGTCGTTGGCCGCCCCTTTCGGCGATTCTGCTTTATTGGCTGCTCTTCGGCTGGGTCTTCAACTGGGGGTACTACCGGTTCTATCTCGGCTGGGATCCCAACATCCTCGTGCCCTTGCTCCTCAAGCAGATGCTGAACAGCTGGCTGAACGTGCTCTTTGCGCTGCTGCTGCTGACCTTCTGGCCGCGCAGGGAGCCATGGACGCGCTGGCTTGCTCTTTCGCCGGGCCGCCTTCCCCTCAAGCGGGTCCTGCAACTGGTTCTCATGGCGGTCGCGGCGGTGCCGATCTTCCTGGCGGGCAGCCTGTACGGGCGATCGCTCTGGGAGCGCGAGGAGGAGCGGCAGCGCGCGCTCCAGAGCGCGGAGCTTGCGATGCTCAGCCAGGGGGGCCAGGGCTACCTGAAGGAGCACCAGGACGCGGTCCGCACGGTGGCGGTCCTCCTCTCCCGCGCGGACCTCTCGCGATCCGAGGAGCAGTTCCTGCTCGAGGCGACCCATCGCAGCGTGCCCGGCTTCGTCAACCTCTACATCGGAAGCCCCAAGGGCAAGGCCCTGCTCTTCTATCCTCCCTTGGGCCCCGGCGGCACCAATCCCATCGGCCAGGACTTCTCGGATCGCCCCTATTTCCATGCCTTGCGCGCGGGGCGCTCCGCCGTGGTCTCGGACGTGTTCCTCGGGCGGGGCGGTACGGCCGAGCCCATCGTGGTGCTGGGCGAGCCCATCCACCGTGCGGGCCGCTTTGCGGGCTACGTCTCGGGGGCGGTCGATCTGGCGCACCTGGCGAACGGGATGGGCCACCCGGGCCCGTACACTGCGATCAACCTGGTGGATGCGAGTGGCCGCTACGTCGCTACCTCCCATGGAGCGAGTTGGACGCTGAAGCCGGCGCGGATCCCCTTCGACTACCGCTCCCAGGCCGGCATTACCCAGACCGAGTACGTGCCCGAACTCACCCGCATGAGCATCGCACAGGCCTTCGAACGGCAGCTGGTCAGCTATACCACCCTGCCCGGGCTCGGCTGGATCCTCTGGATCGAGACCTCGGTCCTGGCGGTGCAGGAACGCATGCAGGCGAGCTATCTCGGCATCCTGGGCGGGATGGTGCTCGGGGTTCTCGCCGCTTTCGGCCTGAGTGTCCTGTTGGCCCGAGTCCTTTCCAGGCCGCTCCTGGTCCTGGCGCAAGACAGCCAGGCGTTTGCCCGTGGGGATGCGCATGCCTTGCGCGGGGAGGCGCTGCCGGCGGTCGAGGAGCTCGCCGGGTTGACGACCAACCTGCGCGAGATGGCGGCCATCGTGCGCATGAAGCAGGAAGAGCTGGCCGAGCAGGTCCGGGCCCGGACCTTGGAGCTTGAGGAGGCCAACGAGCGACTGCTTGAGCTGGATCGCCTCAAGGGTGAGTTCCTCAACTCGGCCTCGCACGAGCTCAGGACCCCACTGGCCTCGATCGTGGGGTACTCCGAGTTCCTGGAGGATGAGATCGGAGGGCCCATCACCCCCCAGCAGCGGGAGTTCATCCACCAGATCCAGGCGGGATCGGCGCGTCTGCGGCGGATCGTGGACGACATGCTCGACTTCGCCCGCCTTGAGGCGGGGACCTTCTCGCTCCAGCGGGCCGACGTCGAGCTGGGCGGCATCATCCAGGACGCAGTGCGCATGCTGCAGCCCCAGGCCCGCGAGGCCCATCTCACCCTGGAGGCCACCCCGCTCGTGCCGCCGCTGACCCTGTCCATCGACGCGCAGCGCATCGGCCAGGTCCTGCTCAACCTCATGGGGAACTCCCTCAAGTTCACCCCGGCCGGCGGCCGGATCACGGTGAGCGCCAAGCGCCTGGACGGCGAGGTCCGCGTCGAGGTGTGCGACACGGGGATCGGCATCGCCCCCGAGCACCAGCGGGCCTTGTTCCGGAAGTTCTACCAGGTGGATTCCAGCTCGACCCGCGCCCACGGCGGCGCCGGGCTGGGCCTTGCGATATCGAAGGCTCTGGTCGAGGCCCACGGGGGCCGGATCGGGCTCGAAAGCGCGCCGGGAGAGGGCAGCGTCTTCTGGTTCACCCTGCCCATCGTCCAAACGTAAAGCTTCTCTTGATTTATTCATGAATTTATGTGGATTGCTTCATGAATAATTGTGACAAATATGCCGCAAGAAACCTTGTTTGAGTAAGATTGCTCATAAATCTCACAAATGCTGTGAGTATTAGTTGATAATCCAATGATGTGATCAAGCAATGATAGGGCGGTAGTGTGACTCGATCCGATTCGCTGAGCGCGGCATTTCGCGCTCGCTCTGGGCAATGCGCTTGAAATCGAGGGCTTGCTCGGCATCGCGGATGCTTTTCGTGCTGCTGCTGGTGGCCGGGATCATCGCCCTGGCATCGGTCATTGCCATGTATGCCGTCGTGAGCGGCCGGGAGGCCGATGAGGCCGTCCGGGCCATGACGCGGCATGCCGCCCAGGGCTTGGCCGAGGAGGCCGACGCTTATCTCGAGGAGCTCGAAGGGTGGGCGACGACCATTGGCGCCACCATGCCCGAGCCCCGTCGCGCGCTCGTCGAAGGCTGGGATTCGGCCCCGCGGGCCCGGCTCCTCGCGCTGGTCGAGCGTTCCGGCTACGCGGGCCTGATGGTCTTCTCGCCGGCCGGGAGGGTGGTGTTGAGGGTCGGCGAGGCCGAGCGCCCCGACCTGCTGGTGGCCGGTCCGGAGTTCGAAGCGGCGCTTGCGGGCCAGACCCGGGTCACGGACCCGTATATGGACCTGGCGAGCCGTGAGCGCTACGTCGCGGCCCTCGCCCCGGTGCGCGAACCGGCCTTCGGGCGGGTGGTCGGGGTCTGCGTGTTGGCCGCCAACGTCAGGACCCTCGAGGCCACCCTCCTGCGAGGGGCCCTCGCCTTGCCGGGTTCGAGCCACGTGAGCCTGTTCGATGGGCAAAAGATTTGCCTGATCCATACCCTTCGCCCTTGGCTGGTGGGGGGAGCCGCCAGCCGATCACCGGCGGCCGAGGAGCAGACCCTGCGGCGCGCGCTGCGCTACGGCATCCTCACGGAGCGTATGCTGCAGCGTTCGGCCGATTTTCCCCTCAACGAGCGGATCGAGGCGGAGCTGCTGCAAGCCCCCGGTCTCGGTGTCTTTTCTCAGGCCTCGTCGGCCGGGTCCGGCCCTCAGGGCTTGGTGTTCGAGGTCGCGCTTCGCAGCCAGCCGTGGCTGCTGCGCCTGGCGGTCCAGGAGAACCCTTACCGGGTGCCGTTCATGCAGGCGCTCGCCTTCGATGCGGGGGGGCTGTCGCTCATCCTGCTGGGGGTTGCGAGCGTGTCGCTGGCGGGGATGAAGGCCCTCTTGCGCCCGTTCCAGACCATCAAGCGCACGGCTGCGGCCTGGGCCCAGGGGGATTTTTCCGAGCGGATCCCCGCGTACGGGGCCAACGAGCTGGGCCAGCTGGCGGAGGCATGCAACCACATGGCCTCGGAGCTCGAGCGCCACACGGCGGGCCTGGAAAGCCTGGTGCAGGAGCGGACCGAGGCGCTCGTCCGGGTCAACGAGGCCCTCAGCCAGAGCGAACGCCGTTTGGCCGAGGCGCAGGGCCTGGCGCGGATCGGCGAGTACGAGCGCGACCCCCAGGGGCGTGGTCTGCGCCTCGGGGAGACGGCATGCCGCTTGTTCGGCCTGACGCCGGAGGGGGTGGCGCCGACTCTGGAGGCGCTGCTGCGGGTCGTTCACCCGAATGATCGCGAGGCCTTCGCGCGTTTCTACCGTGGCGCCGAGCGCCACGAGGGGCGCGCCTTCGATTGCCGCCTGCTGCTGCCGGACGGGACGCTGCGGGAGCTGCGCGCCCGCGAGGAGGCCGGGGTGGGAGCCGATCCCCGTCTGATGGGGACGTTCCAGGACGTGAGCGCGGTCAAGCAGCTCGAGCGCGAGTTGCTCGCGCAGAATGCGCAGCTGGTCGAGCTGGATCGCCTCAAGCGTCTCTTCGTCCACTCGATCTCGTACGACCTGCGGGAGCCGCTCACCGTCATCTGGGGCTATCTTGAGTTCCTCGAAGAGGGCCTCGGCGGGACCCCCTTGCCCGCGCAGCAGCGCTACCTGGCGCAGATCGCGCGCGCCTGCCACCGTCTGCAGTACCTCCTCGAGGACCTCCTGGACTACGCGCGCCTCGACTCGGGTCGCTTCGAGCTGGATCGCGCGGGGGGCGACTTTTGTCGGGTCGTGCGGGATGCCGGTACGGGGCTTGCGCCGCAGTTCGTCCAGGCGGAGCTCGACTTGCACCTGGAGCTGCCGCCAGCGCCGCTGATCGTCCTGATGGACGCTGACCGCCTGGAGCGAGTCCTGGTCAACCTGCTCACCAACGCGATCAAGTTCACCCCCGCCGGCGGTAGCGTCCGGGTTCGGGCGGGGGTCGAGGGTCGGTGCCTGCGGTGCGAGGTGGAGGACTCGGGCGAGGGAATCGTCCCGGAGGAAGTCCCGCTGCTCTTTCGGCACTTCACCCAGCTCGAACTGGGCATTCGCAGGGGGGGAAGCGGGCTGGGGCTCAGCATCTGCAAGGCGATCGTGGAGGCGCACGGCGGCGAGGTCGGCGTCCGGAGCACCCCGGGCCGCGGCTCGGTGTTCTGGTTTTGCCTGCCCTTCGATGCGTCGGTGCCGAGCGGGGACGGGCCTCGAGGCAGGGAGGTCGAGGGGATCGATGCTTAACGCACTTCGCAAACTCGCCTGGGTTCGAGACTGGCCGCTGCGCTATCTGCTCGTGGGCCTGGTCTTGCTCTTGGTCGCAGGTGCCTTGCTGCCATCCGTGGCCGCCCTGCTGCTGCTCACCGAGAGCCCCCGGACGGAGTTGCTCCAGGCGCGGATGGCGCTGGCTGGAGAACAGGGAAGCGCTGCAATCGAGCGCCGGCTGCACGCGGTACTGGCTTACGCCCAACACCTGGGGACGGACTACCCGGAGCTCGGGGCGTACCTCCGGGTGCCGGACGTGGCGGCCCGGGCGGATCTGGAGCGGCGGCTCCTGCTGTCGTTGCTCGAGGGGCGGCACCTCGCGAGCGCTTTCGTCCTGACACGGAGCGGCGGCGTGGTGCTCGGCGTGGGCAAGCTGGAGCAAGCCGAGCGCCTCGCGGCGACCCCCGCCTTTCGCCGCGCGATCGCAGGTCACCCGGCCCTGACCGAGGTGCTGCGCGATCGCACGGGCAAGCATCCCACCTACGCCGCCATGGCGCCGGTGCGCGCCAACCCGGGCGGGCCGGTGCTCGGGGTGGCGGTGCTCGCCGATCGCCTCGACGGTGTCATCGGCACGATCGTCGATCGCGGCGCGGGTCAGGTGGCGCCGGGCAGCTTCTGGGTGCTGGTCGACGCGCCCACCCAGGGCGAGGGGCCGGCCACCGAGGCGCTGCATCCCTTCCCCCTGACCCCTGCCGAGCGCGAGGCACTCGCGCAGCGCGCCGGCGTTCACCTTACCCGCTTGGAGCACCAGCCCTGGGGGCTCTCGGTGGTGGTGCCCGTGGAGGTCGCCCGTGCGCGGCGTTGGGAGGAGCTGGGCTGGGGGGCGGTGCTTGTCCTCATGGGCCTCGGCACGGTCTACCTGCTCGCACGCGTCTTCGCCAGGCGCCTCTTGCGGGCGCTCGTGGCCCTGCAGCGCGTGGCCCTGCGGTGGCGGCGCGGGGACCTGGCGGCGCGGGCGCCGGTCGAGGGCTGTCAGGAGGTGACGGAGCTCGCCACGGCCTTCAACCTGATGGCCGAGGAGCTCCAAGAACGTACCGCCTCGCTGCAGGCCGGCGTGCGCGAGCGGACCTACGAGTTGCTGGTCCGCAACGAGGCCCTGCGCGAGAGTCGGCGTCGCTTGGCCCGCACCCAAGCGATCGCAGGGATCGGGACCTGGGAGGTGGATATTGAAAGCGACAAGTGGACGGGCTGCGCCGAACTGTTTCGCATGCTCGAATTGAATCCGTCGGCGCTTCCGTCTAAGGATAACTGGATCGAGGCCATGCCCTTGCCGGAGGACCGCAGGCGCTATTGGCGCATGATCGAAGCCGCCCTCGCGGGGCGCCAGGGTCTGGCCGACGAGGTCCGGCTGGTGCTGCCGAGCGGTGCCGAGAAGGTCTTCCGGATGCAGGTGGAGGCGGTCCTGGACCCGACAGGGCGCCCCGAGCGGCTCGTCTCGACGATGCAGGACGTCACCCACCAGAAGCGCCTCGAAGAGGCGCTGCGGGCGCAGCATGTCGAGCTTCGCGAGCTCGACGGCCTCAAGACCCGCCTGATCAACGCCGTCTCCCACGACCTGCGCGGGCCCGCCTCGTCGGTGCGAGGCTACGCCGACTTCCTGCTGGCAGGTCTCGGCGGCCCACTGACGGCCGAGCAGCGCGCCTTCGTCGAGCGGATCCTGCGGGGCAGCCTACAACTCGAGCACCTCATCGACGACCTGCTCGAGCTGGCCCTGCTGGAGGCCGGCGCCTTCCGACTGGCCTTGGCCGAGGGCGATCTCGGGCAGGTGATCCGCGAGGCCGCCGAGGGTCTCGCTCCGCTCGCGGTGCAGAAGCATCTCGAGGTGGCGTTCGACTTGCCTCCCGCCCTCCCCGTGGCCAGCTTCGACGCTCGGCGCATCGAGCGGGTGGTCGTCAATCTGCTGCAGAACGCCCTCAAGTTCACTCCCGAGGGCGGGCGCGTCCGGGTGCAGCTCTGGAGGGAGGGGGACGGCCTGCGGTGTGAGGTGGAGGACACCGGGCCCGGGATTGCTCCGCAGGACTTGCCCAAGCTGTTCCGTCACTTCAGCGAGCTCGGGACCGGGCAGGGGCAAGGCGGTCTCGGCCTGGGGCTGAGCATTTGCAAGGCCGTGGTCGAGGCCCATGGGGGCGACATCGGGGTGCGCAGCACGCCGGACGAAGGAGCGACCTTCTGGTTTTGGCTGCCGCTGGCCCCGCAGGAGCCGCGCGCGGTTTAGGCCTCGTCGCCTGCGGGGTGGGGCAGGGTGAAGCTGAAGCTGCTGCCGATCCCCAGGATGCTCTCGACGGAGAGGGTGCCCCCGTGGCGCTCCACGATGGCGCGGCAGACGTTGAGGCCGATGCCCAGGCGATCGCCCCCTTCGCTCCGGCCCTGGTAGAAGGGCTCGAACAGGGTCTCGAGCCTGGCGGGGGCGATCCCGCAGCCGGTGTCTTCGATCCGGTGGACGATCCAGGCGCCCTGCACCTCGCGGCTGAGGCGTATCTGGCCGCCGGTCGGCGTGTGGCGGATCGCGTTGGAGAGGAGGTTGCGCAGCAGGTGGACGATGCGCGCCGCATCCACCCGGCAGGTGACGGGGTGCGCGCTCGGGGCGTGGATCACCTCGACCCCTTGCGCCAGCGCGAGGGGGCGGATGCTTGCGATCGCCTCGGCGGCACACGCCTCCAGGTCAAAGGGGCGCAGGTGCAGGGTGACGCGATCCGCCTGGTGGAGGCTCAGCTCGAGCAAGTCGCTCACCCGGTCGTGCATGTCCTGGGAGTTGGCGCGGACCCGCTCGGCGTGACGGCGCTGGCGCTCGGTGAGCGGGCCGCTCGCGTGCAGCAGGAGCTCGGTGGCGGCGATGATGGCGGTGAGCGGCGAGCGTAGGCCGTGCGAGACCGTGTTGAGAAAGCGCTCAGGATGCGCTCCGGTCTCCGCGCAGACGCCGGAGCCGAGAGGCTGGTCTGGTTGGTTGCACGGCATGTCGCACCTGCTTACCTGCCCCGGACCGCCGGGTCGCTTCGAGGGCCGTGGTTCGGAGTCTAGCGCCGCCGAGGCCGGAGCGCCAGGGACGAAAGTCCCGGATGACGGGCGCGGAGGTTTCACTCGACCATGCCGAGCTGCTGGCAGAGGAGCACCGCCTGGGTGCGGTTGTTCACGCCGAGCTTGTCGTAGATGCGCGAGAGGTGGTTCTTGATGGTCTTGTCGCTGAGGCAGATCCGATCGGCGATCTCGCGGTTGTTGAGCCCCTGGGCGAGCCAGGCGACGATCTCGCGTTCGCGCTCGGTGAGCGCTTCGAGCACCATCGGCGTCGGCAGGACGGGGGCCTTGCGCCGGCGCCGCGCCAGGGCCTGCTCGATGGCGTGGTTGAGCTTGTGCAGGTCCCGCAGGGGCTTCTGGAGGAAGTCGAAGGCCCGGCCTCCGCGCAGCGCCTGGATGGCGTCCTCCATGGTGCCCTGGCCCGAGAGGATGATCACCTCGGTGCGCGCGTCGAGCTCCTTGAACAGCGAGAGCAACTGCAAGCCGTCGAGCCCCGGCATCTTGAGGTCGGTGACCACGACGTCGAAGGGCTCCTGCTTGAAGAGCGCCACGGCTTCGAGGGTGTTGGAGGCTGTTCGGGTCTGGTAGCCGAAGTGGCTCAGCCACTCGTGGAGCATCGCGAGCAGGTCGCGCTCGTCATCCACGAGCAGGATGCGAGCGCCGGGTTCGGGTGCGGTATCAAGCATAGGGGCTGGAATCCTGCCTCGGACGAGTGGAGCGAAGCGTGCTGGTGCGAAGTGCCCCTAGCTTAGCCTACAAGGTTGCGATTGTGAAGAAGTCGTGTCGCACCTCGGTCATAAATTCTGGTTACGTGAAGTTCCGCCTATCGTGGCGCGCTCGTGACTTTCGCCCCCACCCCGTCGGGACCTTCTTCCCTTGGCCGTCTTCGCTCGCTTCGCTATAACCGACAGCGCAGGCCTCGTCGGTGGCCGCGAAGAGGAGCAACGATGAACGACCCGCAGCTTGATGCTTCCGCCCTGGTCCCCATGCCGGTCGAGGCCTTCACGGCTCGGCTCGCCGAGGACGTGGCGGGCCATGTGCGCCTGGCGCTGCCGCGCATCGGGCGCCTCCATCGCGAGGGCCTCGAGCAGGCGCTTTCGCAGGACGGCGGGGAGGCCCTGAGCCGGACTCTGCTGCGCCGGGTGGACGACTGCGTGACCGGGTTCGGCGCAAGCGAACTGAACGAGCAGGCGCTCGATCGCGTCGCCCTGGAGCGGGACCTGCGCGGCGCCCTGGCGCAGCGGGCCTTCCACCTGCACTACCAGCCCAAGGTGAACGCGGGCACCGGCCGGATCGTCGGGGTCGAGGCCCTCATGCGCTGGCGCCATCCCGAGCGGGGGCTGGTCTCGCCGGCCGAGTTCATCCCCATCGCCGAGCAGTGCGGCCTCATCATCCCCATGACCGAGTGGGTCTTGCAGACGGCTTGCGAGCAGCACATGGACTGGCGCCGGAACGGCCTGGCCCCCGTCAGGGTCTCGGTCAATCTCTCGGGCCGCCACTTCGCCTCGGAGGGTCTGGTTGAGCGCGTCGAGGCCACCCTCCGCGCGACGGGCATGGCCCCGGAGCAGCTGGAGCTGGAGCTCACCGAGAGCAGCCTGATGGAGAACGTGGAGGGCGCCATCGCCCAGCTCGACGCCCTGAGGCACTCGGGGGTGACCCTGTCGCTCGATGACTTCGGCACCGGCTACTCGTCCCTCGCCTACCTCAAGCGCTTCCCCATCCAGACCCTCAAGATCGATCAATCGTTCGTGCGCGACCTGCCCAACAGCCGCGACGACGCGGCGATCGTCTCGACCATCATCGCCATGGCGCGGAGCCTCGGCCTCGACACGGTCGCCGAGGGAGTCGAGGCGCACGAGCAGGTCGCCTTCCTGCGGGCCATGGGCTGCCGGATCATGCAGGGCTATCGCTTCTACCGGCCCCTCTCGCCGGAGATCCTCGAAGAGCTGTTGCCAAGGGCGGCGGCGGGGGCCGGCTTTAGCAGCAGGGGCTGGCTTTAATCGAAACGCCGTAGGTTAACTCCCGCTTGGCTTTGCGCAAGCCTCACGTTTTTCACGGCTGGGCCGCTATTGCGACGGGTACTCATGGGCTAGAAGCGTGCAAGTGCACCTTCACTCCTACCGTGAAAGTAGAAAGCCGCCATGAAACACGTCTCGAAGCTGCTCGGCATCGGCGCGATCGCCCTGGCCCTCACCGGCTGCGACGCCCTCAAGAACCTCACCCCCAACGACGTCAACGCGCTGCTCGCCGAGGCGGGCCTGGAGCTCAGGCTGACCGACAACGAAGGCCAGGCCAGGACCCTCAAGCGGGACGAGATCAAGGCGGTTTACCTGGACGGCAAGCCGCTGTCGGCCGACCAGTACGACGTGGTCGACGGCAAGCTCAAGTTCCGCGACGTGCCCAAGAACAAGCAGCAGAAAGTCCGCATCGAGTTCAACGGCGACATGGGCACCCTCGACGGCCTCGACCTGGACACCCGCGAGGGCCGCGCCTTCGACAACCGGGAGGTCTTCGTCCCCGGCGCCGACGGTCGCTTCCACGAGGCCGAACCCGGCATGACCCCCGAGGAGGCCTTCAAGCGCCAGCGCGAGGAGGACCTGAAGCACCGGATCACCCTGGACCTGAACGTCCCGGGCCTCAAGCCTGGCAGCGTCAGGTTCTTCGGCGGGGCCCACAGCCGGGAGCTCGCCGAGCGCGTCCACGCCCTGCCGCCTTTCGCCTTCGACGTGCCCACTGACGGGGATCTTCGGATGGACGTCCAGGTCCTCAACCTGACGGGCCCCAACCCCTCGGACGTGCTCGACGTGACCTGGTTCGTGGCCTTTGCGGGCGAGGGCTCGGCGATCAAGGTCCAGCGCTTCAAGATCGAGAAGGGCGACCTCAAGCGCCAGGAGCCCGCCACCGGCAAGCTGCCGGACGCCCAGCTGGTCTCGGCCGATGACATCGAGCTGGTCGGGGACGTCGAGACCTTCGCCGACTTCGCGCAGGCCGGGGCTCACTACCACTTCGAGCTGCCCCCGGCGCCTCCTGCACGCCCCTAGTCAGGCCCTGTGCCGCTAAGCCCCCCGCCAAGTCGTGACATGCGGCTTGGGACGGGGGGCTTAGTTGTGGGTATGCTTGTTTGTATCCCGGACAGCGCGAATCGGCAGGAACCGACCCTCAAGAGGCAGTGGAATCGGTGCGAACCCCCGTGCGGCATCCCGTCTTCCCCCTGGCTAGCATGCTTTTGCTTGCGAGCCTTTGCGCCTCGCTGGCAGCCTGTGCGCCGGAGGACGAGGGGCCCCCCGTGACCGGTGTGCCCCAGCCGACGACGGCTCCGCCCAGCGGAGAGGTCGGCGGCTCGGTGGGCGGTGACCCGAACGGCGGTGCCTCACCCGCGCCGACCCCCGCGCCCATCACCCTCTCGATTTCCTCGCCGGCGGCGGCCCTGGCCGTGCCCCGTCAGGGTGGCGGTGGTCTCTTCCCCTCCTCGCACCTCTTCCAGACGGTGTCGAGCAGCCCGTCGGCTGTCATCACCTGGCTATCCTCGGCTCCTTCGATCGTCTCGGTGGACCAGGTGGGCCGTGTCCAGGCCCTGCGCGCCGGGTCGGCGATCATCACGGCGAGTATCGGAGCGGTCAAGGCGACGGCGAGCGTGACCGTCCAGGAGAAGGCGCGCCTTTTGGTCGCCGCCCAGAACCCCCCGGCGGTCTCCCACTCGCTCGTGGTGACGGTCCGAAACGATCAGGGGACGGCGATCGCGACTTCTACCCCGGCCGATCTGACCCAACTGGGGAACCTTTCGGTCGAGGCGAGCGCGAAGGATTCGCTCGGCAAGGTCCTCGCGTTCGGCCGGGCCGAAGGGGTGAACCTATTACCGAACGAGCAGACATCGCTGGCGATCCCCCTCAACGCGCCCCGGCTCGACGTGGTCCAGAGCGGCGGACCCGGCGCGCAGATCCTCGCGACGGGGGCGGGCTTCCAGCGCTGGGTCAAGCTTCAGGACGGCGTCCAGACCTTCTACGAGCCGACCGTCACGGCGGCCTTCGGCGGCCAGGCCACGACCGTCTCGGTCCTGAACGACTCCCAGGCCCTGGTCACGGTGCCTGCTGGCTTGTCGGCGGATCTGCCCCTCACCCTCACCGTCGACTCGTGCGCCGTGAGCACCCCGTTCAAGCGCGTCGCGTCTCTGCGGATCCTCCCCTTCCCGGACCCCTTGCCTCTGCAGGCCTCGTACCGCTTCAACGCAGAGGCCCTCGACGCTCAGTCCAACCCCCTTCCAGGGGTAGAGCTGAGCTGGGAGGCGAGCGAGAAGGGAGCCGGGACCATGGTCGTCAACGGCCTCTTCCAGGACATGCGCGTCGGTACTTCGATCATCACCGTCCGTTCGGGGACGGTGTCCGCGACCGCCACGGTCACGGTGCAGTAAGGAGGGATCGTGAGACCTGTCATCCTCTGCCTCGCCCTTTCCCTCTCGATGGCTGGCTGTGCCCTGGTGGGCCTCGGCGCCAGGCCTCCCGAGGCGACCGTATCGGTTGCCCCCCTCGTGGGCCGCGTCGAGCCGGGGGTGGTTCATCGCTTCCGCTCGGTCCAGGCCGATCTGGTGACCGACGTGGCCCAGGGCGCGAGCGTCTCCTTCATCAAGCCCGGCGCGACGCCCCTGACCGTGGCGACCACCGTCACCGACGCCGACGGGCGCTTCCAGCTGCAGCTTGGGAACGCCTTTCGGCCCGAGGCGGGCTCCGTCTACTACCTGGAGGCCTTCAAGGGCCTTGGCTCCAACTCGGCCGGCCACAGCGCCGCGCGGGTCCGGACCCTGGTGCGCTGGACGAGTGGCGGCTGGCAGAGTCTGACGGGGGCGGTCATCGACCTGACGCTCACGACCACGGCGCTGGCTGCGGCCGCCCAGATCAACACGGCCCAGGGGGCGGCAGTGGATCTCGGCGGCCTGATGGGCCGCCTCCAGCGCAAGGTGTCGGACGGGGTCACCCCTGATACCTTCAGCGCCGTCGCCAACCTTTCGGTCGCCGACTTCCACGGGGCCTACGAGGTCGTCAGCGCCGCGCTAGGCGGCGATCTGGACCCGCTCGCGACCATCACCAAGGCTGACGGCAGCTTCGTGCTCCGGCCGGCGACCGGGCTCGGCGTCCTGCCCGCCCTCGGGGCCGATCTGGGCGGGACCGTGACCCTCTCGGGCCTCGTCTTCGACCCGGACCCCGCCCTGAACCGGGTCCGCTTCAACGGGGCCGAGGCGACGGTGACCGCGGTCGATCCGGCCCGGCGCTACATCCGGGTGACGGTGCCCGACGGGGCGACCCGCGGTGCCTTGACGGTGACCGTGGGGAGCAAGGCCTCGGGCGTGCTCGACTATCCGGTCTTCGGGACGGTCCGCCTAACGCTCGCGGGGATTCCCGGCGCTACGGCGACGGCGAGCGTCACCCTCACCCCGCCGAGCGGCTCGCCCGTGACCAAGACCGTCTCGAATCCTGCTGGCGCGACGGCCTCGGTCCTCTTCACCGGCCTGACGCCGGGCGAGGGCTGGACCGTGAGCGCTCGGGCGCTGAACGCGGCCAACCAGGCTTGGGCGACCGCCGCCCAGCTCGACGGTCCCCGCGATCCCCTGACCCTCACGACCCGGCCCGTGCCAGGCCCCTACGCCCTGACCTCGGGCCTCAACACGTGGGGGGTCGGCCTGCGGATCGCACCGGTCGGCGTGACGGCGACCGGTAGCTACTAGCGAGGTGTCCATGAGCAAGCAAATCTGGCATCGGACGGCGCTGGCCCTGGGGGTGACCCTGCTGGCGGCCTGCCATGCGGCCTCGCCCCAGGGGCCCGCCTTTTCTCTTTCGCCCGCTGGCCTCACCCAGGAGAGCGTCTCGACGGTCGTGCGTGGAACAGGGGTGTTCCCTGAGCGGCGCGCGGCGGCGACGGCGACCGAGGTCGGCTCCTACGCCTCGGCCACCCTGCTCGAACCGGCGACGGGCCGGGCGATCGCCACGGGTCTGACCGACGCGTCGGGGGCGTTCTCCCTGGCTCCTTCGAGCGGCTTCAGCCCCGGGCTCAACGCTTTCTACTACCTGCAGGTGACCAAGCGGGTGGGCGGTGCCGTGGTGGGTGGCAACCAGGTCTCCATGCTCACGGTCCTCAAGTGGACGAGCACCGGCTGGGCGAGCATCACCAATGCGGCGGGCGGCACGGGGGCCATCGTCGTCAACCCGACGACCACCGCCGTGGCGCTGATTGATCGGGAGGATGCGGGGGTCTCCTTCGCGAACCTGATCGGGACGGTCTCGGGGGCCGCCTTCGACCAGCCCACGGCCCTGCCCGGCAACAACCTGGCGGCGATCGGCACCAAGGTCGCAGAGGTCGTCGGAGCGCTCCAGTCCGATGTGGACCCGGTGGGCGATCGCGCCGCGGGCTCCGGGGTGATGGCCCCGGACGACGGGGGGGATGCCACCAAGCACCACGACTATATCAAGAAGGTCCTCGTCCCCGAGGTGGGGATGGTGAACAGCACCTTCGTCTGGATCCCGGTGTTCACTGCCTACCAGCTGATCAACCCTGCGAACTGCGGGGGGAGCAACACGACCAAGCCGGTGGGCTACTGGGTCAAGGATAAGCCCCTGGGCACCGAGAACGTCGACTGGGCACAGGAGACCTTCGGCGGCTTCTACGTCGGCAAGTACGAGGCGAGCCACGGCGACGCCACGGCGGCGGCTGCGAACGCCTCGGCAGTCCTCAAGGTACAGCAGGGAGTCATCCCCTGGACCGGCGTCACCTGGGATCAGGCCGCCCAGGCTTGCCTCACCTACGACGCCCACGCTCACCTGATGCGGGACGACGAATGGACCGCGCTTGCCGTCTGGTCGATGATCAACAACGTCACGGTCTACGGCAACAACAACGCCGCCAAGGACATCACCGACGCGGCGGTGGTCTTCACCGCGGATCCGCAGGGCACCGGGGGCCGCTCCCTGACCGGGACCGGGACGAAGCCGGGCTGGGCGCCGGGCGTCAACCTGACCACCCATACCGGGACGACGGCCGGGGTGTACGACCTCAACGGCAACGTGTGGGAGTGGACAGCGGCGGTCTCGGGGAATGCCTCGACCTACCGTATCGACGGGGTCGACACCGGCCTGGGGATCTCGACCGGGGGCGCGACGGACGTGGGGGTGCTGACGCTGAGCACGGACATCCGCCTGCGTCGCTATGGCCTGCCCGCGACGGCCCAGCTCGCGCGCACCGATGCCTGGGGCCGCGACCGTGTGTGGCTGCTCCAGGGCGGGGCCACCGGGGCCTTGCGCGGCGGGGCCCGTCACAACGGCAACGACGCGGGCCTCTGGTGCATGGCCCTGGATGAGGCCCGCACCAACACCCAGTCCTACTTCGGCTTCCGGCCGGTGCTGTCCTATCGCTAGGCGGGAGAGAGGGACGATGAGAACGACCAAGTTGAACCGGGCGGCGCTGGTGCTGGGGGTGACCCTGCTGGCGGCGTGCCACACCCCCTCCCTGGATCGCCCCCTGGTCGCGCCGGGGCTGCCCGGTGCGCCCCCTGGGACTGAAGCGATCGCCGCAGCCCCGGTGCAGGGGCGTGTGGATTTCCCCGAACGCAAGGTCCTGGCGGCGGCGAGCGACGTCGGGGCCGATGCTACCGTCGCCGTGATCGACCCCGGCACGGCCCGGACGCTCGCCACCGGCCTGACCGACGCCGCGGGGGCCTTCTCGCTCGAGATGCCCTTCTCGGTCGTGACGGGCGCCTACTACTACTTGCAGGTGAGCAAGCGGGTGGGAGGCGTGAGCGGCAACCACGTTTCCATGATCACGGTCCTCAAGTGGACGAATACCGGCTGGGCGAGCATCACCAACCCGGTGGGCGGCCAGGGCACGATCGTCATCAGCCCGCTGACCACCGCCGTCGCCCTGATCGACCGGGAGGATCCGGCCGTCTCGCTCTCGCAACTACTCGGGGTCGTCTCGGGCCCCACTTACGGTGCGGTCACGCCCTTCGGCACTCACTCGGCCGCCGAGGTCACCGCCCGCGCAGCCAGCATCACGTCCCTGCTCCAGCAGGACCTGGACCCGCTGGGCGATCGCGCGTCGGCGGCGGCGGGCCTCAAGGCCCCGGACGACGTGGGGGACGAGACCGTCCACCACGACTACAAGCTCACCAAGAACGGGGTAGAGAGCACCTTCGTCTGGATCCCGGTGTTCACTGCCTACCAGCTGATCAACCCTGCGAACTGCGGGGGGAGCAACACGACCAAGCCGGTGGGCTACTGGGTCAAGGACAAGCCCCTGGGCACCGAGAATGCCGACTGGGCCCAGGAGACCTTCGGCGGCTTCTATGCCGGCAAGTACGAGGCCTCGCGCGCGGATGCGACCGGCACCACCGCGGGCGTCTCGGGTGCGCTCAAGGTCCAGAAGGGCGCGGTGCCGTGGGCCATGGTCGATTGGGACGAGGCTTCCAAGGCCAGCATGGCCTACGATGCCCACTGCCACCTGATGCGGGACGAGGAGTGGACGGCGCTCGCCGTCTGGTCGATGATCCAGGGTCTCAAGGTCTACGGCAACAACCAAAGCGGCAAGGACGTCGAGGACACGAGCATTACCTTCCAGGACGACCCGACCGCGAGCGGCATCCGGGCCTTGACGGGCACCGGCACCCGTGGAACCTGGAGCGGGACGACGAACCTGACCACCCATACCGGGACGACGGCCGGGGTGTACGACCTCAACGGCAACATCGCCGAGTGGACGGCGACCCTCGGAGGCGCGTCGGGCAACTTCGTCGTGAACGGCGTGACTTTGCCCATCGCCGCTCCCACCGGCGGCGACAGCTTCACGGCGATCGCGACCGATCCGCGCCTGCGGCGCTACGGGGTGGCCAAGTCGGTCAACTGGGTGGGGCTCGCTTTGTTCTCCAACGACATGTTCTACATCGAACCTGGGGTGGCCGCAGCCAAGAGTTACCGGGGCGGCACCGCCGAAAACATCAAAGGCGAGAAATACTCCGGGATCTGGACCGTCGTGCTGGAGAGCCCGCGCAACGCCGCGACGGCGCGGATCGGCTTCCGACCGGCGCTTCGCTACTGAGCCAGCCCGGATCTTTCGCTTTGACGCCCCCTCGCAACCAGCGAGGGGGCGTCAAACTTGCGCGAGATCAAGTGGGCGCTCCTTATTGACAACCTTTCGCAAGTAGGCGTAATCTGGTACATGTTGCAACTGAGAATGATTCTCACTGTCACTGTTTTTGCTTTTTCATCTCCAAAAGGACCCCCCAAATGAAGCACGCGATTCACGCTCTCGCCGCCCTGTCCGTCCTGGTGGCGGCTCCTGCCATGGCGCAGCCCACGACCGACGCCAAGGCCCCGAGCATCACCTCCAACCAGGGCCCCGGCGGCCGCTCGATCACCTCCTTCGATCGTCGCGCCCAGTCGCGCATCGGCGGTTACTTCGACAACGAGTTCAGCCTGCCCCTCGATGGCAAGGACAGCACCTTCCGCCAGCACCGCCTGATCCTGCAGGCGTCGAGCTACCTGCACGAGAACCTGTTCTTCAACACCGAGATCGAGTACGAGTACGGCGGTCAGATCAACGCCAACACCAAGGACGGCGAGCTCAAGATCGAGCAGGCCTGGGCCGACTACCGCATCAATGATGCTCTCTCGCTGCGCGGCGGCGTGGTCCTGGTGCCCTTCGGCATCGTCAACGTCCTGCACGACTCGGACGTCCGCGAGACGACCAACCGTCCCCTGATGGCCGACAAGGTCATCCCCACCACCTGGATGGACACCGGCGCCGGCTTCCACGGCTTCGTCTACCCCACCGAGGACATGCAGATCTCGTACGAGGCCTACGTGACCAACGGCCTCAGCGACAAGATCAGCGCTGATCGCGGCCTCAAGGACGCTCGTCCCAGCTTCAAGAAGGACAACAACGGCAACAAGGCTCTCTCGGGCCGCCTGTCCGTCAGCCCCTGGCTCGGCCTCGAGGTCGGCATGAGCGGCTACCGCGGCGTGTACGATGCCAACCGCAACATGAGCATGCTCGGCGCCGACACCACCCTCTCGCTCGGCCCCGTCGAGATCCTCGGCGAGTACGCCAACGTCCTGACCGAGGGCGGCAGCTTCGTCGCCGACGCCACCAAGCCCAACATCCTCACCACCATCCCCGGCAGCATGGAGGGCTACTACGTCGAGGGCCGCTATCGCTTCTTCCCCGAGATGCTGCACAATACCTTCATGGGTCGTGAGGGCGGCTTCCCGCAGGCGAGCATGGCGCTGGTCGGCCGCTATGGCCAGGCCAACACCGACAAGGCGAAGTCCGGCACCAAGAACGACCAGACCGAGTACCTGGTGGGTCTCAACTACCGTCCCATCCAGACCTTCGTGACCAAGATCGAGTACCAGCGCCTTGCTGACCCGATCGGCGGCAACAAGGACGCCATCTGGAGCTCGATCGCGGTCGGCTTCTAACGAGGAAACCATGAGGATTGCATTGCCGCTCGTCGCATTCGCGGCGATCGCGACGGCCCTTCCGGCCTTCGCAGAAGAGGAAGCCCCCCAGCTCTACGAGCAGGTCTACCTGACCAAGGACCAGGCCCTCAAGATCGCCCTGCCCGCGGGTGACCCGGTCACGACGCGCACTTACGCCCCTCGCGCCGAGGAGCGCAAGCGGATCGAGCGTCGCCTGGGCCGCAAGATCGAGGACGATTCGTTCACGGTCTACCAGAGCGCGAGCGGCGGCAAGCCTTCCGGTTACGCCATGATCCTCGACGAGCAGGGGAAGTACTACCCCATGACCTTCGTGGTCGGCATCAAGCCGGACGGCAGCGTCCGCGACGTGGCCGTCATGGTGTACCGGGAGCGGCGCGGCGACGCGGTCAAGCGTCGCCGCTTCCTCAACCAGTTCCTTGGCAAGACGAGCGACGACGCCTTGATGGTCAATCGGGACGTCGTCCACCTGACGGGGGCGACCGTCTCGTCCTGGTCCATCGCCGCTGGGGTCAAGAAGGCCGTCGTGATCATCGACGAACTGAAGGCGAGCCGCTAGGATCGAGACATGACCAAGACCATGCTGACGCTGCACCGCTGGCTCGGCCTCGTGGCCGGGGTGATGATCCTCATCGCCGCCGGTACGGCAATCGGCCTCAACCACCAGGACGCCTGGCGTCGCCCTCCTCAGGGCGGCGCCGCGGCGCAGTCCCCCTTCCAGAAGTACGTGCTCTCGACCGCCGTGGATCCGACGGATTCGCGGCGTGTCCTGGTCGGCACCAACGACGGCGTGTTCCGCTCGCTCGACGCTGGTCAGACCTGGGAGGAGGCCGTCCTGCCCGTTCCCGCCGAGCAGGCGGGGACCATTCTCTTCGACCCCCATCGGCCGGGGGTCGTTTACCTTTCGCTGCGCTCCATCGGGGTGTTCCGCTCCGAGGACCACGGCGACATCTGGGAAGAAATGACCCTTCCTTTCTATCCGCCCGAGGGCACCCAGGTGACGGGGCTTTCGCTGGACGGGGCGGGCCGCGTCCTGATCGCCACCACCGAGGGTCTCTACCTCCAGGCGGCGTCCGGCGGCGAGTGGCGCCACCTGGCCAAGCCCGCCGCCCCCAAGGCGGAGGACGGCAAGCAACTCGCGCAGCTCATGTACGACCTGCACGACGGCCGCTTCTGGGGCACCTACGGGGTGCCGATCACCGACGCGGTCTCGGTCGCCTTGATCGTGCTGGTGCTGAGTGGCTACTTCCTTTACTTCGGGCGGGTCATCCGCGTGCGCCTGTCCCGCATGCGCGCGGCTCGCGCAGCCGCCGCCCGCGAGAAGGCTCCCGAGCCCCTCGTCTCGCCATGATGCACGGTCGCGTTCGGGCCGCCTGGACCCTCGTGGCATTCGCGCTCTTCGCCGCCCCCTGTCCGCCGTCGGCGGCCGAGGAGGGCGGCGTTCTCACGCAGGTCCGCTATTCCATGGGCACCCTCTGGACGGTTGAGGCCCGCGGCCCTAAGGCCGAAGAGGCGATCGCACAGGCCTTCGCCGAGGTGAAGCGCCTGGACGAGAGCCTCAGCACCTACCGCCCGGAGAGCGAGCTCTCGCGCGTCAACCGTGAGGCCGCCAAGCGCTGGGTGACGGTCAGCCCCGAGACCATGGGCCTCTTGCGGCGCGCGCTCGCTTACGCCGAAGAGACGGGCGGCGCCTTCGATCCGACGGTCGGGCCCTTGGTCCGCGCCTGGGGCTTCAAGTACCTGGATTACCAGGTGCCGCCCGCCGCGCGTATCGCCGAGGCCCGCGCCAAGGTGGGCTACCGGAAGGTCCGGCTCGATCCGGCGAAGGGCGTCCGCTTCTCGCAAGCGGGCGTGGAACTCGACTTGGGGGCGATCGCGAAGGGCTACGCCGTCGATCGGGCCCTTGCGGTCATGCAGCGCCACGGCGCCGTGGCGGCCCGGGTGGATGCGGGCGGCAACCAGGGCGTCTGGGGCCTGCCCCCGGCGGGCCAGTCCTGGTTCTTCGGTATCAAGCACCCGCGCAGCGAAGGGGACATGCTCGGGGTGGTGCCGCTTTCGAGCGGGGGGATCTCGACCTCGGGCGATAACGAGCGTGGCTTCTGGAAGGACGGGGTGCGCTACGGCCACATCGTCGATCCGACCTCGGGCGCGCCGGTCAAAGGGATGGTCAGCGTCACCGTGCGCGCACGGACGGCCGAGGAGGCCGACGCCCTCTCGACCTGCCTCTACGTGCTGGGCGAGGAGCGCGGCGAGGCGCTGCTTGCGCGTCATCCGGACGCCTCGGCCCTTTACGTCCGGGCGGGCTCGGCCCCCGGCGAGTTCCGCACGACGGTCGGCGCCGGCTTCGAGTGGGAGGAAGAGAGCGACGCTGCTCCCTAGTGGGGCGTCCTGATTCATGGACGTGGCTTCTTTAATACGGCATTTGTAGTAAATTAAATAACGATTAACTGCTGTGTCGTGACCAGGAGAAGCGTCGATGTTCCACCGCGCCCGCACCGTCTTAGGCTTGGCTCTCCTCGTGCTCCTCGCCGGCTGCTCCCGGCCCGCCTCGCTGCCCTCGGCGACCGCCCAGGATGAGAGCCGCGCGGTGAAGGCCCAGGACATCAACCTGGTGCGCTCGGCGATCGCGAACGTCGTCAAGCGTGAGTTCCAGTCTCTCGACACCGACAAGAATGGCGTCCTGACGCGCGCCGAACTCGCCAAGAAGAGCCCGCTTTTCCTCGTGATGTGGCAGACCATCGACGTGAACATGGACGACGTGGTCACTTACGATGAGTTCATGAACCGGATGGCCGGCAACATGGACGCGGTTTCCCGCCTGCTCTACACCCTGATGGACGTGAACAACGACGGCCTGCTCAGCGCGGCGGACGTGAGCAAGTGGGGCTACAAGGCGATCATCTCCCTGATGGACACCAACGACAACGGCAGCGTGGACTTCAACGAGTTCCAGCGCTTCGTCACGAGCCCCGGGATGATCAACCCTGGCAAGTGGTGGTAGTCGCGGTCGAAAAGCTTCTCGATTAGGGCGCCTTTGCGCTCGACCAGGAGACGCACTCCCCTTGCTCAGCTTGGTCGCTAACTCAATCAGAACGTAAATCTTCAGCTATTCCTAAGCCTTGGTTGGGTATTCTGTTCTCTACGGTTGTCTGCTCGATGCGAGCGGCGTTGATGAACAGAGGCGGGAATATTGGTGCGAATCCGATCGAATCGGCAGAGCCGAGCCTGGGAACGCCTGCTTTTATCCCTCTGTTGCCTGCTGGCAGTGACGGCCTGCGCCCCTGGCGACGAGGAGGGGCCCCCGGTGACGGGCGTCCCGCAGCCCACCCCTACCCCCGGCGGTGAGGTCGGCGGCTCGGTCGGAACCGAGGGCGGCGCCTCACCGACGCCGGCCCCGACACCGGCCATCACCCTCTCGCTGAAATCGGCGACCGACAGCCTTTTCGTGCCACCGGTGGATGTCGTCTCCCCGCTGTACCCAACTTCTTTCTTGTTCGCTGCCGAATCGAGCAGCCCCTCGTTGCCCATCACCTGGCAATCATCGGATACGCGGATCGCCACGGTGGGCGCGGATGGCCGGGTGCAGGCCCTACGCTCTGGGACGGCCGTTATCACCGCCCGCTGCGCCGAGGCGCGCGCCACGGCCAGCGTCACGGTCGCAGAGAAGGCTCGTTTGTCGGTTTCTACCCAGGGGGCGCCTGGGCAGACTTCCCGGGTCACGGTGAGCGTGAAGGATGAGCAGGGCCAGGTGCTGGCGACACAGGCCACGTCCGACCTGACCCGACTTGGCAACCTCACGGTCGAAGCCGTCGCGCGCGATGCGGGCGGCCGGGCCCTCGCTGTGGGTCGGGCCGAGGGCGTGAGCCTCTTTCCCAACCAGCTGAGGACGCTCTCGATTCCGCTCAACGTCCCGCGTCTCGATGCCGTCACGAGCGGCGGCCCCAAGGCCCTGGTGACCCTGACGGGTAGCGGCTTCTCGCGGTGGGTCAAGCTGCAGGCCGGTCAGCAGCTGACCTATGCCCCTGCCGTATCGGCCGACTTCGACGGGGTCCCCGCGACGGTCACGGTGCTGAGCGACGGCGTCGCCCAGGTCGCGGTTCCTGCGACCCTCGCCGGGGCTGCGGCCCGGCCCTTCACCCTCACCCTCGACGGCTGCCCGGTGAGTGCGAGCTTCAGGCTGGTGGGGTCGATCCAGATCGACCCCTTGCCGGACACCATGGCGAACCTGACCGAGCGCCGCTACACCGCGATCGCCTATGACACGGCGGGTCAGACCCTGAACGGTGTCGACCTCTCCTGGGAAGCGAGCGACAAGGGGGGCGGCACCATGACCTCTGACGGCAACTTCACCGCCACCACCCTGGGCCGCTCGACCATCACCGTGCGATCCGGCACCGTGACGGCGACCACCTCGGTCACCGTGCAGTAAGGAGGCCTCGATGAAATATACGCCGTACGGCCTCGCCCTGATCCTCGGCCTCTCGGGTTGCGCCCTGGTGAGCCCCGCCCCCCGCCCGGGTGTGACGGCGGAGGCCCTGCCGCCCTTGATGGGACGGCTCGAAGCGGGCGTCTTGAACCGCTTCCGGTCGGTGCAGGCCGACCTGGTCAACGATGTGGCCAAGGGTGCGACCGTCTCCTTCATCCAGCCCGGGGCCACCCCTTTGACCGTGGCGACTACCGTCACGGACGCCCAGGGCTCCTTCGTCTTGAAGCTCGCTGGCGGCTTTCGGCCCGAGGCCGGCAGCGTCTACTACCTGGAGGCGGTCAAGGGCCTCGACTCGAACCTCGCGGGCAGCAGCGCCGCCCGCGTCAGGACCCTGGTGCGCTGGAACGCGGGCGGCTGGGATAGCCTGACCGGCGGCGGGGTGACCCTGAGCCTCGCGACCACCGCCGTGGCCGCCGCCGCCCAGATCAACACCAGGCAAGGGGCCGCGGTGGCGCTCGCCTCGCTGATGGGCAAGCTGCAGTCAGGGGTGTCGGACGGGGTCACCCCCAGCACCTTCACGCCGGTGGCCAACCTCTCGGTCGCGGACTACCAGGCGGCTTACGCGGTGGTGAGCGCGGCTCTCGGCGGGGACCTGGATCCGCTGGCGAGCATCGACAAGATCGCAGGGGGCGGCTTCTACCTGAAGCCGGTGGGCGGGATCGGGATCCTGCCCGGTCTCGGGGCCGACGTGGCGGACACGGTGACCCTCTCGGGGATCACCTTCGACGCGGATCCTTCCAAGAACCGGGTCCGCTTCAACGGGGTCTCGGCCGCGGTGAGCGCGGTGGCCGCGGATCGCCGATCGATCCAGGTGACGGTGCCCGATGGGGCGACCCGTGGGCCGGTGACAGTCGAAGTGGCCGCCAAGACGAGCGCGGTGTCGGACTACCCCATCCTGGGGACGGTGCGGCTCTCGCTCTCGGGCATCCCCGGCTCCACGGCGACGGCGAGCGTCACCCTGACGCCTTCGAGCGGGCCGGCGGTGACCAAGACGATTACAAGCCCCGGGGCGACGGGCTCGCTCGTCTTCAAGGGGCTGGTGCCGGGGGATGGCTGGGCGCTGAGCGCGACGGCGGTGAATGCCGCCAACCAGGTCTGGGCGAGCACGGTGCGGATCGATGGGCCGGTCGATGCGATGAACCTGGTGGCGGTGCCCCAGCCGGGTCCCTTCACGGTGGGCTCGGGCCTGAACACCTGGGCGGCCGGTTTGCGCCTCGCGCCGGTCTCGGTGACGGCGAGCGCGAGCTTGTAGCGATGGAAGGCGAGGTGAAGATGCGGAAGCGAAACTGGAGCCGAGCGCTGCTGGCGCTCGGGGTGACGCTGCTGGCCGCCTGCCAGGTGGTCGAGCCTACGCGGCCTGACACTCAATCGGTGGTTCGGGCGCTCGATACCGTCGTCCGCGGCCAGGGCTTCTTCCCCGAGCGCATGACGGCGGCGACCGGGACCGATGTCACGAGCTACGCCACCGTCACCCTGCTCGAGCCGGATACGAATCGGGCGATCGCAAGCGGCCTCACCAACGCCCAGGGTACCTTCACCCTCGCGCCGGGCGGGACCTTCTCGCCTGCGCTCAACTCCTACTACTACCTGCAGGTGACCAAGCGTATCGGCGGCGCGGTCACGGGTGATAACCAGCTCTCCTTGCTCACGGTCCTCAAGTGGACCAGCACCGGTTGGGCGAGCATCACCAACGCCGTGGGCGGCGCCGGCAGCATCGTCCTCAACCCCACGACCACGGCCGTGGCCCTGATCGACCGCGAGGACGCGGCCACGGCCTACGCGGACGTGATCGGCAAGGTTTCGGGGGCGAGCTTCGACGTGGCGGCGGCCTTCACCACCCATACGGTCCCCGAGCTCACGACTCGGGTGGCGGCGATCATTGCGCAGCTCCAGCAAAACGTGGACCCGTTGGGCGATCGCCTCCCCGCGAGCGGCATCATGGCCCCGGACGACGCCGGGGACGTGACGATGCACCACGATTACCAGATGACCAAGGGCGGGGTGACGAGCACCTTCGTCTGGATTCCCGTCTTCAATGCCTATCAGCTCATCGACCCGACCACCTCGGGTTATCCCGCCTCGCCCGTCGGGGTCTGGGTCAAGACCAAGCCTACTACCGGTACCGAGGACGTTCATTGGGCGCGCGAGACCTTCGGGGGCTTCTACGTCGCCAAGTACGAGGCGAGCCGCGCCGATGCGGTACAGGGTGCCGCGGGGACCGGGGCGGGGGCGACCGTGGGCTCCGCCACCACCCTCAAGGTGCAGGTGAGGTGCGTCCCCTGGGGGAGCGTGACCTGGGACGCCGCGGCGGCAGCGTGCCTTGCCTACGACGCCCATGCGCACTTGATGCGGGACGAGGAGTGGACGGCCCTTGCCGTCTGGTCGATGATCAACGGCCTCACGGTCTACGGCAACAACAACGCGGGCAAGGATCAGAATGACGCGGCCGTGACCTTCATCGTGGACCCGAACCAGGCGGGACGCGCCCTGACGGGCACGGGGACCAAGGCCGGCTGGACGGGGGCGACGAACTTCACGACGCACACCGGTACGACGGCGGGCGTCTACGACCTCAACGGCAATCTCTGGGAGTGGAATGAGACGATCGGCGCCGTCCAGACGTCGGGCAACTTCGCGGTCAATGGGGTCGACACGGGCCTCAAGACGGCCATGGGTTACATCACCGCCCTGAGCACCGATTCGCGCCTGCGCCGTTACGGGCTGCCGGGGACCACCGGTGCTATCACCGCGGCGTTTGGGGGCGACTACTACTGGCTTGCGACCGCGGCCTCGATCAAGATGTACCGGGGCGGCTCCTGGTACCAGGGGGGGGATGCGGGCGTGTGGTGCACCGACATCGACGATGCTCGGACCGTGACCAAGGCCCATTTGGGCTTCCGCCCCGTTCTGTCCTTCCGGTAAGCGGGGGAGGTGTTGATGCGCATGAAGCCTTCGAATCACGTCGCGATCGCCCTGGCGGCGACCCTGCTGACGGCCTGCCAGGTGGCGGCACCCGGATTGCCGCCGAGCGGCGGAGCGCTGACCCCCGGAGTATCGAACGAGCAGGCTGGGCCGCGCGCGATCGCAGGCCGGGTGATCTTCCCGTCGGGCGATCGCCAGGTGACGGCGGCGAGCGCCGATCTCGCGGCCTACGCGACCGTCGCCGTGATCGACCCCGGCACGGCCCGCACCATGGCGACCGGCCTCACCAACGCGCAGGGTGCCTTCGCCATCGACGTGGACACGACCTTCAGCCCGGTCCTCAACGGCCACTACTACCTGCAGGTCCTCAAGCGCACGAGCGGGCCCACGGCCAACCATCTCTCGATGCTCACGGTGCTCAAGTGGACGGGTTCTGGGTGGGCGAGCATCACCAACCGGGCGGGAGGCGTCGGCACCATCGTCGTCAATCCCACCACCACGGCCGTGGCGCTGATCGATCGCGAGGATCCCGCGACGTCCCTCGACGACATCCTCGGGACGGTCGCCGGGAGCTCCTTCGATGCGGTCTCGGCGTTCCAGGGGAACTCCGTGGCCATGGTGCTGGCACGGGTCGCGAGCGTCACCACGCAGCTGCTCCAGGACCTGGATCCCCTGGGGGATCGGCCCATCCTCGCTTCCGGCCTGCTCGCGCCGGGGGATAGCGGCGACGAGAGCACCCATCACGACTACCAGGTGACCAAGAACGGCCAGGTGAGCACCTTCGTCTGGATCCCCGTGTTCACGGCCTACCAGCTCATCGTGCCCGCGAACTGCGGAGCGACGAACGCCGCGAGCCCCGTGGGGACGTGGGTCAAGACGCAGCCGAGCAGCGGCATCGAGGGGACCGACTGGGCCCGCGAGTCCTTCGGGGGCTTCTACGCGGGCAAGTACGAGGCGTCGCGCAACGACGCGACCAACGCGGCGGTGGGCACGGCCACGGCGCTCAAGGTTCAGGCGGATCGGGTGCCGTGGACGAACGTCAGCTGGGACGGGGCGGTCAACGCGTGTCTTGCCTACGACGCGCACTGTCACTTGATGCGCGACGACGAATGGACGGCGCTCGCCGTCTGGTCGATGATCAACAACGTCACGGTCTACGGCAACAACAACACCCGCAAGGACCACCTCGACGCGGCCATCACCTTCACCGCCGATCCGAACGTCGCGGGCCGCGCCCTGACCGGGAGCGGAACGAAAGCCGGCTGGGCGGCCGGCGTGAACCTGACGACCCACACCGGCACGACGGGGGGCGTGTACGACCTCAACGGCAACGTCTGGGAGTGGACGGGCACGATCGGCACAGCGCAGACCAGCGGCAACTACATTGTCAACGACGTGACCTTGCCCGTGGCAGTCCCCGGACAAAACTTCGTGACCCAGCTGAGCACGGATCCGCGCCTGCGCCGCTACGGGCTGCCCGGAGCGACCGGCGGGAGCGCCAGCCCTGTCTTCGGGGGGGATTACATCTGGACGACCACCGGCTGGACCTCCGCGGCCTCGCGTGGCGGGCGCTGGGCGGACGGCGGCAGCGCAGGCGTGTGGGGGGTCTACGTGGCCAACGATCGCACCACTGCCAACACCTCCTACGGTTTTCGCCCCGTGCTCAAGTACTGACGCGGGCGATTTGAGGCCCCAGCGGCCTCTTTGGCCCGCTTTGACGGAACGCCTCGCTCCGGGTACCATTAATGGCGGCCTGCTAGTGCCGAAATGCCCGCTCAAACGGCATTTGACCCGGAAAGCGAGACGACCCCCATGGATACCAAGCGCAAGCCCGAATGGCTCAAGATCCGCCCGCCTGCTGGCGAGCGCTATCTCGCCATCAAGGAGAACCTCCGCACCCTCAACCTCCACACCGTGTGCGAGGAGGCCTCGTGCCCCAACATCGGGGAGTGCTGGGGCGGGGGCACCGCCACCATGATGGTCATGGGCGACACCTGCACCCGCGGCTGCCGCTTCTGCCACATCAAGACCGCCAAGGAGGGCTTGCCCCTCGATCCGGACGAGCCCGCCAAGGTCGCTCTCCAGGTCGACGTGATGGGGCTCGACTACGTGGTCCTCACCTCGGTCGACCGTGACGATCTGCCCGACGGCGGCGCCGCCCACTTCGCGGCGGTCATTCGCGCCATCAAGGAGCGCACGCCCAAGGTGCTGGTCGAGGTCCTCATTCCCGATTTTCAGGGCGACACCAAGGCCCTGCGCACGGTGGTCGAGTCGGCCCCCGACGTCATCGCCCACAACGTGGAGACGGTGCGACGCCTGACTCCCAAGGTGCGCGATCGCCGCGCCCAGTACGCCCAGAGCCTCAAGGTGCTCGCGGACGCCAAGCGCATCGCCCCCAAGATCGTCACCAAGACCTCCATCATGGTCGGCCTCGGCGAAACCGACGAGGAGATCATGGAGACCCTGCGCGACCTGCGCGAGTACGATTGCCAGATCGTCACCTTCGGCCAGTACCTGCGGCCGACGGCCAAGCACCTGGAGGTCGTGGACTTCGTCACCCCCGCCAAGTTCGCCGAGTTCCAGCAATGGGCCGAGGAGCTGGGCTTCCTCTACGTGGCGAGCGGCCCTCTGGTCCGCTCCAGCTACCGCGCGGGCGAGCTCTTCATCAAGGGCATGATCGAAAGCCAGAACCCGAAGCTCTCCCAGGACGCCTCCGCGTCCGCTTCCAATGATGCAAGCCTTCAGCCGTCGTAAGCCGGCCGAAGCACTGAAGGAGAACAAGACCCGTGAGTTTAGTCGAGTTTGAGGTCGGCAAGAACGCGTCGGTTCCGACCGCGCTCTTCACCGTCCTGCGCGAAGACGACACCGCCGATCCCGCGCTGATGCCCGAGATCTCCGATGCGGATCTGAAGGCCCTCTACCGCACCATGGTCATGACCCGTGTCTTCGACCAGCGCATGATCACCCTCCAGCGCCAAGGCCGCCTCGGCTTCTACCTGGGCTCGCTGGGCGAGGAGGCCGCTTCGGTCGGCTCCGCCTTCGCCCTCTGGGCCGAGGACTGGATCTTCCCTTGCTACCGTGAGCAGGGTGCCTACCTCTGGCGCGGCGTGACCGTGCAGGAGATGGCCCACCAGTGCTACGGCAACGGCCTCGACTACACCAAGGGCCGCCAGATGCCGGTCCACTACTCCTTCCGCCACAAGAACATCGTCTCGATCTCGAGCCCCCTGACGGTCCAGCTGCCGCAGGCGGTGGGCGCGGCGTGGGCGGCCAAGCTCCGCAAGGACCCGATCATCACCCTCACCTACCTGGGCGAGGGCGCGTCGAGCCAGGGCGACTTCCACGTGGGCCTCAACTTTGCCGGCGTGTACAAGACCCCGACCGTCTTCTTCCTGCGCAACAACGGCTGGGCCATCTCGACCCCCCGCGAGGTCCAGACCGCCAGCGAGAACTTCGCCATGAAGGCCAACGCCTACGGCTTCGAGGGCGTCCTGGTCGACGGTAACGACCTCTTGGCCGTCATCGTCGCCACCAAGCGCGCGGCCGACAAGGCCCGCAGCGGCGGCGGCCCCACCCTGATCGAGGCGGTGACCTACCGCGTCGGCGGCCACTCGACCTCGGACGACCCCAGCGTCTACCGCAAGGACGAGGAAGTGAAGGCCTGGGAGGCCAAGGATCCCATCGCGCGCTTCCAGCGCTTCCTCGCCAAGAAGGGCCTCTGGACCCCCGAGTGGGAGCTCGAGATCCAGGAAGCCTGCAAGGCCGAGGTCCTGGCTGCCGCCGAGGCCGCCGAGAAGGCCCCCGCGCCCGCGCCCGAAACCATCTTCGACGACGTCTTCAGCGACATCCCGCGCTTCCTCCAAGAGCAGCGCGCCGAGCTGATGGATAGCTTGCAGCAGTCCAAGGAGGCCCGCTAAGTCATGCCCACGATGAACATCATCCAGGCCGTCAACGACGCCCTGCGCATCCAGATGGCCCAGGACGACCGTGTGGTCATCCTCGGCGAGGACGTGGGCAAGTTCGGCGGCGTCTTCCGCGCCACCTCGGGCCTCCAGGAGCAGTTCGGCGCCGACCGCGTCGTTGACTGCCCCCTCTCCGAAGCCGGCATCATGGGCACCGCCATCGGCATGGCCCTCTACGGCCTGCGCCCGGTGCCCGAGATGCAGTTCGCGGACTTCATCTACCCGGCCTTCGACCAGATCGTCAACGAGCTCGCGAAGTACCGCTACCGCTCGGGCGGTCAGTACCCCTGCCCGGTGGTCGTCCGCACCCCCTACGGCGGCGGCATCAAGGGCGGCCACTACCACTCGCAGTCCAACGAGGCCTACTGGGTCCAGACCCCCGGCCTCAAGGTCGTCATCCCCTCGAACCCCTACGACGCCAAGGGCCTCTTGCTCGCCGCCATGCGCCAGGACGATCCCGTGATCTTCATGGAGCCCAAGCGGATGTACCGTGCGGCCAAGGGTGACGTGCCCGAGGGCGACTACACCCTCGAGATCGGCAAGGCCAAGGTCGTCAAGGAAGGCAAGGACATCACCGTCCTCGCCTACGGCTCCATGGTCCACACCGCCATGGAGGCGCTTGCCAAGGCCGAGGCCGAGGGCATCGACGCCGAGCTGATCGACCTGCGCTCGCTGGTGCCCCTCGACATCGACACGATCATCGCGTCGGTCGAGAAGACCGGCCGCGTGGTCATCGTCCAGGAGGCCCCCAAGTCGGCGGGCTTCGCCGCCGAGCTGATCGCGCTGATCAACGAGCACGCGCTCCTCAGCCTCGAGGCGCCGATCGTCCGCGTCACCGGCTGGGACACCCCCTTCCCCTACACGCTGGACCTGGAGTACCTGCCCAGCGCCGATCGCGTCCTCCAGGGGATGCGCAAGACCCTCAACTTCTAGGAGGCGGGACAGAGAATGAGTACCGTTACCGGCAACGTTTTCGATTTCCGTCTCCCCGACATCGGCGAAGGGGTCGTCGAGGGCGAACTCATCGCCTGGCTGGTCAAGCCGGGTGACGAGGTGGGCGCAGACCAGCCCATGTTCGAGGTCATGACCGACAAGGCGACCGTCGAGATCCCCTCGCCCCGCAAGGGCAAGATCCTCGCGACCTTCGGCAAGGAAGGCGAGATCCTCAAGGTGGGCGACGTGGTCGTCACCATCGAGATGGCCGCCGGCCAGACCGCGCCCATCATGCACGGCCACGGCGGCAGCAGCGCCCCTGAGGCGCCTGCGGCGGCCGTCATGGCTCCCTCGTGCGCGTCGGTCCAGATCGCCGAGAGCCTTCCCGAGTGCGCCCCCATGGCCGAGATCCTCACCGAGGTCCCCGCCGAGCTGCCCGCCATCGAGCCGGGCCGCCGCGTGCTCGCGACCCCCGCGACCCGCAAGCTCGCTCGCGAGCTGGGCGTCGAGATCGCCCGCGTCCCCGGCTCGGGCTTCAACGGTCGCGTGATGAAGGCGGACGTGTCGGCTTTCCATCAGCGCCTGAGCGCTCCTGCTCCTGTGGCTCCGGTCGCGGCTGCTGCCCCCGTGGCCACCGCTGCGGTGGTGCCGGCTGCTACCCCGCTCGCCTCCTACGGTCCCGAGGAGCGCATCCCCATGAAGGGCGTGCGCAAGAAGATCGCCGAGAAGATGGTTCAGTCCAAGTTCACGGCGCCCCACTTCACCTACATGGACGAGCTGGATGCCACCAAGCTCATCGGGCTGCGCGCCGAGTCCAAGCCCCTGGCCGAGGCCGAGGGCATCAAGCTCACCTACCTGCCCTTCATCATGAAGGCGGTGGTCGCGGCCCTCAAGAAGTTCCCGACCCTCAACGCGAGCATCGACGATGCCACGGGCGAGCTGGTCATCAAGCACTACTACAACCTGGGCATCGCGGTCGCTGGCGAGAACGGCCTCATCGTCCCCGTCATCAAGGACGTGGACAAGAAGAGCATCCTCGAGCTCGCCAAGGAGATCTCCGAGGTTGCCGAGCGCGCCCGTATCGGCCGCAACAACCCGGATGACCTCAAGGGCGGCACCTTCACGCTGTCGAGCATCGGCAACGTGGGCGGCCTGTTCGCCACCCCGATCATCAACCACCCCGAGGTGGGCATCCTTGCGATCATGAAGATCCAGGACCGCCCGGTGGTGCGCGACGGTCAGATCGTCGCCGCCAAGATGATGAACATGGCCCTCAGCTTCGACCACCGCGTGGTGGACGGCGCGGTGGGCGCGGAGTTCACCAACCTGGTCATCAAGCTGCTCGAGAACCCGACCAAGCTGATGCTGGCGATGAGCTAGCCCCAGTCTCGATCGAAAGGAATCGGGGGACCCGCATCGCGGGTCCCCCGATTCCTTTTTGGCTGGCTAAATGACCAGCTGCCAGATGAAGAGGGCGGCGTCGTTGGTATGGGCGCCGGGACCGGTGTGGTTCTCGTGGATCAGGTTGAGGCCCGCCAGGCTGAAGCCGCTGAAGTACCAGTTCAGGCCGAGGGTGGTGTTCTGCTGGGCGCCAGCGGCGGCCAGGTTGGCGTCCCACTCTTCGTAGCGCAGCACGGTCCGCAGGCTGGGGGTGAGGTAGTAGGCGCCCTGGCCGTACCATCCGAGCTTGTTCGTGGTGCCGTCGGTGCCGGACAGGGCCTCGGCGCGAAGCTGCATGGGGCCCGCGTTCCACTCGGCGTTGGCGCCGAGCCGCTCGGCGAAGGTCAGGGCCGTCCCCCGGACGCCTCTCAGGTATGAGAGGCCCGTCTTGAGCTGGGGCCCGGGCGAGAACTCCAGGCGGCCGATCACGTCCTTGGCCTCGTTGCTTTCGGGCTGGTTGGTGGTCGCTCCGTTGAACACCCCGACCGTCGCAGAGAGCCACGGCAGGACGGGCGCGTTCGCCTGGAAGCCCACGTCCCGGTAGTAACCGAAGGAGTTGCCTTCGAGGAAGAGGGGGCGCCTTGCGAGCGGTTGCTTGTAGCCCGACTCCATGGCCGCGGCCGAGAGCGGGGGCCTGAACTGGCCGAAGCGGGTCGTGATGCCCCCGGGAAACTTCGCACCGATGTAGGCGTCTTGCAGGATCTTGGTGTCCCCGCCGCTCGAAACCTGGAAGGGCCCGCCGGGCGCGCTCGCCGAGACGGTGGGCAGGGCCAGGTTCTTGGAAGGGTCGAACATGATGGCGTAGGAGAGCTGAGGCGTCACCTCGCCGTTCACCACGATGTTCACGCGCCGGATCAAGAAGGCGTCGAGGGCGTTCGTGTTGGCGGTGTACCAGGTGGTGAGGGTGGTCTTCACCTCGGGCCCGACGGGCTTGAACCCCTCGCCCTGAGCGCTCGCCGGGGAAACGGCATAAGCCCAACATCCAACGCTCACCGCCAGCAGGCGTGTCGCCTTCATCTCATCCTCGCTTTCATCGTTGCAAGCCTACCTCGCGGGATAGCCCATGACTAACCTAACGCGTGAGAGACCTGAACAATTAGAGACGAAAGTCCCCGCTTTCGTGAAGGGGGTGGCAAGGGCTTTCTCGCCGGTCGTCAAGGTCCGGTCGGTGATAGTAGAATAATAACGTCGACAAAGCGGTCGACGGCTCGATTTTGCCTAGCTTTCCAGCGAGGAGACAACCTACCCATGCAGAAGAAACACGTCGAAGCCCTGGTGATCGGTGCGGGCCCCGGGGGCTACGTGGCGGCCATCCGTCTTGCCCAGCTTGGCAAGAAGGTGCTCTTGGTCGAGAAGGGCCAGCTCGGCGGCGTGTGCCTCAACGTGGGCTGCATCCCCTCCAAGGCCCTCATCACCGCCGCCAAGACGGTCGAGAAGCTCAAGAAGGTGGACCAGATGGGCATCACCGTGGGCGGCTTCTCGGTGGACTTCCCCAAGATGATCGGCTGGAAGGACAGCATCGTGAAGAAGCTGACCGGCGGCGTCGGCCAGCTGGTCAAGGGCAACGGCGGCGAGGTCCTCTACGGGACCGCCACCTTCAAGACCGCCAACCAGGTCGAGGTCCAGACCGACGACGGGCCGGTGCTGGTCGAGGCCCAGAGCGTCATCGTCGCCACCGGCAGCCGCCCCATCGAGATTCCGGGCTTCGCCTTCGACGGCAAGCGCGTCATCTCGTCGACCGAGGCTCTCGCCCTTCCCGAGATTCCCAAGCGTCTGGTGGTCATCGGCGGCGGCTACATCGGCCTCGAGATGGGCATGATGTACGCCAAGCTCGGCGCGCAGGTCACGGTCGTCGAGCGGATGGGCCAGGTGCTGCCCGGCTTCGACCCCGAGATCGCCCAGCTGCTCAGCCGCCAGCTCAAGAAGCTCGGCGTCGAGGTCCTGCTCGAAACTGCCGCCAAGGGCTACGTGGACGGCCCCATGGGCGCCAAGGTCCAGCTCGACCAGAACGGCAAGGCCATCGAGATCGACGCCGACCGCATCCTGGTGACGGTGGGCCGTCGTCCCAACTCCGAGGGTCTGGGCCTGGAGCGCGTGGGCGTGCGCATCGACGCCAAGGGCTTCGTGCTCACCGACAAGCAGATGCGGACCAACGTGCCCGGCATCTACGCCATCGGCGACCTGGCCGGCCAGCCCATGCTCGCCCACAAGGCCTCCAAGGAGGCCGAGGTGGCCGCCGAGGTCATCGCCGGTCACCCGGCGGCCATGGACGTGAAGGCCATCCCCGCGGTCGTCTTCACCGATCCCGAGATCGGCTCGGTCGGCATGTCCGAGGCCGAGGCCAAGGCGCAGGGCTTCGATGCCGTCGTCGGCAAGTTCCCCTTCGCTGCTCTGGGCCGGGCCATGACCACGGGCGAGACCGAGGGCTTCGTCAAGGTCGTGGCCGACAAGAAGACCCAGGAGGTCCTGGGGGTCCACATCGTCGGGCCCGAGGCCTCGAACCTGGTGGCCGAGGCGGGCCTCGCCCTCGAAATGGGGGCTTTCATCGACGACCTGAGCCTCACGGTCCACGCGCACCCGACGCTCGCCGAGGGGATCATGGAGGCGGCGAAGGCCGCCATCGGCGAGGCGATCCACGTTATGAACAAGGACTCCCGTGAGCCGGCCGCTGCGCGTCGCTGACCTCGGGCGCATCCCCTACCCGGCGGCCTGGGAGCTTCAAAAGAAGCTCGTGGACCTGCGGGCGGACGACCACATCGAGGACCACCTGCTCCTGCTCGAGCACGAGCCGGTCATCACCCTGGGCCGCAAGGCCGACCCCGCCGAGCACGTTTGCGAGGCGGGGAAGGGGGTGCCGACCTTCGAGATCGAGCGCGGGGGCGAGGCCACCTACCATGCGCCGGGGCAGCTGGTTGGCTACTTCATCCTGAAGCTGGAGGGGGCCGAGCGGGATCTGCACCGTCTCTTGCGCCAGATCGAGGAGATCCAGATCCGCGCCCTGTCGCGCTGGGGGATCGAGGCCGGCCGTAACCCTGGCAAGACCGGGGTGTGGGTGGACGATCGCAAGATCTCGTCGATCGGCGTCGCGGTGCGCCGCTGGGTCACCTACCACGGCCTGGGGCTCAACGTCTCCACGGACCTGGGGGGCTTCCAGGCCATCCGCCCGTGCGGGATGGAGGCGGGGGTCATGACCTCCATGGAGGCCCTGCTTGGCAAGCCGGTCGCCATGGACGAGGTCAAGGCGGCGATCGCCGCCGAGGCGGCCGTCGTGCTCGAACGCACCGTGTTACCGGCGGACCTGGAGCGCACCCTGCAGCAGGCGCGCTAGATGGAGGCGAGCTGGGCCCTCGCCCTGCCGACCCTTCCCGAGATCCGCGCCTGGAGCCGTGAGCTTGGGGCCTTCGCGCCGCTCGCCATGGTGGGGGTCATGACCCTCCAGCAGCTCGTGCCCCTCTTCCCCGGCGGCCTCTTGATCGCGCTCGCGGGCACCCTGTTCGGCGTGCCCATGGGCCTGGCCGTCGTCACCGTCGGCACCCTCTGCGCGTCGGCGGCCTGCCACACCATGGGGCGGGGCCCGGCGCGCGCGCTTGTCCATCGCGTTGCCGGCGATGTCCGGATGCGGGCGGTGGAGGCGCGTCTTGCCCATCACGGGCCGCGCACGGTCGCCGTGATCCGGGCCTTCCCCTTCGTGCCTTCCTACATCGTGAGCTATGCGGCGGGCATCGTGGGCCTGCCCCTGAGGACCTACCTCTTGGGCTCGCTCATCGGGACTTTGCCGGGCAACTTCCTGCACGTGCTCCTGGGCGATCGCATCCTCAACCCGCGCGATCCCCTCTTCTGGGCCTCCATGGGCGGCCTCTTGCTGCTCGCCGTGACCTCGTTTCTCGTCGAGCGCCGCACCCGACGCCGCCAAGCCGGTAAAGACTGAAATCCCCGCCCCTCGATGGGGCGGGGTGAACGAGCTGTGGTTTACCGCGAGAGGCCGGGAGCGGTGGGCACCGAGGAGGTGGCGTCCATGACCGCGAGCTCCGCCTGCATGGCCGCCTGGTTGGCGTCGCTCATGGCGGGCAGGCCCTCGGCGGGGTTGGGGCCCTGGGGCGTGGGGCCCGCGAGCATGGCGCTCTCGGAAGCACCCGGCAGCAGGTAGCGCTTCATGATGATCTCGGAGTAGCGCGAGCGGTAGATGCCGCGCGAGACCACGGCCCGGGGGCCCATGTTGTAGGCCACCAGCGCCCGGTGATTGATGGCGCGGGGGTCGAGGCCCGGGTACTGGGCCTCCATGCGATCGAGGTACCAGGCGAGGATCCGGCAGCCGAGATCCAGATTGATGGCCGTGTCGAACCACTTGGCGCGCGGGATCCCGCGCCGGGTGAAGTGGAAGGGCATGACCTGCATGAGCCCGTGGGCTCCCACGTGGCTGACCTCGCGAGGGTTGAAGCTGCTCTCCAGCCGGATGACCCGCGCCACCAGCAAGGGGTCCAGCTTCCACTTCTTGGCCGCTTGCTCGATGTGCCAGGCGTAACGCTTGGCCTTGGCCTCGCCCGCCACCGACTTGATGTACTGGTAGGTGGGGTTGGGGTTCTCGGGGGTATCCGCGCGGGCCACGGTCGGCAGCGAGGTGGTGGCGAGGATCAGGCCGAGGGCCAGGGACAGCACGAGACGCAAATCGAGGAACTCCTATGGGTTGGCAGGTGCGGTTTCTTCAGAATACCCGCCTGGATGCCTGCGAATACCGGTCGAGCGAAGGTTACGGGCGTTTCTTGACCTCGACGCAAGCGCCGCGTCATCCCGGGGAGACATGACGGTCCGGGCGCGGCTCAGGGGAAGCGAAGGACCAGTGCGCCCGCCTGGTTGTCGGCGAGCGTCACGTCCTGGCGCACCATGGCGCCGCTGCCGAGGACGAGCGTCACCTCATGCTTGCCGGGAGCGAGGTTGGCGAAGCGCCAGCGGCCCTCGACATCCGTCTGGCCGTGCCAGACCCCGTCGAGGGTGACCAGGGCGTTGCCGACAGCCCTCTCATCCATTCCCCGCACCTGCACGGCGAGGCTTGCCGCCCGATCCGGTTTGGGTAAAAGCCCGAGCAGGATGCCGTAGGCCTCCTTGCGGGCCGAGGCCGCGGGGTCGTCGGTCGTGAGGCCCTTGGTCCCGTGGGTGACGGTCACCGAGGGGCAGCTGGTCTGGATCAGGACGTAGGTCGAGTCGGGCAGGGTCCCCCCGTCCTTGAGGCTGCCGTCGGCGGCGAGCAGGGCCTCGCGCACGGAGGCTGCGATCTGCTTGCCCTTGGCGCTGGTCGGATAGTGCGAGGTGCGGATGCTATCGCTCGCATGGTGCCCGATGGTGACGAACAGCGCAGCGTTCTGGGCGTTGGCCTCGCGGATCCGTTGGATGTCGCTCGGGCCCTCGTCGACGCCGCGGGTGAGGCGTACCCTGGCCCCGGCGGCTTCGAGATAGCCGCGCAGGTGCTCGGCCACCAGCCAGTTGTAGCCGGAGAGCTTGCGCTTGAACGGATCGCGCTCCTCGCTGCCCCCTTCGGGGTTGAGGACGACGAGCTGGTCACGCAGGGCGAAGGGGGCGCTCGCTTCCAGGCGCACTTCGAGTTCGCGGGCCGCCGAGAGCGCGAGGGCCTGCGGGCGATAGCCGGGCAGTAAGACGCGGACCTCCTTGAGGCCGCCAGGAGCCGTCTCGAAGTGCCAGTAGCCGCTCTCGTCGCTCTCGGTCACGAGCCGGTCGGAGGTGCCGACTGCCACGACGGAGGCGCGGGCGAGGGGTTGCGAGTCGGGGCCGAGCACCCGCCCCATCAGGACGGCCGCGCGAGCAGTCGGCAGCTGGTAGCTGGCGGTCGCCTTGCCCGCCTTGACCGTGACGGTTTGCTTGGCCTTGGGGGCGCGGACGTGGTTGGTCGCCTCGCCCCGGACGGTGCGGGTCTGCTGCCAGGTGAGACCGCCCCCTTCGAGCTGCCAGGTCACGGGCGTGCCCTCGGCGACCGGCAGGCCCAGGGCGTCGAACACCCGGGCGCGAAGCGGCAGCATCCCGCTGGTCGGGAGCATGGCGAGGGGGCTCTGGAGCCGGATCTCGGCGGCGGGGCGATCGACGGTGAAGGTGAGGGTCGAGAGCGGGGTGGCGTTGCCGCCCACGTTCCGGGCCGCCAGCGTCGCCGTGTGCGGCCCGTTGGCGAGCGGATCCTTGGGGGTGTGGCGCACGGTGCGGGTCTCGGCGTCGTAGAAGGCACTGACGCTGGTGCCGTCCAGGCGCAGGGCGACCGAGGCTGGGTCGATGGCTCCGCCCCCGCCGTCGAGGCGAGCGATGAGGGTCGTGCGCGCGGCGTCGGCGCTCATTTGCTGGTTGAAGGAGACGACGCGCGGGGTGCCCTTGGCGAAGTAATCGAGGATCCCGGCGAAGTAGGCCTGGGCCTCGAGCAGTTGCTTCTCGGGCCGGCGCAGCTTGGCCTCGGTCGAGGGATGCGAGAGGTAGGAGGCTTCGCCCAGGATGGCGGGGACCTCGGCGTTGCGCAGCACGGCGTAGTTGCCGGGCACCAGCTTCTCCTGGGGCAGGCCCAGGTTGCGCAGCAGGTGGCGATGGATGCTCGAACCGGCGTCCGCCGAGGGACCCGCATCGTCCATCTTGTAGTAGGTCTCGGTCATCAGGCGCTCGTGCTTGGGGTCGAGCGTGGCGTTGTGGTGGACCGAGATGAAGAGGTCCGCCTTGGCGGCGTTTGCGATCGCGATGCGGGCCTTGAGGTCGTCGGCGAGGCTCGATCCCGCAGGGGCCACCCCCGTGTCGCCCTCGCGGGTCAGGATGACCTTGGCGCCCGCCTCGCGCAGGAGGTTCGCGAGGGCCTTGCTCACCCCCAGGTTGACCTCTTTCTCCGTGAGGCCGGTGGGCCCCACGGTGCCGGGCTCCTTGCCGCCGTGGCCCGGGTCCACCACGATCACCCGCCCCTTGAGCGGAGTCTGGCCGGGCGCGGGCAAGGCGTCGACCAGCGCGTCGTAGGTGCGGTCCGCGAGCGGTGCGGGCGCCTCCTCCTGAGCGGCCCTGGCGAGGGTCGCTGCACAGCCGGACACGCTGAAGGTCAGGGCGACGAGGCCGGGAAGGAGGCGCGAGGCGTTCATGACAACTCCTAGTGGACGGTGCCGTAGAAGCACTTCAAGTAGTTGGTCTCGGAGGCCGCAGGCAGGATGGGGTGGTCCATGCCGGCGCCTTCGAGGGCCAGCATGCGCAGGCGCTTGTAGGAGTCCACCGCGGCCGACTGGATGATCTCGACGAAGTGGCTCGGGTTGATGTGGTGCGAGCACGAGGCGCTGACCAGGAGCCCGCCCGGCTTGAGCAGGCGCATGCCGCGCAGGTTGATCTCCTTGTAGCCGCGCACGGCGCCAGGGATCGAATCCTTGGTCTTGGTGAAGGCGGGAGGATCGAGGATCACCACGTCGAACTTCTCGCCGGCCTTCTCCAGCTCGCGCAGGTAGTCGAAGGCGTTGGCGACCACCCACTTGCAGCGGTCCTCGACGCCGTTGAGCTTGGCGTTGGCCTCGCCGAGGGCGATCGCCTCGGCCGAGATGTCCACGCTCACCACCTCGCTCGCACCGCCCACAGCCGCAGCCATCGAGAAGCCGCCCGAGTAGCTGAAGCAGTTCAGGACGCGCTTACCCTTGCTCAGCTCGCCCAGCTTGAGGCGGTTGGGGCGCTGATCGAGGAAGAAGCCGGTCTTCTGGCCGGTCACGATGTCCACGTTGAGGCGGTAGGGGCCTTCCTGGATGGAGAGGTCGCTGGGCGGCGCCTCGCCCCAGAGCACGCCGGTGCGCTGTTCGAGGCCTTCGAGGCGCCGGACGGGCACGTCGCTGCGCTCGTAGATGCCCTTGGGCTGCACCAGCTCGGCCAGGATCTCGACGATCTCGGGCAACCGGACCTCGATGCCGTGAGACAGCACCTGGATCGAGAGGTAGTCGCCGTACTTGTCCACGATGAGGGCCGGCAGGCCGTCGGCCTCACCGTTCACCAGGCGGCAGGCGTCGGTACCCGAAACGTACTCGGCGCGCAGGGCGATCGCTTCCTGGAGGCGCTGCTTCCACCACGCGCGGTCGATCACCTCGTCGACCCGGCGGTTCAAGAGGCGCACCAGGATGTTGGAGTTGATGTTGCAGTAGCCCTGCCCCATGAACTTGCCGCGCGAGTCGTAGACGTCGACGATCTGGCCGTGGGCCTCGGCGGGGGGCTTCTCGAGGACCTCACCGGAGAAGACCCAGGGGTGCCCGGCCCGCACGCGCTCGTCGCGGTTGCGCTTGAACTGGACGCGGTAGCGGGTGGTCGTGCGTTCGGAAGTGGCGGTCATGGCGTGCTAGATGGTCCCTTCGAGGTGATGGAAGACGAGCCCCGTGGGGGCTTTGGGAAAGAGTTCCGCCGTCCGGGCGGGAGCGGTGCCCTTGGGGGCGGCGTCGAGCTTGGGGCGAGGCAGGAGGAAGGCCAGGTCGAACTCGCCCGAGCCCATCCCCACCAGCACCTCGCGCACGTCGCCGGCGTAGGAAACGGCAGCCTCAGCCTGGCCCAGGATCTCGGGCAGGACCCGCTCGTGCAGCTGTGCGGCTTCGAGGCCCGCGGCCTTGGGGGAGAGGGCGTAGTAGGTCCGCTCGCTGGCGCGGAGCATGCCGAGCGGCGAGGCGCCATGGAGGGCGGCCAACTGCTCGGGATCGGGCGCGTCGCTCGACAGGGCGTGCGGCTGGATGTCGTAGTGGGGCGCGAGTCGCTCCAGGAGATCGGCGGGCACCTGGGGCGCCTTGACCAGGCGATGGACGGGCGAAAGGTTCAGGCCCGGGTCCTCGGCGTCGACGAGCAGCATCATGGCGTAGTTGTGCAGCCCGCGCTCAGCGTCCGCCCCGTTGGCGTTGAGGTGGTCGCGGAAGGCGAGGGCCGCCTCGTAGCGGTAGCGATCGTCGGCCAGGTAGAGGGGGCTTTCGGCGAGGGCCTCTTGCACCCGGATGATCAGGCTCGGGTCGATCACGCGCCAGAGCCGGTGCTGCTGGCCCTCCTCGTCGGTGAGCGAGAGGAAGGGCGGCATGGCCTTCTCTTCGAGCAGGATCTCGGCGGCGAACTGGTCGGGGTCCTCGTAGAAGGCCACGAGGGGAGCGAGCTCCACATGGGTGGCCTTGAGCAGGGCCAGGCGATCCGCCGTAAGCTCCGGCCGGGGCGCATCCAGCACGCGCACGTTGCCGTTTTCGAGGTCCTCGAGCCGCGCCAGGGCGAGCAGGCCGAGTCGCTTGACGGGATTGCCGCCTTCGAGGGGGACGAACTCCTGCTCGTAGATGTAGAAGCCCGGGATCTCGTCCCGGCGCAGGACGCCGTCCTTGAACCACTGGGTCATGGTCTCGGCCGCGCGGCCGTGACGGTTGATCACCGCGTCGTCGTCCGGCTCGTCCTGGCCGTACTCCAGGCGTACCGCGTTGTGCGGGTGGCGCAGGTAGTACCGGAAACGCTCTTGCTCGCTCAGCGCGTGGCGCGGCGGGCACAGCACGCCGTCGAGGTTCGGCACGTTGCTCACGTGGTAGCGGATCCCGCGAAAAGGTTGTAGTTCTGCCATCGTCGCCTCTTCAAACCGAAAGACGATCCATGTTACACGTCGCCGGATACGCTCGCAAGCAAGGCGGATCCCGCGTAGAATGGGGAAGTCCCCCCGAGCGCCAAGCGCAAGTAGAGGCCGTGATGACCGTCGAAACCACTTTTGAATCCTTCAAGCTCCGCGAGGAGCTGCTTGCCGGTCTGCGCCGCCGGGGCTTCAAGCACCCGACACCGATCCAGGCGCTCGTGATCCCCGAGGTCGGCAAGGGGCGCGACCTCATCGTTCAGGCCCAGACCGGTTCGGGCAAGACCCTGGCCTTCGGCCTGCCCCTGCTCGATCGCGAGCCGATCGACGAGAAGGCGCCCTCCGTGCTCGTCATCGCGCCGACCCGCGAACTCGCCAAGCAGATTCGCACCGAGCTCATGAGCATCCTCGGCGGCCTGGAGCGCCGGGTCGTGGCCCTCGCGGGCGGCGAAAGCCTCGACAAGCAGGTGGATCAGCTCAAGCGCGGCGCCCACGTGGTCGTCGGCACCCCCGGGCGCCTGGTGGACCTCTTGAAGCGTGGCGCCCTCAACCTCAAGCACGTTCAGACCCTGGTCCTGGACGAGGCCGACGAGATCCTCGCCAAGGGCTTCGAGACCGAGTTGCTGGCCCTGGTCGAGCGGATGCCCCAGGCCCGCCACACCATGCTCTTCTCGGCGACCATGCCCTCGGCGGTGCAGCGGCTGGCGGATGCGGCCCTCAACAACCCGCACCGGATCAAGGTGGCCCACGCCCCCGAGACCCCGCCCGAGATCGACCACTTCACCCTGGAGACCAAGGACGAGTTCCGTCTCGCGGCCCTCGTCTCGTGGCTCAAGGCCGAGCGTCCCTTCATGACGATGGTCTTCTGCCGCACCCGTACCGAGACCGAGTGGCTCTCCGAGCAGCTTTCCCTCTTGGGGCTCGAGAACGAGTACCTGAGCGGCGAGCTCTCGCAGGCCAAGCGTAGCCGCATCCTCGACGCCTTCCGCAGCGGCGATCTGCCCCTGCTCATCGCCACGGACCTCGCGGCGCGCGGCATCGACGTGGCGGGCGTGACCCACGTGGTCAACTACACGGTGCCCACCCACACCGAGACCTACGTCCACCGCACCGGCCGCACTGGCCGCGCGGGCCGTCGCGGCGTCGCCCTGACCCTGGTGGGCACCCAGGAGCGCAACGCCCTCCAGGCGATCCAGAAGCTGGTGCCGGTCGAGGCCTGGCGCGGCCTGAAGGTGGAGCCCCTGCCGCGCAGCCGGGCGCTCACGACCGAGGCGCCCAAGCGCCCGACGCGCGCCATGCAGGGGACCAAGCAACTCACCGGCCGAACCTCGACGAAGGTTGCGCCTAGCAAGCCTTCGGCGACCAAGGGGACTGCGGCGCAGGCCTCGAGCGCGAAGGGCCCCAAGAAGCCCACTGCTCCCGCCAAGGGTGGCAAGCCCACCAAGGCCGGCTCGCCCAAGCAGGGCCCGTCGCGCGGCCGCCGCTAGCAAAAACTTGCCCCCGCCCAAACGGGCGGGGGCAAGTTTTCAGGCCCATCGGATCAGGTCCCCAGGACCACCGAGGCGATCGCCGCGAAGTGCGCCACGCTCGCAGCGATCACCAATGCGTGGAAGATCTCGTGGTAGCCGAAGACCGCAGGCCACGGATCGGGCCGCTTCAGAGCGTAGACCACGGCCCCCAGGGCGTAGAGGGCCCCGCCCCCCGCGATGAGCGCAAGGCGCATCCCCCCGAGGGCCGCGGCCGTCTGGGGCAGGAAGGGGATGACGAGGCACCCGAACGCCACGTAGATCGTCGCCGAGACCGCCTTGGGGGCATTGACCCAGAAGACGGACTGGGCGATGCCCAGGATCGCGCCCGCCCAGACCAGGCCGAGCAGCAGTTTCCCGACGCCGGGCTCCAGCAAGAGCATGCACACGGGCGTGTAGGTGCCCGCGATGAGCAGGAAAATCGCCGAGTGGTCGAGCCGGCGCATCACCATCCGGGCGGCGGGCTGCCAGTTCTTGCGGTGGTACAGGGCGCTGACGCCGAACAGGGTCGCCAGGCTCAAGGCGTAGACGAGGCTCGCCACCATGGTCTCAGCCCCGTGGGAGCCGAGGACCAGCAGGCCGCCCGCCAAGAGGGCGACCACGAAGGCGACGTGATGAGAGACCCCGCGCAGCAGGGGCTTTTCCGGGTGAGGGATGGGCGCCATCATGGATTCACCTCCGCACGGGCCCCGAGAGGCCGAATGGGTTGCTTCTTAAGCTAACCAAATTAGGGCGCCGGAGTCGGTCACGAGCGCGTAACGCTTGGTCAAAGTTCGGTCATCGTTTTGGGAGCCTGCGGATTGTCAGCGGCCGAGCCTCGGTGGTAAGGTGGCGCCATGTCTGCTGAAACCCTGATTCAAGCCGCCCAGAGCCTGTGCGACGAGATCGCGGGGCTCGACTTCGCGCCGCCGGTCGCCTACGTCTACAACCCCTTGATCTACGCGCATGCCGGCTACGAGGCCTACCTGCGCCGCTACGGCAACGGGCGCAAGCGGGTCGTCTTCCTCGGCATGAACCCGGGGCCCTTCGGCATGGCCCAGACCGGGGTGCCCTTCGGCGACGTCAAGATGGTGCGCGATTGGATGGGCATCGAGGCCCCCATCGGCAAACCGCCCAAGGAGCATCCCAAGCGCCCCATCGACGGCTTCGCCTGCAAGCAGAGCGAGGTGAGCGGCACCCGGCTCTGGGGGGCCGCCGCGGAGCGTTACGGCACGCCTGAGGCCTTCTTCAAGGATCACTTCGTCCTCAACTATTGCCCCTTGGTCTTCATGGAAGCGTCAGGGGCGAACCGTACCCCGGACAAGCTGCCCGTGAGCGAGCGAACGCCTCTCTTCGAGGCTTGCGATCGCCACCTGGCCCGTGCGATCGCCGACCTCGAACCCGAGTGGGTCGTGGGGGTGGGGGCCTTCGCACAGGCTCGCGCCAAGGCGGCCCTCGCCGGCATGCCCGTCAAGATCGGCCGGGTCCTGCATCCGAGCCCCGCGAGCCCCGCTGCGAACCGCGGCTGGGCCCAAGCCGCCGCCAAGGAGCTTGAAGCGCAAGGTATCTGCCTGGTCCGCTAAGCCTTCGGACGGCCGCTTCGGCGTAGGCCACGAAGCTGCGGGCCGAAACCCCGATGCAGGCGTAGAGCACCACCAGCCACAGGGGGATCAGCCCACTGCCCGCCGAGGGAAAGTGGTAGAGCCCGCGGCTCAGCAAGAGACTCTCAAGGCCCGGCCCCAGGGCGATGCCTGCCAGTGCCGCAATCCCGTCGCCCGGGTGCCGGATGAAGCGGCAGCGTATGGTAAGCGCCACGAGCATCAGGGCAGCGACGCGCCAGGGCGAGAGGTTCGCCGCCAGCGAGAGGCCAATCACCCCGACGAAGAGCGCCACGTCCGCCGGGTGCGGCTGGATCGGCGGGAGCACCCGGCTCAGGTGGCGCAGGGCGATGCCCGCGAGTGCCCAGTACAAGAAGACGAAGCCCGGCAAGAACAACAGCCAGGCCGGAGCCGCGTAGACCGTGACGCCCGAGGCCGTCTGGCCCACGTCGATCGCAGCCCCCAGGGTCAGGCCGAGCAGGTAGAACGCCACGTCCAGCTTCTCGCGGCTCACGGCGAGCATGGCGACGAGCCCCCCGAGCAAGACTGGATAGACGAGCCAGCTCTGCCAGGTCAGGGCCATCCCGAGGCAGGACAGGGTCAGGATGCAGGCGATCGCCAATGAGCGCTTCATCGCTTCCTCCTTCGCCGTTTCGTCTCGGTTCTAACACTCCGAGGCGCGCGGGTCGTCGGCCGGATCGGAGAGCCTGAGGCCCCTGCGCATGCAAACTCCCCCGGCCATTTGATGGCCGGGGGAGTCGTGCGTCTCGAAGCGAGGGCTAGCGGGTAGCGAAGTCCTCTTCCCAGTACTCGTGGGCGCCCCGCGCGTCGTGCTTGCGGCGCTCCAGCTCCTCCTTGCGCAACTGCACCCGGCGGATCTTGCCCGAGATGGTCTTGGGCAACTCGGCGAACTCCAGCCGGCGGATCCGCTTGTAAGGGGCGAGGTGCGACTTGGCGAAGCTCAGGATGGCCTGTGCCAGCTCGCCCGAGGGCGAATGGCCGGGCTTGAGGGTGACGATGGCCTTGGGCACGCTCAGGCGTAGGGGATCGGGGCTCGGGATGACGGCGGCTTCGAGCACCGCTTCGTGCTCGATGAGCACGCTCTCCAGCTCGAAGGGGCTGATCCGGTAGTCGGAGCTCTTGAACACGTCGTCGGCGCGGCCCACGTACCAGTAGTAGCCCTCGGAGTCACGGCTCGCCACGTCGCCGGTGGGGTAGTAGGCGCCGCCCAAGAGGCGCGCGCTCTTCTCGGGATCGTCCAGGTAGCCCTTCATCAGGCCGATAGGGGAGGGCTGGAGCCGCAGCGAGAGCTCGCCTTCGTGCCCCTCCTGCCCGTCCGGGTCGCACAGCGTCACCCGATAGCCGGGCAGCGGCCGCCCCATGGAGCCCGGGCGGAGGGGCTGGCCCGGAGTGTTGCCGATCTGGGCGCAGGTCTCGGTTTGGCCGTAGCCATCCCGGATGGTGATGCCCCAGGCCTCCTCCACCTGCCGGATCACCTCGGGGTTGAGGGGCTCGCCCGCCCCCACGATCTCGCGGAGCTTGACCGGGTAGGAGGCCAAATCCTCCAGCATGAGCATGCGCCAGACGGTGGGCGGCGCGCAGAGGGTGGTGACCCCGTACTGGACCATGTATGAGAGGGTGCGCTTGGCATCGAAGCGCTGGTAGTTGAAGACGAAGACCGTGGCTCCGGCGTTCCAGGGGGCGAAGAAGTTGCTCCAGGCGTGCTTGGCCCAGCCCGGCGAGCTGATGTTGTAGTGGACGTCCCCCTCCTGCAAGCCGATCCAGTACATGGTCGAGAGGTGGCCCACCGGGTAACTCTGGTGGGTGTGCGTGACGAGCTTGGGCTTGGCCGTGGTCCCCGAGGTGAAGTAGATGAGCAAAGGATCATCGGCGGAGGTCGGGCCGTCCGGCACGAAGGTCGCCGAGGCCTCCGCGCTCTCGGCGTAGGATCGCCAGCCCGCGGCAGCGCCCCCGACCACGATCCGGGTGAAGGCGTTGGGCAGCCCCTCGAACTTGGCGGCCCCCGAGGGGTCGGTGACCACGTGCTTGACCCCGCCGCGCTCGAAGCGATCCGCGAGATCCTCGGGCGAGAGCAAGGTGGTCGCGGGGATGAGGACGGCCCCCAGCTTGATGGCCGCGAGCATGGTCTCCCAGAGCGGCACCACGTTCGGCAGCATCACCAGCACGCGATCGCCCCGCTCGACCCCCTGCGCGCGCAGCCAGTTGGCGACCTGGTTCGAGCGCGCCGAAAGGGCCGCGAAGCTCAGGCGCTCCTCGCGCCCGTCGTCGTCGAGGACGATGAGGGCAGGGCGGTCGTTGCCCTGGGCGTAGGGGTCGAAGTAGTCGAGCGCCCAGTTGAAGTGCGCAAGCGACGGCGGCTCGAAGCCTCGGTAGGCGGTCTCGTAGTCCGTGCGGTGGGCGAGCAGGAAGTCGCGTGCTCGGATGAAGGCGGCGGCGGGTGTGACCATGGCATCCTCCTTTGGACGGGCATGGAGCACATACCCGCCAAGTCAGGATTTGAATGCAGGCAAACGGCTGTTAATCAAGCGAATAGGCGATTGCTTGTCATCACTCCGCGTCATCATCCCCGGGGATGATGACGCTTGGACGGGGATTTTTCATAATTCGAGTCACTTGCGAGTTGACTGAAGTGCCATGGGATCTATGTCCGTGGTTGATTCCGGAGATTTGGAGAAGAAGTGTTACGCGAGCCGTTTTTTATGGTTCGTTAAGCACCGATGAATTATGATGCCTTGAAGCCTAGCTGTATTAGATTTTTGGAGGAACCATGAAGCGTCTATATGACCTCAAGATCGGCCCCAAGATGATGGTGTCGCAAGGGGTGTCGCTCGCCTTCATGCTGGCCATCCTGATCGTGGCCGTCTGGGGGACGCAGAGTTTCCAGGCGAGCCAGGAGCAGACGTATCGCCTCTCCGAAGCCCAGGATTCGCTGCGCCGGATGCAGCTGGGCGTCTACCGCGAGATCATCGCCATGCGCGGCTACATCATCTCGGGGAGCGCGACGGGCCTCGCCGATCTCGAGCCGGCGCGCGCGGCCTACCATGAGGCCCTGAGCGTGAGCGAGCGGCTTCTGGCGGGCACCCCCCACGCCGCCGCCCTCGCCACGATCGACCGGGCCCGCGGGGCGGCCGAGAGCAAGCTCGAAGAGAAGCGCCGCCTTCGCGAGCAGGGCGACGTCGCGGCGATCATCCGCATCGAGCAGACCGTCATGCCCCAGTTGCTCGGCGACTTCAACACCGCCATCAATGACTTGAAGGCGGCGGTAGGCAAGGAGAGCGCCGCCTCGGCCGCAGCCACCCGCGAGCTCGCCAACCGCCTGATCGTGGGCCTGAGCGTGCTCGGCGCCTTCAGCCTCGTGCTGAGCACCCTGCTCGCCACGCGGATCGCCCGCAGCATCACCGTTCCCCTCAAGCGCCTGATCGCGATCGCCGAGGGCATGGCCCGGGGCGTGCTGCCGGAGCGGGTGGAGAAGCGCTACCAGGACTGCGTGGGGGATCTGACGGACGCCTTCAACGTGATGCTGCCCCAGCTGCGCGGGATCGTCGCCGAAGTCCGGGGGACCGCTCGCACAGTGGCCGCGAGCGCCGAGCTCATCGACACGCGAACCGTCGCCCTGGGCAAGTCCTCGGAGATCCAGGCCGCCGCTGCCGACCAGACCACCGGCACCATGGGCGAGATGGCTGCCAGCATCCAGCAAGTGGCGGGCAACACCGAGGCCCTCGAGGACAACGTCCAGACCACCTCGAGCGCGATCGGCCAGATGGCCGCCTCGATCACCCAGGTCGCGGGCAACGCCGACTCGCTTGCGACCGTGGTCGGCGAGACCTCGGCCAGCATCGAGCAGATGACCGCGAGCATCGCCCAGGTCGCCGAGAACGTCCAGCGTGCCAACATGGCCGCGGCCCGGGCCTCGCGCGTCGCGGACGACGGCAGCAAGGCCGTCGCGCAGACCATCGAGGGCATGCAGCGGATCCACCAGGTCATGGACGAGGTGGTCGGCGTCATCGAGGGCCTCGGCAAGAGCTCGGCCGAGATCGGCAACATCATCGAGGTGATCGACGACATCGCCGAGCAGACCAACCTCCTGGCGCTCAACGCGGCCATCGAGGCGGCAAGGGCGGGTGAACACGGCCGCGGCTTCGCGGTGGTCGCCGACGAGGTCCGCAAGCTCGCCGAGCGCTCGGCCCGCGCCACCGGCGAGATCGCAAGCCTCATCAAGGGCATCCAGCAGGAGACCCAGCAGGCGGTTGCCTCCACCCGCCACGGAGAGGTCGCGATCCAAGAGGGCACGGGCCTCGCCCAGGGGGCGGGCGCTTCGCTCGCCGAGATCGTCACGGCGGTCTCGGAGGCCTCGGGCCTGATGGGCCAGATCGCCCACGCCACCGAGGAGCAGACTGCCGCTTCGGGCCACATCACCCGGGCCATCGAGAACATGCGTCTGATGACCCGGCAGGTCTCCGAGGCCACCAAGGAGCAGGCCCTCGGCAGCGATCAGATCATCGCGGCCGTCGGGGTCATGGCCCGCATGACCCGCGAAGTGGCCCTGGCGACCGGCGAGCAGAAGCTCGAGGGCGATCAGGTCCTGAAGGCCATCGGGGACATCAACCACGGCATCCGCGAGTCCCTGGCCGCAACCCAAGGCATCGCCGGCTCGGTCCACGAGCTGCGGGGGCAGGCCGAAGGCTTGCTGCAGGCCATCGCCTTCTTCCAGGACGAGCAGCAGGCGAGCGATTTCTCCCGCGAGGGGCGCGTTGCGATCGCCGCCCACGAGCCGCCGCGCCTGAGCGCCGCCAGCCGCTAACTGCCCCTTGTGGCCCGAAGCCCCTCGCCTAGCTTGGCGGGGGGCTTTGGCGTCGGGGAAGGCGCAGCCGAAAGGTCGTCTCGCGCGCGCTGGATGCCGCGAGCGAGAGCTCGCCGCCGTGCGCCTTTGCGATCGCCCGGGCGATCGCAAGCCCCAGCCCCGAGCCGTCCGGGTTGGCGGCGCGTCCCGTGTCGAGCCGGTAGAACCGCTCGAAGATCAGCCGCTGCTGCTCGGGCGGGATCCACGGGCCGGTGTTGCTCACCTCGAGCACGATCGCCCCGGGCTCGACCTGGATGCCCGCCCTCACCGAGCCGCCCTGTGGCGTGTAGCGGATGGCGTTATCGAGCAGGTTGCGGACCACCTGGCCGATGCGGGCAGGATCGCCGTGCACCCAGGCGCCGTCCGGCTGGGGCGTGACGGCCAGCGCCACGCCTCGCGCTTGCGCCAAGGGGGAAAGGGCCTCGCTCTCCTCGTCGAGCAGCTCGGCGAGCGAGAAGCGCAAGGGCGCGCCCCCGCCGCCCGCGTCGATCCGTCCCAGGGCGAGCAGGTCGGCGACCAGGGCGTTCATCTTGCGGGTGGTCGCGACGATCAGCTCCAGCTTGTCGCGGGCGGCCTGGGGCAGGTCCTGGGTGAGCGCCAGCTGGGAATGGGCGAGGACGACCGAGAGGGGGGTCCGCAGCTCGTGGGACGCATCGCGGGTGAACTGCCGCTCTCGCTCCAGGGCCTCCTCGATCGGCTTGGCGGCGAGCCCGACCAGCCAGCGTCCGCCGAGCCAGGCGATCAGGAGGCCCAAGGGCACCAGGCCTGCGAGGGTCAGTCCCAGGGTGCGCAGGGTCCGCTCCGTCTCGGTCAGGGACTGGCAAATCCGCAAGTAACCGTGGAGCTTGCCATCTTTCTCGAGGGGGACGACGTACATGCGCAGCGCCCCGTCCGGATGATGGTAGGTGGTCGCCCCCGGCTTCAGGGGCGCCTCGGCTTCCAGGTGCTCGCCGCGGGCGTACAGGAGCCGCCCCTCGGGGCTGAGCAGCGCCAGGTGCTCGTCTGTTTCGAGGCCGATCTCGGTGAGCTCGTGCTTCACGGTCTCGAGGGTGGCCCCGGGGACCTGGAAAGCGCCGATCGAGTTGGCGAGCGCGTGGCGGTTCACCTCGTCGAAGCCCCGCAGCAGTACCGCCCGAGTGGAGCTGTACACCCCGAGCCCGTACCCGATCAGGATCAAGGCGAGGACGCTGAGGTAATAGGTGCTGAGGCGACGCCTAAGGGCCTGGAGCATGGGCGCTCATTCGGTATCCGAGGCCGTGGACGGTCTCGATGAGGCGCGAGGGCGCCTGATCGCCGATGGCACGGCGCAGCCCCTTGACGTGGGCACGGACGACCTCGGGGCTCGGCTCGGCGGAGAGATCCCACAGGTGGGCGATGATCTGGTCGTGGCTGAGGGTACGTCCCGCGTTGCGCATCAGGGCCTCGAGCAGGGCGCGCTCCTTGCGCCCCAGCTTGATCTCTTGGCCCGCCCGCCGCACCTCGCCCGTGGCGGGATCCAGCGAGAGGTCGCCCACGACCAGCACCGCTTCCTTCTGCGTCGCGTTGCGCCGCAAGAGCGCTCGGACCCGGGCGAGCAGCTCGGCCAGCTCGAAGGGCTTCACCAGGTAGTCGTCGGCGCCCGCATCGAGCCCCTGGACCTTGTCCTGGAGGGTGTCGCGGGCGGTCAGCATCAGGATGGGGGTCTCGACCCCGTGCGCCCGGGCCTCGCGGCAGACCTCGAGACCGGAGCGGCGCGGCAGCATCACGTCGAGCACCGCCAGGTCGAAGGGCGCACCGCGCAGCAGGTCGAGGCCCTCGAGGCCGTCGTGTGCCACGTCCACGGCGTGCCCCTGGGCACAGAGGGCCTCGTGCAGGGCGTTGGCGAGATGGGGCTCGTCCTCGATGACCAGGATGCGCATATCCCCAGCATAGCAGAGAAGAGGCCCCGGGGCGGCGCCGCCCCGGGGCCTGCCGGATGCTTAGTCCGCCATCATGCGGGCCATGTGCCGCTGCTTGATCTCGCCGAGCTTCTCGACGAGGACCTTGCGCTGATCCTGGCTCAGGCTGCCGACCCACTGGATCGCTTCGTCGATGTTCTCGTGCCCCATGCTGCGCTTGAGGTTCTCGGCGAGGGCGAGCTGGTTGCCGTCCACGATGAACTCGATGAAGGCCTTGCGCTTGGCGTCGCGCTTGACCTCATGCTGGGCTTCCATCTGGTTCTGCAGGGCCGAGAGGGTGTTCTGCTGATTGCTGCTCAGGTTCAGGGCGTTGATCACGTTGGTGCGGATGGCGCTGCGGGCCCGGGCGGCCATGCGGCCGGGCTGCTGCTCGCTCACCAGCGAAACCAGCTTATCGCGCTGCTCGGAGGTCAGCACGTCGCGCATCTCACCTGCCAAGGCCGCCAAGGCGTCGATCTTGCCCTTGTGCTCGGCTTCCATGGATGCAACGTAGGCCTTGAGGGCGGCCGTATCGAGGGTCGGGGCGTTCATGAGGGCCTCGAGGGTTTGCCATCTGGCCTTCATCTCTTCGCGGTTGTAGAGGGCTCGGGCCTTGGCGCGGATGAGCTTGAGCTGGGTCTTCTGGGTGTCGCTGAGGTCGAGCTGGCTCAGGATCCGGGCGTGGGTGCTTTCGGTCGAAAGGGCCTGGGCGTTGCTGCTGGCGGCGGCGTCGAGCACGAAGAAGTTGGTCGTGCGCTCCGTCTGGACCGTCGCCTGGGGCGCCTGCACCGGGCCGGGGGCGATGCGGCCGCAGCCGCTCAGCTGGATCGAGGCCGCCATGGCCGCCACCAGCATCGTCGCGCTCAAATGCTTCATAGGTTCGCACTCCTTTATGAGGACGGCGGCTCGTCGTGCCGCCACGAGGCAAAAATAGACCGAAGGGGTTTTTTTTGAAATTCGATCCCGGGCAGAGTTTGGCACGGGCATTCATCGATCGAGGGGTTCCCGTTTTTTTCACGAACCGTTGCTACCATGGAGGGAGGCGACCTCCCCCTTCGACACGGAGCACCCAGTGATCCAGCCTCGTACCATGCTCGCTGCCTTCTGCGCACTTGCCCTGCTACCCGCCGCCGTCTGGGCTCAGCCCGCCGCCTCGCTTGCCGGAGTGGTGGACGCGGCGGTGGCCCACAGCCCCGCTCTCAAGGCGATGGATCAAGCCATCGCCGCCGCCGATGCCCGAGCGACGGCGGTCGGAGCCCCCGCCAACCCGAGCCTCGTCGGCCAGCTTCAGCTCTCACCCCAGGCGGCCAACAACATGGTCACCCTGGGCCTGCGCCAGCCCCTCGACTTTCGCGGCCTCGCCGGCCAGCGCAAAGAGCAGGCGGCCGAGGACGTGGCCATCCTGAAGCTCTCGCGGAAGCGCCTCGAGAAGCAGGTGGCCCTCCAGGCCAAGGAGGCCTACTACCGCCTCTGGAGCGTCCGCGAGGCCCTCAAGGTCCACGACCGGGACATCTCATGGCAACAGGCCGAGGTGGGCCGGGTGAACAAGCAGATCGCCGCAGGCGAGCTCGCCCCCCACGAGCGCCTGGACGCCGACTTCGAGCTGCTGAAGCTCCAGCTTGCGCGCCGCGGCGCCGAGCAGCAGGTCGTCGGCCAGGAGGCCCATCTTGCCTTCCTGCTCGGACGTCCTTTGGGCGAGCCGCTCGCCCTCGCCGAGCTCGTCGCTCCGCAGCCGATCTCGCTTCAGCCCCTGGATGCCTGGCTCGCCGAGGCGCGCCGAGAGCGCCTTGAACCTCAAGAGATCGCGATCGCCCGCCGCCGCGAGGAGCGCGGCGTGCGCCTGGCGGATTCGCTGCGCTTCGGCAACGGCGAAATCGAGGCGCAGCTGGGTACGGCGGCCAACACCGAGCCGGTGGTGGTCGGGGGCTTCGACCTGCCCCTGCCCGTGCGCTATAACCAGGCGGGCGAACGTGCCGCGGCCACGGCCGAGGCCGCGCGCCTCGAAGCCGAGCGCCTGGTCAAGGATCAAGAGATCGCCCAGGAGGTCCTCGCCGCTTACTACGCGGCCCTCGAGGCCAAGACCCGCCTTGCGGAAATCGACACGCGCAGCCTGCCCTTCGCCGAGCACATGCTCGAGAAGGCCACGGCGCGCCGCAAGGCCGGTGTCGGTCCGATCGCCGAGCTCGCCGCCGCGCGGCACGCCCTCTCGGACGTGGCCTCCGATCGTCTCCAGGCCCTCTTGGCTTACCAACTTTCCTACCTGCGGCTCGAAAGCGCCGCCGGACGTTAGATCACGCGCGAAGGAGATATTTCAATGAAGCCCCTTCTCTTGGGCCTCGTCACGCTCTCTTGCCTCCTGGGCTGCAGCAAGCACGAGCCCGCCCCCGCCTCGGAAACCGCCGAAGCGACGGCCTCGGACGTGGTGGTTCTGCCCGAAAGCGCCCGCCGCCTCATCACCCTTGAGAGCGCGAGCGTCGTGCGCCGGTCGCTTACCGCGACGCAGGAGGCCATGGGCCAGATCGTGCCGCGTCCCGAAGGTCAGAGCGTGGTCCTGCCCCCCATCGCGGGCCACCTGGTCGCCCTCCACGCCAAGGCGGGCGATCGCGTCGCGGCCGGTGCTGCCCTTGCGACCCTCAAGAGCGCGGAGCTCGGCGAGGCCCAGGCGGCCTTCCTCAAGGCCCGGAGCGAGGCTGAACTGGCCGAGCGCGAGGTTGCGCGGATCAAGAAGCTGATCGCCGCCGAGGTGGCTGCGACCAAGGACCTGGAGGCGGCCAAGCAGCGCCTGGAGGCCGCGACCGTCACCCGGACCCAGGCCCGCGAGCACCTGCGCCTGTTGGGCCTCACCGACGGCGGGCTCGCCTCGCTCGAGGCCCGGGGCCGCATCGACCCCATGGTCGTGGTCCGAGCGCCGCTCGCCGGCACCGTGGTGGAGCGGGCGGCGACCGTCGGTCAGTACGTGTCCCCCGACGCCGCTTCGCCCCTCTTCTCGCTCATGGACCTTTCGATCGTCCGGGTCCGGGCGGATCTCGCCGAGCGGGACTTCCTCTCGATTCGCCCCGGCCAGGTCGCGTCGGTCTCGCTCGTGGCCGTCCCCGGCAAGCCCTATCAGGGCAAGGTCGTGCGCCTCTCGCCGGTCCTGGATGCCGAGAGCCGCACGGGCGAGGCCCTCATCGACCTTCCCAACCCCGACGGCAGCCTGCGCCCCGGCATGTCGGTCAAGGTCGCCATCGCCCTGCCCCGAGCGGGCGTGCTCAGCGTGCCGCTTGCGGCCGTACAGCGCGAGGACGCCCGCTCTTTCGCCTACGCCCCTCTGGGCGGCGATCGCTACCGGGAGGTGAGCGTTCAGGTGGGTGATCGCTTCGGTGACTACCTGGAGATCAAGAGCGGCCTTGCCGAGGGGATGACGGTCATCGGCCGCGGCAGCTTCGACCTGCGCGCCCAGGCCCGCAAGGACCTGTTCGGAGGCGAGGACTAGCATGATCGATCGCCTCATCCGCTTTGCGCTGCGCCAGCGCCTCTTGACCCTGATCCTGTGCTTCATGCTGGTCGGGGTGGGGCTCTTCTCGTTCCAGCGCCTGCCCATCGACGCCTTCCCGGACGTGACCAACGTCCAGGTCCAGATCCTGACCGAGGCCGAGGGGCTCGCCCCCGCCGAGGTCGAGCGCCTGGTCACCTACCCCATCGAGATCGAGATGAACGGCCTGCCCAAGGTGGATCAGGTCCGTTCGGCTTCCAAGTTCGGCCTCTCGGTCATCACCGTCGTCTTCCACGACGGGGTGGACATCTACTTCGCGCGCCAGCTCATCGCCGAGCGCCTCAACAACGTCCAGAGCCAGATGCCCGAAGGGGTGAGGCCCGCCATGGGCCCGGTCGCCACCGGCATGGGCGAGGTCTTCCAGTACTCGGTCGAAGGCCCCCTGTCGTTGGCCGAGCGCCGCTCGATCCAGGACTGGATCGTCCGGCCCTTCCTGCGTGGGGTGCCCGGGGTGACCGAGGTCAACAGCCTGGGCGGCCTGCTCAAGCAGTACCAGGTCGAAGTCAGGCCGGATCGCCTGGCGGCCTACGGCTTGACCCTCCACGACGTCATGAGCGCGGTGGCGCGCAACAACGCCAACGCTGCCGGCAACTACCTCGAGCACGGTGACGAGCAGTACCTGATCCGCGGGCTGGGCCTGGTGGATCGGCCCGAGGAACTCGAGGGGGCCGTGGTGGCCACCCGCCAGGGTCACCCCGTCTACCTGCGCGACGTGGCCCGGGTCGTCGAGGGCGCCGCTCCTCGCCAGGGGGCCGCCACCCGCGACGGCCACGAGACCGTCATCGGCATCGTCATGAAGCTCAAGGGCGAGAACTCGCGCGAGGTGATCGGCCGCGTCAAGGAGAAGCTCGCCGAAGCCAACGCGATCATGCCTCCCGGCGTGAAGCTCAAGCCCTTCTACGACCAGCTCGAGCTGGTGGAGAAGGCGGTCCACACCGTCGAGAAGGCCCTGCTCGAAGGCGGCGTCATGGTGGTGGGGGTTCTGCTGTTCTTCTTGTGGAACCTGCGCTCCAGCCTGATCGTCGCCGTGACGATCCCGCTCGCGATGCTCTTTGCCTTTGCGATGATGAAGCTCTTCAACCTGCCGGGCAACCTCATGAGCCTGGGGGGCCTCGCCATCGGCCTCGGCATGATGGTCGACGCGGCCATCGTCATGGTCGAGAACATCTTCCGCCACCTGAGCGAGGAGCACGGCGAGAAGCCTTTGGTCGAGACCATCTACCATTCGGCCATCGAGGTGGGTCGGCCGGTGGTCTTCGCCATCGCGATCATCATCGTGGTGTTCCTGCCCCTCTTCACCCTCCAGGGGATGGAGGGCAAGATGTTCAGCCCCATGGCCTTCACCATCTCCTTCGCGATGCTGGGCTCGCTGGTCCTCGCCCTGACCCTGGTGCCGGTCCTCGCCTCGTTCTGGCTCAAGGGCCCCCTGAGCGAGAAGGAGAACCCCCTCTTCACCCCCGTGCGCCGGGCCTACGCCCGCTCGCTCGATTGGTCCCTGCGCCACGGCGGCTGGCTCCTGGGTGGCGCGGTCGCGGCCCTCGTGGCCTCCTTCGCCCTGGTGCCGAGCCTCGGCTCCGAGTTCCTGCCCAAGATGGACGAAGGTTCGAGCGTCATCACCGCCTCGCGCCTGCCGAGCGTCTCTCTGGCCAAGGCCAACGCCCAGTCCAACGCGGTCGAGAACATCCTCAAGCAGTTCCCCGAGGTCGAGGCGGTCGTCACCCGCACCGGCCGCGCCGAGGTCGCCTCGGACCCCATGGACGTCAGCCAGTCCGACATCTTCATCAAGCTCAAGCCGCGTGAAGCGTGGGTGACGGCCAAGGACAAGGAGGCCCTCGTCGAGAAGATGCAGGAGGCCGTGGCCCACGTCCCCGGCATCGGTCTGTCGTTCGGCGAGCCCATCGCCGTGCGCGTCGACGAGATGGTCTCGGGGGTCAAGAGCCAGGTGGCCGTCAAGATCTTCGGCGAGGACATGACGGTGCTCGCCGAGAAGGCCGCTCAGGTCCAGGAGGCCCTCCAGAAGGTGCCCGGCGCCATCAACGTCAAGACCGAGCAGACCGCGGGTCTCGCCCAGGTCCAGATCCGCTACGACCGGCAGGCGATCGCCCGCTATGGCCTTGCGATCGACGATCTCGGCGAGGTGGTCGCGGCGGCCATCGGCGGTCGGGTCGTCACCGAGATCCAGGAGGGCCAGCGCCGGGTCGGCGTTGCGGTCCGCCTGAGCGAGCAGGACCGCAACGATCCCGATAAGCTGGGCGCCATTCTGGTGCCCACCCCCACCGGGGCCCGGGTGCCGCTCGCGCACCTCTCGCGGATCACCGTCGAGAGCGGCCCCGCGATGATCAGCCGTGAGAACGGCCAGCGCCGCATCGTCATCGAGGCGAATGTGCGGGGCCGGGACATCGGCTCGTTCGTGGCCGACGCCAAGGAAGCCCTTGCGCGCGAGGTCACGATCCCGAGCGGCTACTGGGTCACCTGGGGCGGCCAGTTCGAGAGCCAGCAGCGCGCCATGGCGACCCTCGCGGTCGTCGTGCCCCTCGTCATCGGCCTGATCTTCGCCCTCCTGTTCGGGACCTTCGGGTCCGTGACCCAGTCGGCGCTGATCCTCTTGAACATCCCGTTCGCCCTGATCGGGGGCATCGTCGCCCTGTTCCTGACGCGCCAGCACCTGAGCGTGAGCGCCTCGGTGGGCTTCATCGCCCTCTTCGGGGTGGCGGTGCAGAACGGGGTGATCCTCGTCAGCACCTTCAACAAGCTACGGCACGAGGGGATGCCCTTGGAGGAGGCCGTGCGCGAGGCGGCCGCGGTCCGTCTGCGGCCGGTCCTGATGACCGCCATGGTCGCAAGCCTCGGCCTGGTGCCCCTGGCCCTGTCGCAGGGCATCGGCTCCGAGATCCAGCGGCCGCTCGCGTGGGTCGTCATCGGGGGGCTCTTCACCTCGACGGCACTGACCCTCTTCTTGCTGCCGGTGCTCTACCGCTGGTTGATTCGCTGGCGCGTGAAGCACCCGGTGCCCGAGCCCGAGCGGGTGCCGGTGGCCTAGCCCCGACCGCAAAAGACACCGCGAGCGCCGAGGACAATGAAGTCCTCGGCGCTCGCGGTGTCTGGATGATTTTTTTGGCGTGATCGCTGCGGTGATCGGCCGCGTGATCGCGAGGGGCTATCTTGAAGGTATGACGCGCCATTCGGCGCTTTTCTCTCAGCCACTTCGCACCACGACAAGGAGTCCACCATGAAGAAGCGTGTTATCGCAGCCGCCCTGTTCGCCGTCGCCCTGGGGGCGGCTCCTGCCAGCGCCGCCGAGGGTTTTGACGGCGTGGGGATCCGGGGCTTCGCGAACTCCGCCGGCAAGACGGCCGTGCTGTTCGGCGGCGAAGGGACCTTCTATACGAGTGGTCCCTTCTACCTGGGCGGCGCGGGCAGCGGTGGACCCGTCCTCTCGGAGCCGCGCTCGGCCTTCGGCTACGGCGGCGTGATGCTCGGGGCGACCGATACCCTCTTCGGCCGTTCGACCTACGATCTGCGCCTGCTCGTGGGCGGTGGCGGCGGTGCCATCGGCGCCGACAAGGCGGCGGGCCTCGTGCTCGAGCCCTCTCTCGCCCTCGGCCTGAAGCTCGACGAGAAGAGCCGCGTGAGCCTCACGGCGGGCTACCTCTACATGCCCGAGGATACCGCCTTCTCCGGAGCCACCTTCGGCCTGCGCTTCAACTTCGCCGGCTCGCGGCGCTAAGCCACCAAGCTGTAGGGAGCGATAAGACGAGGCCCCTTCCACCGTAGTGGAAGGGGCCTCGAAGCCTAGGCGCTGATGCTTACTTGCGGAAGCAGTCGCGGCAGTAGACGGGCTTGGCACCGTTGGGCTTGAAGGGCACCTTGGTGGCGACGCCGCAGGCGCTGCAGGTCACGTCGAACAGCTCGCGCTGGGGACGGGCGGCACCGAAGCCGCCGGCGCCACCCTCACGGGAGGCCTTGGCCGCAGTGCGGCAGGGCTTGCAGCGACGGGGAGGGTTGCTGAAACCCTTCTCGGCGTAGAACTCTTGCTCGGAAACGGTGAAGGGGAACTGCGCTCCGCAATCAACGCAGGTGATCGTTTGCTCAGTAAACATGGCCATTGACTTAATTCTCCCTAACGGAACGGACTTGCGGTTTCACGCGCCCCTTCAATCACCAGGGCCCCCGCGGTCACCGCGAAGGCCCCCAACTCGAAAAGATGCGATAGACGGCTGGTGAATCCTGGACAGCCTATATACAACGCATGATAACACCTGTTGTACGACATGGCAAGGTATCGACCGTAAGATCACAGGATCGAGATCTCCCGGTCGGGGGCGTCCGTCTCGAACGGGTTTCGGCCCACTTCGAGCAGGCCCGAAAGGGCCTGCTGAGGGGTCGCGCCCTCGAACAGAACCCGGGCCACGCCTTGGGTGATCGGCAGGTACAGGCCCTTGGAGCGGGCGTAGTCCGCGACCGTCTTGGTGGTGCGGACGCCCTCGGCCACCTGGCGCAGATCGGCGGTGATGGCCTCCAGGCTCTCGCCCTTCGAGAGGCGGAAGCCCACCTGGTAGTTGCGCGAGAGGGGGCTGAAGCAGGTGGCCATCAGGTCGCCGATCCCGGAGAGGCCCGAGAAGGTCGCGGCCGAGGCCCCCATGTGGGCGCCGAGGCGGGTCATCTCCGTCAGCCCGCGGGTCAGCAAGAGAGCCTTGGTGTTGTCGCCGAAGCCCAGACCGTGAGCGAGGCCTGCTGCGATCGCAAAGATGTTCTTGAGGGTGCCGCCCAGCTCGGTGCCGACCACGTCGTCGTTGCCGTAGACCCTGAAGGTCTTGCTCTTGAGCATGGAGACCCCGGCCTCGATGACCTCCTGGAACGCCGAGGCGACGACGGTGGCGCTGGGCTGGCCCTGGGCGACCTCCTTGGCGAGGTTGGGGCCCGAGAGCACGCCGATCTTGCGGCAGCAGGTCTCCTCGCGCAAGAGCTGGCTCATGCGCTTGAAGCTGCCGGGTTCGAGCCCCTTGACCCCGTGGATCAGGATCCGGGAGCCGTCCAAGTGGTCGCCAAGCTCCCGGGCGATGGTCCTGAGCGAGTGGCTGGGCGTCACGATGAAGAGGGTGGCCGCGTCGCGGGCGGCCTCTTCGAGCGAGCTGACGGCGAGCAGGCGCGGGCTGAGGGGCAGATCCCCCAGGTAGCGCGCGTTGCGGTGGGTGCGGTTGAGCTCTGCCACCTGCTCGGGGTCGCGCATCCAGAGCTTGACCGGATGTCCGTTCTCGGCGATGAGGTGGGCGATGGTCGTGCCCCACGAGCCGCCCCCGATGACCGAAACGCCGTGGGGGGTCGTCATGCGTGGGCCTCCTGGGGCGAGAGCGCCGCTTCCAGGCCGTAGCCCGTCAGGCGGTTGTGGTAGTAGAGCAGGAGCTTGAGGTCTACCAGGCGCACCTCGTCGCCCTGGCGGGTGGCGAGCGGCCGGGTGTGGTAGACCCCGAAGATCTTGAGGGCCTGGTCCACCAGGGCCTCGGTCCCGTCGTCCCGGACGTGATCGCCGAGCACGACCTCGCCCGCCTCGGCGAGCGCGACCAGGCGATCGCGTAGGCGATCGATCCGCTCGCAGACCATGGCGAGGGGGTAGGCCGTGTCGTCGGGCAGGCGCAGGAGCTGGAACAGGTCCAGGTGGGGGTGCAGCTCCTTGGCGAGGGTGAACAGGGCGAAGGCCACCAGGTGGGTCGAAAGGACCACCGCGTTCTTGCGGTAGCTCGAAGCGATGGCCGTCCCCAGCTCGCGGGTGTACTCGGCGTCGCGCTGTGCTCGGTGCTGGGGCACGCCGTCCACCTCGACGTACTTGCGCAGGTCGATGGCGCGTCCGCGCAGATCGCGGCTGACGCCGTCCGGCCCGACCGTGTTGCCGAAGGGGTCGAGCGGCTCGCCGAAGCGGAGCACCATGCTGGTGTCCAGCTTGAGCATCTGGTTGACGAAGCTCGCGACCCGGCGGGCCTGGGCCGATTCGTCATCCTCGATGATGTAGCGGGACTTGCCCACCCGCTGCAACTGGTCGTCGATGAGGGTCTCGGCTTCGAGCACCAGGTGGTAGTTGAGGGTGGCGGGCACCACGAAGACCTCGGGGTTGGCCTTGCCTGCCTGCAGGTTGTTGATGTAGGCGGCAAGCCCCGTGCCCACGAGGCCGAGCTTGAGCTTGGACTCGAGGGCGTTCGAGCGCGATCGCCCCCCGCCCGGGAAGAACAGCGAGTGATAGCCCCGCTCCAGCAAGACCGTCGAGTAGGTCTTGAGGACGTCCTTGTAGAGGGTGTAGGTGAGCCTGCGATCGACCTTGTAGGCGCCCAGGTTGTGCATGAAGAAGGAAAGCAGGGCGTTGGTGAAGAGGTTCTTGCCGGCGCCGTAGGTGAAGGGAGGTAGGCCCATGTGGTACAGGGCGTAGCCGATGACCAGCGAGTCCAGGTTGCTCGAGTGGGTGGGCACCAGGATCACCGTACCGCGCTGGGCGAGCGCGCGCAGGGTGTCCACGTGGCCCTCGACATGGATCCGGTCGGCGAGCGACGGCGAGAGCGCGGGCAAGTGGCTCTGCTTCTTGAAGAGCCAGGTGAGCCCGTAGGGGACGGCCTTGGTGGCGAAGTCGTACACCCTCGGGTTGAAGTTGCCCACGATGTCGCGGGCCGAGTCATCGAGCAGGCGCCGGTAAAGGGCCTGCTTGTCGGCGAGGGGCCGGCGCCCCAGCGTGCGGTAGAGCTCGCGCCAGCGCTCGAGGGAGCTCGACTTGCGCGAGCCTTCGAGCCGGGCGATCTCTTGCACGGCGGCGTCGTTGATCGCAAGTTCGAGGGCACTCTCGGAGGAGGCCTTGCGCGCGTACTCGCGTGCGACCACGTCCGCGACGATGGCGTCGCGCTCCGCGTTGAAGCCGAAGATCTTGCCCGAGAGCGCGGGATAGGCGGGGGTCAGCATGGCCGCTCCTGTCGGGATGCCACCGGGGCGGTACGGTGCCGTCCCATCTTATCATCCCGCAGGAGGGTAGCGAGCCTTACCGGGCGGCAAAGCCGGCGGCTAGTGCTTTTGCTGCTGGTTGTACTGTTGCCGCTTGCTACGGGCCACCGGGTTGGGGTTGTAGGCGCTGCCCGAGCCTCTCACCCCTTCGGGCGGGGTGGGGCCGTAGGCCCCCGCGTTGATCCCGCCCTCCGAGCGTTGCAGGCGTCCACCCGAGACCACGGGCCCCTGTGAGCTGAGCGGGTTGGCGGCGGGCTGGTCGGCAGGGTTGTAGGCGGCCCCGGGACCGCCACCGCCGCCGCCCTTCGGGGCGGGCTTCCCCTGCTGGCAGCCTGCGAGTGCTACGATCGCGGCGAGGGCGAACGGAGTAAGCGAGCGGATGCGCATGCGAGCCTCCCCAAAGTCTTTCCTTCGGGACAGCGAGAGATGTCGTTCGAGGTCTCCTTGCCTGCGCTGCCCCTATCTCTCGCTGCCCTACGGAAAAGCCGCAGGCGCTGCTCCCCGTCGAGGGGAGCCGGGGCCATCATAGGCGCTGGGGCGCCCAAGGCAAGGGGTGGTCGCTACTTCATGCCCAGGGCGCGCATCGGGTTGATGCGGCCGTGGCCGGTGGCGGTGTCGAAGCCCGGCGTCCCCACGTCGTCGGCGCTCGCCTCGAGGCGGCCCTTGAGCTGCTGGGGGGTGAGGTTCGGCGTGAGGCTGAGCATGAGGGCCGTGAGGCCCGCGACGAACGGGGTTGCCATGGAGGTGCCGCTCATCTCGTCGTAGTCCTGGGCGACGAAGCCATGGACCGGGTAGGTCGGGGTGGTCGAGAGGATCCCGTCGCCGGGCGCTGAGACCGAGATCCAGCGCCCCGCGTTGGAGAAGTAGGCGCTCTTGTCGTCGCCGTCGGTCGCCCCCACCGCGATCACCCCGGGCAGGGCGGCGGGGTAGCTCGGGCTCAGGCCGAAGCCGGCATCGGCGTCGGCGCGGTCGTTGCCCATGGCGGCGACCACCGTCACGTTCTTCGAGAGGGCGTAGGCCACGGCCTTCTCGAGGGCCTTCGAGCCGCCGTAGGCCCCGAGGCTCATGTTGATCACGTGGGCGCCGTGGTCCACCGCCCACACCACGCCCATCGCCACGTCGCTGGAGAAGCCGCTCTCGTTGTAGGCGAGGCTCTTGATCGGCATGATCTTGCAGCGCGGGGCCATGCCGGTGATGCCCTGCAGGTTCTCGGCGGCCGCGATGATGCCCGCCACGTGGGTGCCGTGGCCGTTGTCGTCCAGGGGGCCCTTATCCGGTAGGTCCACCAGCTTGGTGGTGCCGTCGTCCTGGTCCTCCTCGATCTGGGTGACGAAGTTCCTGCCCGTCACGACGCGATCGCGCAGGTCGGGGTGGGTGATGTCCACCCCGGTGTCGACCACCGCGACCACCACCCTGGGGTCGCCGAGGGTCGCATCCCACGCCCGGAACAGTGCCGAGCGGAAGCCCACGTACAGGCCGCTGAAGCTGCCGAGGCTCGACTGGGGATCCTGGGGGCGGTAGCCCGCGCGCATCCGGACGTCGGCCTCGACCGAGGTGACGGCAGGCTGGGCGGCGATGGCGGCCATGGCGCTCTCGCGCTGGGCAGCGGCGGGGAGGGCGAGCACGCTCATGCCCAGCTGGGGCATGTCCTGGACCACGCGCATGCCGAGGCGTGCCTTCAGGCTCTCTTTGCCGGCGGCCTCCTGGCCCGCCTTGAAGGAGACGAGAACGCGTCGGGTCGAGTAGGTGCCGGCCGGCATCTTGCCTGCGCTCGAGAGCTGATGGGCGGTGGGGCTCACGCCCGAAGCCCCGCCCAGCCCGCAGCCCGCCGTCGCGGCCGTGAGGGCCGAGAGGACGAGCGCTAGAACGGTGCGGGTGCGTCGGGACAACGAGGCTTCCTCCGGAGATCGCAGGACCTTTCGATCTTATCGTGAAATCGGAGGAAAAGTTGTGTTAAAGAATGGCGCTCAGGCCCGGTGCTTCTGGCCGGCGGCGAGCCCCACCCCCATGCCTTTGGTACGGCCGAGGCGGCAGAGGGCCTCTTCGGCGTACTGGCGCCATTCGGGGCTGATCGCGTCGGGCGGTACCAGGCGCCCGTCGTGCTCCAGATGCCAGGCGAACTGGCTATCGTCCAGTTGGTCGAGCACGAATTTCTCGGGGCCGGGGCCGGGGCCGAGCATTTCGACGAGGCGGTTCTCTAGATCGTACTCACGGCGGCGCATAGACACCTCCCTACGGACAGAGTCGGCACGCCGATTATGCTCCCGGCCCCCATGCGCTACAATGTTCGTTCGCTCCATCGCCCGGGCATGAGAGGGTCGATATTCGGGCCATGTTTCGGGAATAAGAAGCTTACGAGCGTGCGCTGCGGGCGCTTTGCCCCGCTCTGCCGTCGAACGTCAAGGAGGTCCACGTCATGACACTGCGCGATCGCCTGCGGAAGATCATGGATGAAGGCGACCTGGTCGAACTCTTCTTCGCGCCGACCAACAACTACTACCTCGCTCGGATCACCCGGGTCGGCCAGGACTACATCGAGTTCGACGCCTGCGACGAGGAAGAGAACGTCGTGGCTCACAATCTGATGCCCCTGCAACTGCTGATCGGGATCACCACCTCCTCGATCGATCGCAACCGCGAGAAGCTCGAGCTGCTCCTGCGCCGGGACGCGGAGGGGGGCCAGGAGGTTCGCTAGCCGCCTGAACGGCTGCAAGCGGGAGGTGGCGGGGCCGCCTCCCGCTTCGTTTTTGAAGGAGAAACCACATGCGTTCGCTCAAGGTCTCGGGGATGACCTGCAACAACTGCGTCAAGCACGTCACCCACGCCCTCGAAGCGGTCCCGGGGGTCACCGCGGCCACGGTCGAGCTCGAATCGGGCGTCGCCCGGATCGAGGGCGACGCGAGCCTCGAGGCGCTCGTTGCGGCGGTGCGCGAAGAAGGCTATGACGCCGCCGCAGTATAATGGCGCCAGAGAGGAGCCCCTGACGCCATGAGCCTGTCGCGCGAAGTCAAGACGTCGCTGCGCGTTCGCTACGCCGAGACCGACGCCCAGCAGGTCGCCTATCACGCCAACTACATCGTCTGGTTCGAGGTGGCGCGTGGCGATTACCTGCGGGCCATCGGCCTCGACTACAACGCCATGGAAGCCTCGGGGGCCTTCGTGGTGGTCGCCGAGCTCTCGGCCAAGTACCTGGCGCCGGTCCGCTACGACGACGAGCTGACGATCGTCAGCCGGATCGCCGAGTTGCGCAGCCGGTCCTTCCGCTTCGTCTACCGGATCTACAAGGGCGATCGCCTCGTCACCGAGGGCTGGACGGCGCACGTGGTGGTCAACCGGGAGGGGCGCCCCATCCAGCTCCCTGCCGATCTGCGCGAGCGGATTCAGGGCGAGGCTTCGTTTCGGGGCGATGCGATCATCAGCCCGCAGGCCTGAGGCCGCAGCGAGGTAGGCACGATGCAAACGCCGGACTCGAAAGGAAAGCGCCTCCTCGTTTTGGCCGCCTTCGCCGGTCTCGCCTGCCTGGTCAACCTCTTTCCCGTCCCGCTTTTGCCCGGTATCCACTTCGTGCTCGGCAGCGCGGTGGTCATGGTGGCAGCTATCGTGGGTGGGCCCTGGTGGGGGCTGGTCGCGGGCATGGCCTCGGCCCTTCCGACGCTCGTCTACTGGGCGGATCCGCCCGCCCTGTTGCGCTATGGCTTCGAGGGCTTCTTCGTCGGCGCCCTGGCGCGCCGCTGGTCGCCGCTGGTCTCGGCGCCGCTCTTCTGGCTCGTGTTCGGGATTCCCTCCGAGGTGGCGCTCACCGACGGGTGGCCCCTCTCGGACACCGTCCGCTTCGCGCTGTTCGCGGTGGGCTTCAAGCAACTGCTCAACGCCCTGATCTGCGCGACACTCGCCGAGACCCTCCTGCTCGTTCCGCCGGTGCGCCGCTGGCTCCGTGGCGCCATCAGCGGTGCCTACCTGCCGGCGATGACCCTGCGCAAGCTGGTCTTGATCCTCGCGATGCTCGCCGCGAGCATCCCGATCCTGGTACTGACGGCGACCGGCTCGCGCGAGTTCGGCGAGCTCTGGGGGCAGCGGGCCGAGGCGATCGCGCAGAACACGGCGAGCGAGGCGGCGCTTGCGATCCAGCGCCGCTTCGCGAACGACGGGGCGGCCTCGCAGCCGGAAGACTTGAAGGCGGAGCTCGAAGCGCGCCTCGCGGAGGATCCCACGCATTCGGTCGCATCCTTTGCCCTCGTGGCGGGGGATGGGCGCGTGCTTGTGACCGTCGGGAACCCCTTGCCCGAGGCCTTGGTCCGCCGGCTGCCCTTCGCCGGCCCGCAGGGGACCGTCTCGATCGCGGCCGGAACAAAGAACCAGCCGGTTTTCTTGCAGGAGCTGGACGTGGTGCGGGGCGCCTACGTCACCCTCGTGCGGGGGCCGTGGCAGGTCGTCGCCGTGATCGACCACCAGGTGCTGCTCCAAGAAGTCACGCGCCGCTTGAGTAACGCGCTCATCGTGCTTGCGGTCCTCCTGGCCTGCGCGCTCGTGCTCGCCAGGCTCATGACCCCCTTGCTCACTCGACCTTTGGGCCGCCTGCGCCAGGCCCTCCACGCCGTGGCGGACGGGGACCTCTCGACCCGGGCGGGGCGCGAGGAGCTTGTCGAGATCGACGACCTGGGGCAGAGCTTCAATGCCACCACTTCGCGCCTAGAGGAGAACGTCCACGCCCTTCAGGAGGCCAACGAGAAGCTCCAGCGCGCCATGGCCCGGCTCACCGAGCTCGACAAGGTGAAGTGGACCTTCCTCAACGCCGTCAGCCACGACCTGCGCATCCCGCTCACCTCGATCGTGGGCTACGCGGAGTTCCTGCAAGAGGGAATGGGCGGCAAGCTCGGCGACGAGCAGCTGCAATTCGTCGACCAGATCCTGAAGTCCAGCGACTACATGACCCGGCTGCTCAACGAGCTGCTGGACTTCGCCCGCCTCGAAGCCGGCCGCTTCAAGATCGAGCCGACCGAGTTCGATTACGGGCCCTTCCTGCAAGAGACGTGCGCCAAGTTCGAGTACGAGGCCGAGCGCAAGGGCTTGACGCTCTCGGTCGAGCCGCCGAGCGCGCCCATCACCCTCGTGGCGGATCCGGACCGCCTGATCCAGGTGCTCAACAACCTGCTCTCCAACGCCATCAAGTTCACGCCCACGGGCGGGCGGATCACGGTGAAGGCCTGCAAGGAGGCCGACGGTCGGACCCGGACCGAGGTAAACGACACGGGCCTCGGCATCCCCCCCGAGGCTGTCCCCCACCTCTTCGACCAGTTCTTCCAGACCGAGGCCGGCAAGAAGGCCGGCGGCACGGGCCTCGGTCTGCCCATCGTCCGGACCATCGTGGAGGCCCACGGCGGCGAGGTCGGCGTCGACAGCGCGCCGGGCAAGGGCAGCTCTTTCTGGTTCACCCTACCGGCGACGCCGCCGGCCACCTGACGGGGGGCGCGAGAGGGCGCGGAGGGCGGCGACCTCCTCGGAGCTCAGCTCGCGCCAGGCGCCGGGGGGCAGCGCCCCGAGACTGAGGCCCCCGAGCCCCACCCGGTAGATGCGCAGGGTCGGAAACCCCACCGCGGCGGTCATCTTGCGAATCTGGCGGTTGCGTCCTTCGCGCAGCACTACCTTGAGCCAGGCGGTGGGCACGTTCTTGCGGAAACGCACCGGCACCGGCCGTTCGGGAAGATCCGGCGGCGCGTCCAGCAGCTCGAACTCCGCCGGGCGGCTTTGCTTGCCCTCGAAGACGACCCCGGTGCGCAGCGCGTGGAGCGCGGCCTCGTCGGGAATGCGCTCGACCTGGACCAGGTAGGTCTTGGGATGCTCGTAGCGCGGGTCGGTGAGCCGGTGCGAAAGCCCCCCGTCGTCGGTCAAGAGCAGGAGGCCTTCCGAGTCCTTGTCGAGACGGCCGACCGGGTAGACGCCCGGGACCTGGACGTAGCCCCTGAGGGTCTGGACGGGGTCGTCGCCCGAGAATTGGCTCTGGACGTCATAGGGCTTGTTGAGCATGAGGTAGCGGAATGCGGCCATGGGAGTAATTCTAGCGCCTCTTGGGTCCCTTGCGTGTTAGAATATCAGACGCCCTTACGGCATTGGAAAGGACAGGAAGCCCTCTTGGCCAAGGTCAAGCACCAGGTATCCTCTGGCGGCGTGGTTTTTCGCCGGCACGAGGATCGCATCGAGATCGCGCTCATCGCCATCCGCGGCGGGCGCGTCTGGGCGCTGCCCAAGGGACGCGTCGAAGCCGGCGAAACGCTCGAGCAGACCGCCCGGCGCGAGATCTTCGAGGAAACCGGCATCGAGGGCGAGGTCATCGACCGCCTTTCCACCATCTCCTACTGGTTCTACGCCAAGGAGGAAGAGGTCAAGGTCCACAAGACCGTTCACTTCTACCTGTTGCGCTACGTGAGCGGCGAGGCGACCGATGCCTGCGAAGAGGTAGACGAGGCTCGCTGGTGGTCGCTCGAAGAGACCTTGCCCATCCTCACCTACAAGAGCGAGCGTGAGACCGTCGAGAAGGCGATCGCCCGCCTGCGCGAGCGTGGCGAGCTGCCCGCCCAGGGCTTCCGGATCTAGCGGAGCAGCTTGCGCAACAGGGGCAGCTGGCGCGCATAGGGCGGGTACTTGAGGGTCGGGTCGAGCCAGGTCGCCGCCTCGTGGACGGCCTTGCGGTGGGAGAACACCTCGAACGAGTGCTCCCCGTGGTAGGCCCCGAGTCCGCTCTGATTGCGCCCACCGAACGGCAGGTTCGGATCCGCCAGGTGAACGATGGTGTGGTTGACGCAGCCGCCCCCGAAGGGCACCCTCGCGATCACCCGCTGCTGCTCGCGGCGATCCTCTGAGAACACGTAGAGCGCGAGCGGGTTGGGGTGCTCGGAGATCCGCGCGATCGCAGCCTCCAGGTCCGGAACCTTGAGCACCGGCAGGATGGGCCCGAAGATTTCGTCCTGCATGGCCGGGTGCGTCGCAGGCACGTCGCCGAGGAGGGTCGGAGCGATGTAGCGCGCTTGGGCGTCGTGCTCCCCGCCCAGGATGAGCGCCTCCGGGGTGATGAGGCCCTTCAGGCGCTCGAAGTGCGCCCCGTTGATGATGCGCCCGTAGTCGGGGCTCGTGGCGGGATTCTCGCCGTACATGGCGCGGATGGCCGCCTTGAGTTCGGCGAGGAAGGGCGCGTAGACGCGCGCTTCGACGAGCAGGTAGTCAGGAGCCACGCAGGTCTGGCCCGCGTTGGTGAACTTGCCCCAGGCGATGCGGCGGGCCGCCACGTCGAGGCGGGCCTGAGCCGTGACGATCGCAGGGCTCTTGCCGCCCAGCTCGAGGGTCACCTTGGTGAGGTGCTCGGCTGCGGCCTTGGCCACGATCCGGCCGATGCCCGTGCCCCCCGTGAAGAAGATGTGGTCCCAGGTCTCGGCCAAGAGGGCCTGGGAGACTTCCTTGCCGCCTTCCACGACTGACACGTGCGCGGGGTCGAAGGCGTCGCGCACCAGCTCGGCGATCGCCCGCGAGGAGGCCGGCGCGAGCTCCGAGGGCTTCAGGACGACGGTGTTGCCCGCGGCGATCGCACCGACCAGCGGCGAGAGGGTGAGGCCGACCGGGTAGTTCCAGGGGGCCATGATGAGCGTCGCGCCCAGGGGCTCATAGTAAAGACGCTGCCTGGCCGGTTGGAACACGAGGGGCGTCGGCACCCGGCGGGGGCGGACCCAGCGGGGCAGGTGCTTGAGGGTATGCCGGACCTCTTGCAGGACGAAGCCCACCTCGGTCAGGTAGCCCTCGGCTTCGGACTTGCCGAGGTCCGCGCGCAGCGCGTCGAGGAGCGCCTTTTCGTGGCGCTGGAGGGCGCCTTGCAGCCGGCGCAAGCTCTCCATGCGAAATTCCGGCTCGTGCGGCTTGCCGCTCCGGAAGAAGGCGCGCTGGGCGTCCATGGTGGCAGGGAGGGCATCGGGGCTCACGGGGACCTCCTTGGTCGGGGCCTTGCGCCTAGCGCATCAGGCGGTGGGCGACGGCGGCGGCGAACGGTCGGGGCATCAGGCGGGTGGACCACGCCGTCACGGCGTTCAAGAGGCCGGGCACGACGCTGGACTGGCGGCGCAGCAGCGCTTGCAGGCCGATGCGCGTGACCTCGGGGCTCCGCATCATGGCCAGGCGCTGGTAGAAGGTGGGGGCCTGGCCCGAGACCTCGAGGAAGGCGGTGGCCGTGACGCCTGGCGAGAGGACGGTGCAGGAGACGCCGGTGCCCTTGAGCTCGTGGTTGAGCGCCTCGCCGAAGCTGAGCACGAAGCTCTTGGCCGCCGAGTAGCTGGCGTAGGTCGGAGTGGGCTGGTAGGCCCCGATCGAGCTCACCTGGAGGATATAGCCGAACTTGCGCGCGACCATGTCCTTGGCGAATCGCTTGGTGAGATGCACCAGGGCGAGGATGTCGAGCTCCAGCATGGCGCGCTCGCGCTCCCAGGGGATGTCCAGGAAGTCGCCGTAGAGTCCGAAGCCCGCGTTGTTGACGAGCACGTCGATTTCGATGCCGTCCGCTGCGAGGCGCTCGTAGAGCTGGTCCGGGGCGCCCGGCGCGCCGAGGTCGAGCGCGACGACCTCGACCCTGACGCCGTGGCGCTCGCTGAGCTCTTGCTGTAAGGCCTTGAGCAGCTCTTCGCGTCGGGCCGTGAGGACCAGGTGGCAGCCCGCCTCGGCCAGGTGGCGCGCGAAGTCGCTGCCGAGCCCGCTCGAGGCGCCCGTCACGAGCGCGGTCCTACCCTTGAGGCTGGTGAGATTCATTGGATTCTCCTGTCACGAGGGCGTGCCCGGCGAAGAGCATGCCGAGGGTGGCTTCGAGCTCCTGGGTGAAATCCAGCTTGAACACGTCGAGGCCGGGGGCCTCGTAGGCGGTGCGAACGAGGGGGCTGGGGTCCGCGAGTTGCTGGAGGCCGATGATCAAGGCGTGGCTGCGGAGGATGAGCCGCAGGCCATCCCCGGGTGCGAGCACGGGGAGCGTTCGCTCGAGGGTGGCGCCTGCCTGCGCGGTGCGCGCGAGCAGAAAACGCTTGAAGGAAATCGCCGCTTCGAGCGAGAGGTTCTGTTCGAGAATCCCCGGCAGGATGCCGAGCAGGCGCGCGATCTCGGGTCGTTCGCGGAACGGCTCGCAGATGAGGCGCGCGAGGCTGTGCGGCCCCGTGGGCGGGCTGAGCGCGCCAAGGGCGCGCTCGACCCCGTCGAAGTAGGCGGGCAAGAGCTGCTCCTGCAGGATCGCGAGGAAGACAGCCTCCTTGCTCGTGAAGTAGAGGTAGAGCGTGCCCTTGGCGACGCCAGCCCGCTCGGCGACCTGGGCCATGGTGATGGCCTGGAAGGATGTCTCGACGAACAGGGCGAGCGCGGCTTCGAGGATGCACGAACGTCGTTCGAGCTTCTGTTCGCTGTGGCGGGCGCGACGCATGGGGGGGCTCCTTTAACTGACCGATGGTCAATTAATAAATGACCGCTGGTCAGTTGTCAAGCAAAAAAGAACGGGTGCCGTTGGGCACCCGCTTTGCCGAGGGGTCAGGAAACAGCGATCACGCCGCCTGCTACCAGCACGTCCCCCACGTAGACCGCAGCCACCTGGCCGGGAGAGGCCGCGAACTGGCCCTCGTCGAAGTCGATCCGGAAGCCGTCCTCGGTGGGGGTGACGGTCGAGGGGGCGGGTGTCGTCTTGTAGCGGATCTGGACCTCGGCCCGGAAGGGGGCGTCGGGTCGGGCCCACGAGACCCAGTTGACCTCGCGCGAGACGAGCGAATCGACCAGGACCGCCTCACGGGGGCCCACCACCACGGTGTTGGTCGCAGGCTCGAGCCGCACCACGTACATGGGCTGGGCGCTGGTGATGCCCAGGCCCTTACGCTGGCCGACGGTGTAGTAGGCGATGCCCTCGTGGGTGCCGAGGCGCTTGCCCTCGGTGTCCACGATGGGGCCCGGCGAGAGGCGATCGCCGATCTCGCGCTTGATAAAGCCCAGGGTGTCGCCCATGACGAAGCATACGTCTTGGCTATCGGCCTTCTTGGCGACTTCGAGGCCGATCTTCTCGGCGATGGCGCGGGTCTCGGTCTTGTGGAGCTCGCCGAGCGGGAAGATGGCACGCGCGAGCTGGCGCTGGTCGAGGCGGTAGAGCATGTAGGACTGGTCCTTGCTCGCATCCACCCCGCGCAAGAGCTGGTGACGACCGTGCTCCTCGCTGTAGCGCACCCGGGCGTAGTGGCCGGTCGCGATCGCTTCGGCCTCGAAGCGCCACTCGGCCTCGTCGAAGAGCTCCTCGAAGCGGACCTCGGCGTTGCAGATGGTGCAGGGGTTGGGGGTGAGGCCCGCCTGGTAGCCTTCGGTGAAGGCGTCCACCACCCGCTGCTTGAAGGGCAGGATCAGGTCGATGGTGTGGTACGGGAAGCCCAAGAACTCGGCGACGCGCTTGGCCTCGAAGACGGAGCGTGCGTCGCAGCAGCGAGACTCGGCGTAGTTGAGCGAGGTGACCCCGACCAGCTCGTGTCCCGCTTGCTGGAGGAGGTAGGCGGCGACGGCACTGTCGACCCCGCCGCTGAGTCCGATTGCGACTTTCTTTGCCATGCGGCCATTATAGCACCGCCTTCTAGTTCAGATCCTTGACCATCGCGCGGAAGGTCTCGGCTCGCTCGCTCGTGTCGTAGGCGTCGAGCACTCTGGCCTCGGGGCGGGGTTGGGCAAAGCTGGCCGGGCCGAGGACGCTCGGGGGATCCGTGAGGAAGAGCCCGAGCCAGACCACGGCCATGACGACGGTGGCCAGGGAGATGGTGCGAAAGAGTTGCTCCAGTTCGGGCGATTGGCTCTCCATCGGGATCCTCCTCGGGATGTGGCTGACGGCTTCGATGGTAAGGGCGGCGTGTTGCGGCCAAATCACGAATGAATCACGCGCAAAACAAGAAGCGGCGCGGGATCCGCCGGGATCCCGCGCCATCGGCAAGATGCTCCTTGCCTACCACCACCGGCGGCCGTAGCGCCAGTAACTCGGATAGTAGTACGAGCCAGCGCCGTAGTAGTACGGATAGTAGTAATTGCCGTAGTAGGGGTAGGAGTACGGATAGTAGTAGCCGTCGTACAGATAGTACGGATAGTAGTAGTTGGCGTAGGGATAGTAGGCGAAAGTATCAAACCCGAGGCCGCCAACGAAGATGTTGTTACGGAAGCCGCGGCCCGTAAATCGCCGGAAGCCACGACCCGTAAAGCCACGGCCCCGGAACCCGCGACCCGTGAAGCCACGGCCCCGGAACCCGCCGCCCCGGAACCCACCGCCCCGGAACCCACCGCCCCGGAACCCACCGCCGCGACCACGCTGCATGATGCTACGGTCGTCGTCGCCCGTCAAAGAGCCCTGGACCTTGTCAGCGGGCAGGTTGACGAGGATCTTCCTGGCATCGGCTTCGCTGATCCGCTTGGGCAGCGCGTTCAATACTTCTGCGTTGGGCTCTTGGCCTTCCGCGAGAACGCCGCGCTCAGGGGCGACTTGAGGGGTCGGGTTCTGCGTGTCGCTGACGGGCGGGACGCTCGGAGCCGCAGTCGAGCAACCGGCTGCCGTGAGGGCGAGACCCGTGACGATCCAGGTTGACATGTTTACCCGTTTCATCGTTCGCAACCTCCTGGCCCTTGGGGCCGTTCGGCGACACCGAGGAGCAACTCGCCCCCTTGTGCGCCGAGGTCGATGCTAGGGGCTGGCCATCAATCCCACAACGCGTGCTCTGGCGCTTTCGCAGGGGGCGGGCTTCGGCCCTGATCGAGGTCCCCACCCCTCTTGCAGCGAGATCGTTCGACTTACCCTCAGCACTTTGGCCATTTTTCCGGATGGGCCACCAAGGGGTTGGTGTGTTTCAGCGCCTCAAAAAGCGCATGGCGCGGGATCCGAGCGGATCCCGCGCCATGCGCGCGCTAGGTGTCGCTTACCACATCCAGCGGGAACGCCAGACGGAGGGCCACCAACGTCCGCGCGCGCCCCACGCGAAGGGGTAGTTGTAGCCGCCCCAGGTGGTCGGCCAGTAGTAGGGCGTCCAGGCGGCGCCGGACCAAGTGTAGGGGAACCACCAGTTTTGGTAGGGGTACCAGAGTGGCCCCCAGCCGCCCCAGCCGCCCCAACCGAGGCCGCTGAAGCCGAGGCCGCCGAAGCCGAGGCCGAAGCCGCGGCCGAAGCCGAATCCGCGACCAAAGCCGCGGCCGAACCCGAAGCCCCGGCCGAAGCCGCCACGGAAGCCACCGCGGAAGCCCCGTTGCAGGGTGGTGCGCGACGGCTCGTCGCCCATCGTCAGAGGAGCCTCAACCTTATCTATGGGGAGCGTAACGAGCAGTTTCTTGGCATCGGCTTCGCTGATCTCCTTGGGCAGCGACTTCAAGATATCCTCGTTGGGCATCTGGATCTCAGCGAGGATCGTGCGATCGGGGGCGACTTGCGCCAAGGGCTTCGGAGCTTCGCTGACCGTGGGGGTGTTCGGAACCACGGTCGAGCAAGCTGCTGTCGCCGTAACGGCTAAGCCGCCGATGATCCAAGTCGACATCTTCACCCGTTTCATCGTTCGCAACCTCCCGGCCCCGAGGGCCATCCGGCGGTGTTGGGGAGCCCCGAGCAATGAAGCTCGTCCCCCTGTGCGCCGACGTCGATGCTAGGGGCTGGTCCATCCTTCTACAACGCGTGCTCTCGCGCTTTTTCGGGGGGCGAGCTTGGGCCTGAAAGCCAGGTGGTGACCTTGTCATCCTGATATTTGGCTACTTGCCCTCAGCATTTTGGCCATTTTTTCGGATAAGGCCCGCTTTGCTGTAAGCGCGACGATCCGGCGCCTGCTGGGTACAAGGAGGGTGCAAGCGATGGCGCTCGCGCGGAGGGACACGATATGGGCAAGGTAGGCTTGGTACTGTGCGGCGGGGTCGCCAAGGGGGCGTACGAAGCGGGCGTCCTCAAGGCCATCGCTGAGCACCAGATCTACCCCGACGCCATCGTGGGCATCTCGGCGGGGGCCATCAACGGGACCTTCGCGGCCCAGCTCATTGCCGCCGGTCAGTTCACGGGCCAGGCGGTCGAGTCGGAGCTGGTGTACCACTGGCGCGAGACGGTCAACGCGCAGAACCTCTACCACGGCTTCGGCCGGATGGACGGCGACGAATTGGAGCGCCGCAACCTGCGCACCCTCTTCAACCGCATCGGGGTCGACCCCCTGCGCCGGCAGTACCGCCCCCGCATCGGCTTCGACTCCCTCTTCGCCTTCGAGCAGTTGATCCGTGGCGACTTCGCCTCGCTCATCTCCCACCACTTCGTCCGGCAGATCATGGAGGACTACGTCCGCCTTCCGCAGGTCATCAAGCGGCCCGTCAAGCTGAGCCTGGTCGCCACCGACCTGATGGGCTCCACCTCCTTGAGCGACGCCATGGAGCTTGCTGCGCGCTACTCGGTCTACGAGGACTACGTCTGGAGCGCCGACACCACCCACGAGGAATGGGAGGCGAACGTCCAGCCCCGCCTGACGCGGATGATCGAGGCGTCGAGCTCCTTTCCCTTCCTCTTCCCGCCCACCCGCGACGCGGCGAGCGGCGCGATGCTGTTCGACGGCGGCCTGATGGACAACGCGCCCATCGGCCGCGTGATCAGCATGGATCCTGACATCGACACGGTGCTGGTGGTGTCGGGCGTGACGGTGGTCGATCGACCCGAGCACGAGCCCGACACGCTCTACGGGGTCCTGGGCCGGGTCTTCTCGATGCTCGCGGGCCGCTTCGTCGTCCAGAACTACCGCAAGGTCCGCAAGGAGAACGACAAGCTCGCTCGCCTTCACCAGCTGCTCAAGCGCGGCAAGAACGGCAATGTCCTCGCCAACACCTTCAACGAGACCCTGGCCCTGGCGGCAGGCTACAAGAGCCTCGACGATCTGTTGGGGCGGCGGATCGTGCGCTTGATCCCCATCTTCCCCCGGCCGTCCTTGCCGGGTGACGTCTTCGAGGGGTTCTTCCACCCTGAGCTGCGCGAGACCTACATTCAGCAGGGCTATCACGACGCCAACCTCGCCCTGGGGCGCGAGGCCTGGGTCACCACCGACCTGGGTGTCGCCGACATCCCCGAGGAGGCTCTCATCATGGCGCGCGAGTTCGACCACGCCCTCGACGCCTGAGCATGCTCTACCGCGATCGCCTCTTGGGGGCCCTGGAAGCCTGCGCGAGCGCGTTCGACGCCTACGACGCCGCCCTGACCGGACGGCTCGAAGCGCTCGTCGCGGCCCTCGATGCGCTTTCCGAGGCCGATGCCGCGTCGCTCGGGGCGGCCCTTGCCACTTTCGATGCGCCCGGCGCTCTGCCCACCGAAGAGTGGGACCGGGGTGCGCGGATCCCTTTCGGCCTTTCATGGAACGACCACTCCGCGGCGAGGGCCTGGGCTTTCAATAAGCTCGCGGGCCGGCCGACCTTCGCGGCGGACGGCAGCCAGATCGAGCCCGATCGGCGCTTTTCGCTGCCGGTGGCCCTGGTCCAGGTGGGGTGGTTCGAGAACCTGCATGCCGCCGAGGCCCCAGGCTACCGCAAGGACGTGGACGTGCGAGTGCTGGGCCCCGACGACCTCAAGGAGGACGAGGTGGGCCCGCCCAAGCGCAAGGTGGACCTCGCGCGCTTCGAGCTGGAGGTGGCCGCCCTCAGGCGCTACCTGGCCGCGCCGGGTGAGCCCGGGCGCATCGTCTACCTGGACGGCAGCCTGGTGGTCTCCTTTGCTGAGAAGCGCAAGCAGGACGCCTATTCACTTCGGTACGTGGAGCTCGTGAGAGGGCTCTTGGCTGACGCCGAGGCCGCGCGGGTGCCGCTCATCGCTTACGTGGACACCTCTTACGCCCACGACCTCGCGACCATGCTCGCCAGCTGGCGGGGCCTCTCGGGGACCGGCGGGGTCAGCGACGCCGCGCTGCTTGCGGGTCGCCTGGAGTGGGGCGATCGCACCCCGACCGCCATCTGCGCGCGCGAGGGGATCCTCGACAACTATGGAGACTGGGCCCGCCGCATCGGCTTCTGCTACCTGCAGACCAATGCCGACGCGCCGCCCGCGCGCCTGGAGTACCCCCTCTGGATCCAGGAGGCGGGCCTCTTGGACGAGGTGCTGGACGTGGTGCGCGCCGATGCGATCGCAGGCGGCGGCTACCCCTACACGCTGGCGGCGGCGGATGCGACGGCGGTGCTCTCGGCGGCCGATCGCGACGGCTTCTACCGCACCGTCCAGGAGTTCCTCGACGTGCGCGGCGTGCCGCTGCGCTTCTCGAAGAAGGCCCTCTCCAAGCTCCGGCGCCGCTAGCCGGACATCAATCGTTTGTTCTAGAATCGAAAGGTTGCTTCGACTGGAGGGAAGGCCTTGCGCATCGGAAAGATCGTCTCGTCGCGATCGCACCTGGACTACGTCTGCCAGATCTACCATCCGGGTGAGATCCCCGAGCCTCCCGAGCCTGGCGCTTACGCCTTCGGCCGCTTCGTGCGCCTGGCGGGGGATGCGATCGGCATCGTCTTCGACTCCCAGCTCCAGAACCCCGACTTCGGCCACTTCGGTCCCCGCCTGAGCAACTCGCCCCAAGAGATCCGGGTCTTCACGCCGGACCTCATCGACGAGCAGGCAACGCTCGTGAGCGTCCTGTTGCTCGGGCGCCTGGGCGCTCTGCACGGGGTCCACGAGGTGCCGGGCGAGGTGATCCCGGTCCACTCCGAGGTCGAGACCCTGCCGGACGAGGACTTTGTTCGCTTTCACCGGGACGAGACGGGGCGCCTCCAGCTGCGCTACCTGCCCCTGGTGCAGGCGAACGGAGGCCCTGCGAGCCTTAGCTTGCTCCTTGCGGTCCTCGATCGCCTCAACTCCCTCTGCCCTGAGGATCGCGCACGGCTCGGGGTGCTGCGCAACGCGCTCAACTGGCAGCGAACCATCCAGGCGGTGAAGTGATGAGCCAAGACCTGTTGATCGGCACCGTCAAGGGCCCGGGCGAGAGCGCCCACGAGTACCGCTTCATCACCCCGGACAACGCCCGCACCAAGGTGGGCGAGTTCGTCTACTACCCGGTGTCGGTGGACGGCACCGAGCGCCTGATCCTCGGCAAGATCACCGAGAAGGCCATCGTTCGCACCCTGCCCGACGCCTTCCTCGCGGATCCCCACATCCCGCCTTCCGAGGTGGCCGAGCTGATCGGCTTCGACGCGGCCACCCCTGAGCTCTACGAGGTGACGGTCTCGATCGCGGGCTACTTCGATCCGCGCTTCAAGGGCTTCGTCAATCCGCGGATGATGCCCGATCCGGGTGCGCGGGTCCACCTGGCCAGTAGCGCCTTCTTGACCGAGGTCTTGAGCCCCAAGACCGAAGGGGCGCCAGGCTCGGCCCACCTCGGCTCGCTCTTGACCCGAGCGGCCGGCGAGGTGCCCGTGGTGCTGGACGTCAAGAACCTGGTCTCGACCCACCTGGCCATTCTGGCCTCCACCGGCTCCGGCAAGAGCTACACGGCGGGTGTGCTCATCGAGGAGCTGCTGCGCCCCTACAACCGCGCGGCGGTGCTCGTCATCGACCCCCACGGCGAGTACCACACCTTCCGCGAGTTCGAGAACCATCCGGCCTTCTCGCAGGGCGGCTACCGGCCTCGGGTGCGGATCATCCCGCACGATCAGGTGCGGATCCGCTTCTCGAGCCTCACCGAGACTGACGTGCGATCGCTGCTGCCCATGATGAGCGAGAAGATGAACGCCTTCCTCGGCAAGGCCTTCGACCGGGTCCGGGGCCGCAAGGGTGACGGCCACCTGTGGGGCCTCCAGGACCTCTTCAACGCGCTGGATGCCATGCGCACCGAGGGGGCCGAGGACGATCCGTCCTCCAACGCGAGCACCATCGAGGGCATCCGCTGGCGCCTCGAGGACCGCTTCGCGCGATCGCGGATCTTCCACGACCGGGACCACCTGCCTTTGCCCGAGCTGTTCGCCCCCGGCCAGGTCACGGTCATCCAGCTCAACGAGATCGACCAGGACATGCAGCAGGTGATCGTCTCGACCCTGCTCAGGCGCATCAACCGCGCGCGGATGGACACCAAGAACGGCAAGGTCCACGACGGCGAGACCTACGTGCCTTACCCGGTCTTCGTGCTGCTCGAAGAGGCCCACCGCTTCGCACCGGCCGGGGCCACAGTCGTCAGCACCCCGATCCTCAAGACGATCCTCGCCGAGGGCCGCAAGTTCGGCGTGGGGGTCGGCCTCATCACCCAGCGACCGGGCAAGCTGGACAGCGACGTGCTCTCCCAGTGCATGACCCAGTTCATCATGAAGATCGTGAACCCCATCGACCAGCAGACCATCGCAAGCTCGGTCGAGGGCGCGGGGCGCGACCTGCTGGACGAGCTGCCGGCCCTGACCAAGGGGCAAGTGGTGGTGGCGGGGGTTGCGATCAATACTCCGGTGCTGTGCCAGGTGCGATCGCGCCTGACGAGCCACGGCGGCGAGACCATCGACGCCCCGCAAGAGTGGCTCGACTACTTCGGCGTGGCCCAGGAGGCCGCCCGGGTCCAGGACGCGGCCGTGCTGCGCCCGCAGGCCAAGACCGAGCGCTTCCGCGGCTATCACATCTGAGCCACTCGAACGAAGATTTAACGCAAGCCAAACGCTCCTTTATTTCCTGGAAGGTCACTTCGAGGATCCCTGGCGGGATAACTTGACGAGTCGCGTGATTCATCAAGGAGGAACGCCATGGGCATCGACGGGATCGGGGGCGGTGGGTTCCAGGCGCTGCAGCGCGCGCAGGGTGCTCCTGACTTCAAACAGCTCCAAGAGGTCGGCGCCAAGCTGGATCAGGAGATCAAGCAGCTCGGCGAGCTGATCAAGAATGCCCTGGCGAGCGGGGCCAATCCCGAGGCGATGAAGGCCCTCATGGCCCAGCTCGCCCAGCTCCAGCAAATGGCGGACGCCGCCCCGGGCAAGGGTGACGGGGGCCTCGACGCTGGCGGCGGCCAAGGAGGCGGCGGGGCGGCCGCTCTCGACGTGGCGCGCAAGCTGGACGATATCAAGAAGCAACTCGAGGCGATCGCCCAGACCACCGGCCTCGAGGCGGGGTCGCTTCAAGCTCAGCAGCAACAGGCCCAGCTCGCGCAGCAGATGCAGGCGGGGGCCATGGAGCGCGATCGCAACTTGGTCCAGACTCCCGACCGGTTCGGCATGTACTGAGCCCCGAGGTGGACGCGCAGCGCTTGATCCTCGTCTACGATGGGGAATGCGGCTTGTGCCGGGATACCGTGGCCTGGGTGAGGGCCCGCGATCGCGCGGGCCGCATCCAGGCCGTTCCCTTTCAGGAACCTGGCCTGCTCGAGGAGCTGGGCTTGACGCGTGAGCAAGCCGCGCGCGAGGCGTGGGCGATCGAGCCTCAGGGACGACGCTACGCAGGGGCAGCGGCGATCAATCGAACTTTCCGCGCCCTCGGCGGCGTCTGGGGCTGCCTGGCCCTGCTCTATCACGTGCCTCCCGTGCGGTGGGGGGAAGATCGGCTCTATCGATGGGTGGCCGAGCACCGTAGCGCGATCCCCAGACGCTGGTGGCCCTTGCGTTAGAAGACGGACGTGAAGCGATAAGGCGCGTGGTGCTTGACCTTCACTAAGTCTTTATTATTTCTATATGAAGTCTTTCGTAAGAATGCATTAGGCGAAGGGAATAACTCCGATAGCTGAAGTTTTTCCGCTCGCGCGTTGCCATGTTGCATCGTGGCGAAGCCCTCTTGTTCAGAAAGGCCCCCTTCGAATGATGAAGTCAATCACCCAGTTTAGCGCCGGCGCCCTCGCGCTCGGCCTTTTCGTTGCCATGGCCCCCGTGGCGCAGGCTGCCACCAACGGCACCCACACCGTCAACATCAGCGTTCCGGCGCGTCTCTCCATCGTGATGGACAACCTCGCCGGCACCCTGACCGTCGATCCGGACGCGGCCGACGGCACCGCTTCGAGCCTCGCCTCGGGCCTCACCGTGTTCAGCAACTACAAGGGCGGCGCCAAGGTCAGCGTGACCGCCACCGCCCCGCAGGGCGCGGGCACCGCGGCCGGCTCGTCGATTCCCCTTTCCAACTTCAAGTACCGGGTGGATAGCTCCAACACCGCCGTCACCTTCTCGGACACCACGGCGACTTCGGTGAAGGACCTCAACACGAAGACCGGCAAGAACGGCGCCCACGTCAACGTCACCTATCTGCTCGGCAACAGCTTCGACTATGACGCGGGCGACTACACCTCGACCGTGACCTACACCGTCGCTGCCCCCTAAGCATGCGTCGGCTGTCCCTCCTGGTCGTGGCGACATGGCTGGGACTGGCAACCGAGGCGATCGCTGATTCCAAGGTGGCGCCGCCCGTGACGTCGTTGAAAAACGCCGCCACGGGGGCGCCCCTTGGCGGTGCCGTCTCCCTGGTAGGGGTCATGGAGGCCTCCAACCCTGATACGGAGCCCGTCTCGATCCTCTCCCCCGGTATCCAGTACGAACTCAGCTATTCGCAGAACGGCCCCGACGATGGTCTTTCGCTCGATCTGGACCTGGATCTCGGCGGCCTGCTCCAGGATCCGCTCTGGTTTCTGACCCCCAAGAAGGACGAGGTCGGGGCCTTCCTCGGCGCGTCGGGCGACCTTTTATCCTCGTTCGGCAGCATGCCGCTCGCCAACCTGGTCTGGGACGGGGCCGGGACCGACTCCAAGTCCGTCTGGACGGCCACGCGATCGCGGAGCAACCCCAATAACCAGGCCCTTGCGACCGCGACGCGCCAGTTCGGGCTGAGCAAGAGCAAGAAGGGTGCCCGGTATTACAACACGCAGCTCAAGCTGAAGAACAGCTGGCTGCAGCCCTGGGGCACCTATTCGGCAGGCCTCAGCTACGGATACCGCCTCGAGGATGGGCCGGTGTTGCCGACCAGCCTCGCGATCGCGCTTACCGTGCCGCCTCGCGTGGCCCTCTCGGTCCCGCCGAGTCACTTCACGTTGACGGCCGATCCGCTGGCGGCTTCGCCCGCCACCTCCAACGTGAGGGCGGTGCTCAAGAGCAACGCCCGGCCAGGGGAGGCGACGACGCTCGCCATCCGGGCAAGGCCCCTCTCGGACGGCATCAACACCATCCCCTTCGGCGCCTATACCTTCCGTCTCGGCTCGGCCGCGCCCCGTGCCCTGAGCGAAACGGACCAGACGGTGGCCTCGTTCTCGGGGCCTTCCGCCGAGACGCCCTTCGATCTGAGCTTTCAGGTGGACAGCGACTGGGCGTACGCCCCGGCCACTTACACGTCGCAGTTGACCTATACCGCCGCTTTCGCGAGCGGCGCCGCACCGCCCGCGGTCCTGACCCCCACGACCGTTGCGGTGACGGTGCCCCCTCGCTTGACGCTCACCGTCAACACGGGGCCCATCCAGCTGGTCTCCGACCCGGAGGCCCCCGGCACCGATCAGGCCGATGGCGCGGCGGTGGTCACGCTCAAGAGCAACTATGGCCAAACCACCCTCTCGGTCGCGGCGACCGCGCCCACCTCGGAGCGCGAGACCCTCCCCCTTTCGAGCTTCCTCTTTCGCGCGAGCCCCTCGCGGCCGCCGGTCGGGGGAGAGGCGGTGAGGGCGCAGGTGCAGCTGAGCCGGGGCAACGGCGTTTGGGACGCCTTCAGCCAGCAGGCCTTGAGCCTCGCCACGCTCGACGGCCGCACCGACGGCGGGATCCTGACCTTCGACTACCGGTTCCTGCCCAGCTGGGCCTACACCTCCGATACGTACGTCTCGACCGTCACCTACACGGCGGCCGGGTATTGAAAGGCGCCTCTTCCGTGCAGCACCAAGCTCGCCCCCTCCTCTTCCTGGCCCTCTGCCTGCTGAGTCTCGCCTGGGCATCCCCCGCCAAGGCTGGGCTCTCCTCGCTGTCGATCTTTCCCGCGCGCCAGGAGCTGGTCGTGACGCCTGGCGAGAATCAGGCCTTCTCGGTCACCGTCGCCAACTCGGGTAAAGACGCCCTGCGGGTCCGCGCCTACTACTCCGACTGGGGCCTTCACCCGTCGGGGGAGATGCTCTTCTTGCTGCCGGGCAAGTCTGCGTACTCCGCGCAGCGCTTCGTCACCTTCTCGCCGGCGCAGTTCGTGCTGCTGCCCAACCAGCAGCAGGCCGTCCGGGTCAACGTGGCGGTGCCAGCGGGCGTCGAGCCGGGCGAGTACCAGGGCATGCTCTTCTTCGAGACGACACCGCCTCAGGTGCCCACCAAGAAGGGTCGCTCCATGATCCTCTTCAGCCAGCGCCTGGGGGACACCCTGTACGTGGCGGTTCCGCCGTTCGAGCGGCAGGCCACGATCGGGGGCGTCGCCTACCTACCGCCTAAGGGCAAGGCCCCTGCGCGGGTCGGCCTCGTGCTGGAGAATCCCGGCAAGGTCCATGTGCGGTGCTCGGGCGTGGTCAAGCTGAGTCGACCGGACGGCACGACCGTCGCGGAGCTCAAGATCGAGGACGTGGCCCTCATCCGCGAAAGCAAGCGCCTGCTTCAGCTTCCCCTTGAGAAGGACCTCGCCCCGGGACGCTACCAGGCCCAGGTCTCCCTCGACTATGGCGGCGAGGAGGCCCTGGAGGCGGAGACCTTCCTGGAACGATAGCCTTTGCGTACGCTTTGCCGCTGGGCATGCGCAATCGGGGTGCTCGGCTTCGCCGGCGCGGCGTGGGGGGCCGTGCCGAGCGAACAGCTCCTGCTGCCCGAGGCCAAGGTGCCCGTGGTCAAGCGCGTCAAGAAGGCCGCACCCTCGCCACCACCGGCTTCGACCCAGGGAACCATTCTCAAGGTGCCGACCACTCCTTTGCCGGAAGGGGTGCTCAACCCCCTGCGCCTCATGCCCTGGCTGCCCTCGGGCGAAATGCAGCTTCATCAAGGGGCGAGCCGCTACGGGGGCGACGCGGGCCAGGGCATGAGCACGTCGCGCCTGGGCTTGTCGCTGCGCGGGAGCCAGGGAGACACGCTCTGGTCTTTTCGCTCGGTCGCCGACCGGCAGGACCAGGCCTGGCAACTCGGTGAGTTCAGCCTCGTCGGCCACCTGGGCGATCGTGGCTTTTTGACGATCGGCGACGAGGCGCTCTCGCTGGGCGCGCTCTTGATGGACGACCTGGCGATCCGCGGTGGGGGAGCCCACCTGCAGGGCCGCAACTGGAAGGGGATGGCCTTCGCCGGACGCGATCGCCCTGCCATCGCCTCGGCCGAGCGCCGCCGCACCCTCGCCGGCGCCCAGGCGGAGACGCCCCTCTCCGATCGCCTCGTCTTGCGCGGGAGGCTGCTCGCCCAGGACGACGAGGACCTTGCGATCCGCGGCGGCCTCACCAGCGTCGGGGCAGCCTACGTGGAGGGCGGGACGCGTCTCGAAGGGGACCTCGCCGCCGCGCTCGGAGGCGCGCGTCCCGACTGGGGGACGCGCTGGTCGGCCGAGGTGCCATGGGATCGCCTGCGCTTCCAGGGTACCTACCTGCGCCAGGGGGCCGACTTCCAGCCGGTTCGCTACCAGGCCTTCCTGCGCGAGGGGGGGCGCGAGAACTGGAACGCGTCCCTGAAAGCGGAGCTCTCGGGGGAATGGCAGGCCAACGCCACCATGGGGCGTGGGATGCTCAACCTGGCCGGGGATGCGGCCCTGCCGCGCCAGCAATCGGGCTTTGCCATGGTGGGGCTCGCCTACCAGCCACGGCAGGGGCCCGGCACGAACGTGAGCTACTCGCAGAGCGACATGCTCACGACCAGCGCTTCTACGTCCTATGCGCTGCGCTTCGACCGCCTCGCGAGCGAGCTGACCTTTCAGCTGCCGTTCGCGCAGCGCAGCCGGGCCCGCTGGGAGTGGTGGCAGAGCCACTTCTCAGGTGCTCCCATTCAGCAGCACCTGCTGGGCTTGCAGGAGAGCGGCCTGTTCGGCAGCGCCCTGGACTGGAACGAGAACGTGACGCTTCGCGCGGATGCCCCGACCAGGCTCCTGCACGGCCTCGCCTGGGGCGGGCCGCTCCTGGATCGACGGGTGCAGGTCCGTAGCGGCGCCTTTCTCGAACACCTGGCGACCGAACCCTTCGATCCGAGCAGCCGCGTGGGGCTGAGCCTCGATCTGAGCACCCTGCTCTCCGAGAGCGAGCAGCTCAGCGCGACGGGGGCGCTCGAACAGAGCATCGGTGGGCCGGCGAGTGCCCGCTGGCTCGCTCGCTACGAGAGCCGCTTCGGGCCACCGGGCGAGAGGACGCCTGATGAGCGCCCGGCGCGCCTCGGCGGACGCGTCTTCTTGCCGCCCGGCACGGTCACAGGCGAGCTGCGGGTCCTGCTGGATCGGGTGCAGGTTGCGACGGTGGCCCCGGATGGGCGCTTTGCCTTCGACGAGGTCACGCCGGGCCCTCACCTCGTGTCGCTCGACGCCAATCGCTTGCCTTTGGCGCTTGCGATCGCGCCTGCTCAGACCGTGCGCGCCGTTACCCTGGCCAAGGGGCAGCAGCTTCTGGACCTGCGCTTCGACGTCCAGCTCGCGCGCCGCCTCGCGGGCCGCGTGCGCGATCGCCAGGGGCGCGGCGTGGCGTCGCTCACCGTGGCGCTCGAAGGCGAGGAGGCGCGCGAGACATGGACCGACGCGGAAGGTCGCTACGCCTTCGAGGCCCTGCCGGCGGGCCATTACGTGGTACGCCTTGCGAGCTCCTCGATGGACGGCGACTATACCTGGGAAGAGCAGGCCCATGCCATTTCTCTGAAAGAGCAGGCCGCACGCGACGACCTGGACTTCGTCGTGAGCCAGAAAGAGGCCCCCCTGCTCAAGCTCGACGGCTCCCTGTCCGCTGAGTTTTTCGAGACGGCGGCCGAGCCTCAAGCGCCGCACAACTCGCCGCCGCCCGTGGTCTTCACCCCCGACCCCGCCGTGCGCGGGCGGCCCGTCACTGTGCGGGTCCGGGCGATCGCCACGGCGCGTCAGGTCTGGCTGCGCTTCGAGGGATCGCCACCCATCCCCTTGCGCCGGGTGGACAAACGTGACTGGCAAGTGACGACCCGGCTCCCTGCCACGCTGCCCGCCGGCTCGTGCCGGGTGGAGCTTCAAATGACCGCGCCGCGCGGCATCAAGCGCCTGGTGTTGACGCTCAAGCTCAGAAATTAGCTTTGGTCATATCGCACGAGGCATGCGTGAAACTTCGTCGGTCCCGGCCTGTGGCATGGGCGTGAAGGCAGGTATCGTAAGCCTTGGCTGCATAAGCGCAGCCCGGGAGGTCTGCACCATGCGTCAGGCAGGCGAGTGGATGGGCTGGGTTGTGGCCGGGGCGATGATCGTGGCGTCGTTGAGCGCCTGCGACCACTTGACCGGGGCCTACGGCCCGCGCAGCGAGCAAAATCCCTTGATCGTCCGTTTTGAGGCGCGCCCTGCCTCCACCCTGGAGAAGCGCGGCCCCTTCGAACTCATGGCCCTTGCGAGCGGGGTGGGGATGATGGCCTTCAACTGGCGCACCAGCGCAGGCTGGCTATCGGTCGCTTCCGAGAGCGTGCCGGTCGCCTCGGACTCGCTGGCCACCAGTTACAGCGCCTACCTGCCGCCGCGTACCCCGGGCATCTACGAGGTCTTTCTCACCGTCAAGGACGGCGGCGGGGGCACCTTCCAGCGGGTCGCGCGCTTCCAGGTGGACGGGGACGGGGCCCGGATCCTGTCGCCGCAACCGGCGGGAATCCCCTGGCCGCCGGGCATCGTGATCCTCGAACGGCGCGAAAGTCACTAACGAAAGGTTAGCCCCCTTTTCAGACGGGCCGCGATCGACGATAATGGAGGTCTTGCGTGCCGCGCGTCGTGCCGGCTCGCAGGGTTCATTCGCACGCATTGAGGTATTGACGCGATGATGACTTGTCCGAGCTGCGGCTACAAGGAAGACACCAAGTTCTGCAAGCACTGCGGGGCCCTGATGGTGTCCGAGGCCAAGGCCAGCTACCTTCAGACGCCTCAGTTCACGGGCATCACCATCCCCCCGCCCACCGCGACCGAGGGCTTCAAGGCCGATGACCTGGATGCCCTGGGCATCGAGGACCGCGACTTCGGCGACGGGGAGCACGGCGAGGGGGGCAAGGACTCCTGGTTCGGCATCGGCATGGTGCTGGTACTGGTGGTGATCCTCATCGCCTGGGGCGTCTCGCGCGCCACCGGCAACAACTAGGCCGAGCTTATGACCATTGTCGGAAACTGTGCGCTCAAGCCCTCTCACGTGGATCCGGTCGAGGCTTGCCTGAGCCTCAACCGCATGGCCGAGGGGGAGGCGATCTTCAAATCGACCACCCGCGACCATCACCCCGACAGCCACATCCCCTGGCGCATCGCGCCGGAGCCCTTCTGCATCTCCAAGGAGACGTACCTCTACGTCAAGAGCCTGGGTAACCACCTGCTGCGGTTCTACCAGGCCGCCAACAAGCTCTACTACGAGAGCGTCAAGGGCAAGATCGCGCCCTGGGTGGCCGAGTACCTGGAGCAGGGCAAGCCCGAGCACCTGATCGAGTACGCCCGCATGAATCGCCAGAAGAAGCTCGTGCCGGCGATCATCCGGCCGGACCTCATCTTCACCGACGAGGGACGCGCGATCGCCTGCGAGCTCGACTCGGTGCCCGGCGGTCAGGGCTTCGTCTCGAGCCTCTCGACGGCCTACGCCAAGCTCGGCTTCGAGACCGTGGGCGGCGCCGACGGCATGCTGCATGGCTTCGCCCGCATGATCCGTGCCCAGGTGCCCGAGGTGGCCGATCCCTTCGTCGCCATCGTCATCTCCCAGGAGTCGAACGACTACTGGAACGAGATGGCCCACGTCGCCGACGCGCTCAACGCCGCGGGGCTCTTGCGGGTCCAGGTCGTGCGTCCCGAGCAGCTGCGCTACGCCGACGAGGCCTTCTGGCTCGACGCCGAGCGCCTCGACGTCATCTATCGTTTCTTCGAGCTGTTCGATCTCAAGAACGTGCCCAAGACCGAGCTGATGATGTACGCGGCCAAGAAGCAGCAGGTCGTCGTCACGCCCCCCTTCAAGACCTTCCTCGAAGAGAAGATGCTCTTCGCCCTCTTCCACCACCCCATGCTCCAGGGCTACTGGGAGCAGGAGCTGGGCGCCGAGAGCTTCCATGCCATGGAGCGGCTCTTGCCCCGCACCTGGATCGTGGATGCGCGCCCCCTGCCGCCGCACGGGGTGATCCCGGGCCTCACGGTCGAGGGACGCCCGGTCAGCGACTTCCGCGACTTGATCCCGACCACCAAGAAGCAGCGCGAGTTCGTGCTCAAGCCCTCGGGCTTCTCGGAGCTCGCCTGGGGCAGCCGGGGCATCACCTTCGGCAGCGACACCCCTTCCGAGGAGTGGGCCACGCGCGTCGAGGCGGCGCTTGCGAGCTTCCCCGAGACCCCGTACCTGCTGCAGGAGTACCACAAGCCCGCCAAGGTCCAGAGCCGGTACTACGACTTCAACCGGCGCGAGATCCGCCAGTTCGATGGCCGCGTGCGCCTCTGTCCCTACTACTTCGTGGACGGCGAACAGGCGCACCTGCACGGGATCCTGGCCACCGTGGCACCGGCGGACAAGAAGGCTATCCACGGCATGGTGGACTCCACCATGGTCCCGGTGATGGTCGAGTAGTCCGACAAAGATTGAGGCCCCGGAACCGTTTGGTTCCGGGGCCTCTTGCTGGCTGTTACCGGCTCTGGGTCGTGAGGTCGTCGTAGGTTTCGGGCCGGCGATCGCGGAAGAACTGCCAGGTGTCGCGCACTTCGCGGATCATGTCCAGGTCCAGGTCGGCGACGAGCAGTTCGTCCTGGTCACGGCTCGCGACCGCGACCATCTGGCCGCGCGGATCGCAGAAGTAGCTCTGGCCGTAGAACTCTCCGATGTTCCAGGGGGCCTCGTGGCCCACCCGGTTGATGGCGCCGACGTAGTAGCCGTTGGCGACCGCATGGGCGGGCTGCTCCAGCTTCCAGAGGTACTCCGAGAGGCCCGCCACCGTGGCCGAGGGGTTGAAGACGATCTCGGCGCCGTTGAGGCCCAGGGCCCGGGCCCCTTCGGGGAAGTGCCGGTCGTAGCAGAGGTAGACGCCGATGGTGGCGTAGCGGGTCTCGAAGGTGGGGTAGCCCAGGTTGCCGGGCTTGAAGTAGAACTTCTCCCAGAAGCCGGGGTGCAGGTGCGGGATGTGGTGCTTGCGGTACTTGCCCAGGTAGGTGCCGTCCGCATCGATCACCGCGGCGGTGTTGTAGTAGACGCCCGCCATTTCCTCTTCGTAGATGGGGACGATCAGCACCATCTGGTGCTCTTTGGCCAGCTCCTGCATGAGCTTGACGGTGGGGCCGTCGGGGATGCGCTCGGCGGCCTGGTACCAGCGGGTGTCCTGCTCGGCCGGGAAGTACGGGCCGTAGAAGATCTCTTGCAGGCAAAGGATCTGGACGCCCTGCTTGCCGGCCTCGTGGATCATGGCGACGTGGTGGTCGATCATCGCCTTCTTGATCGCTTCGATGGGCTTGGAGGTGTCCTTCTCGACGTTCGCGGCCTGGATCAGGCCGCACTTGACCGTTCTCGCCATGGTGGTGGGTTCTTCCTCAAGGTATCGTGGGACGTTTCGCCCCATTATACCTCAGGCGCCGGCCTAGGCCTTGACCTCGGGGCGGTACAGGTCCTGGACCACCAGGCGGCCGTGCTTGCCCAGGTCGATGAGCTGGCCGTCCATCTCGACCACCGGCCGGGTCGGGTCCTCTCGGTTGACCTGGGCGACCTTCGCGATCTCGCCCGAGTTGAGCAGCACCAGCGCGTTCTTGGGGTAGGGCACGATGAAGTTCTGGAAGGCCCAGACCATGCGCCGCTCGAAGTGGGTGTCCATGCCCTCCAGGATGATCCGGTAGGCCTGGTTGGGGGGCATGCCCTTCTTGTAGACGCGGTTGGAGATGAGGGCGTCCCACACGTCGCAGATTGCGACGGCCCGGGCCATCTCGGGGATGTCGTTGCCCTTGAGGCCGTAGGGGTAGCCGCCGCCCGCCCATTTCTCGTGGTGGTGCAGGACGATCCCCTTGATCTCGGGGGTGGCCCAGCGGTGGTTCTGGATCAGGCGCAGGCCCTTCTCGGAGTGGGTCTTCATGACCGCGAACTCCGCCTCGGTCAGCTTGCCGGGCTTGTTGAGGATGAAGTCGGGGATGAGGTTCTTGCCCACGTCGTGCAACAGGGCGCCGATCCCCAGGAGGCGCAGCTTGTCGATGGGGTAGCCCAGGGTGACTCCCATTAGGAGGCTAAGGCTCATGACGTTGGCGGAGTGGGCGTAGGTGTACTCGTCGTAGACCCGCAGATCGCAGAGGCTGTTGAGGATCTCCTTGTTCATCACGATCTCTTGGAGCGTGGTCTGCACGCACGAGTCGGCCTTCTCGAAGTCGATGGCTGCCGACTCCTTGTAAGTGTTGGCGATCTCGCGGATCGAGGCGACGTTGTGGGTGACCACGTCGCGGGCGAGCTTCTCGATGCGGCTCTCGGTGAAGCGCGACAGGGCGCCGGTCTCGGCGCGGGAAGGCGGAGCGGGGGTGGCGGGCTTCGCGGGGGCCTCGTTCGCGCCGAAGAGGCGCCCCAGGGGGCCGGTCTTGGCCGTCTGCCGCACGGGAGCCGCCAAGGGGCGGGAGGGTGCCTTCACGGGCTGGGCCTGGAAGTTGATCACCGTGACCGCCTCGACCCCTGCGCGATAGAGCAGCGAGAGGTTCTGGGGGGTGATGGCGGTGCCGGGCCCCAGTAACTGCTGCCGATCCGAGGGATGGAAGACTGGCTCTGCCAGGACCATCCCGGGCTGCAGGGCTTCGAGGGGCGTGCGAATCGACGTGCTCATGCGAATCCGTCAACCATTTCTGAAAGTAGGCCGGCGAGGGGCGAGGGGGATGACCCTCGCCTGACATGACTATACCCGTCCCCTGATAGATTTATCGAAACCTCACAAGCTCGTCACGTTCCTGCGCGCGAGCGAGCATGCGCGAAAATCTGTTATCATGGGGTTTAGACGGGCTTAAATAAGCGGATCGCTCAGGCCGTCGAACGAATTGAGGAGTCTCTATGAAGCTAACCATCAAGACCGGTGCTCCGGCCGCCGAGAAAGGCGAACTGATCGCGATCGCCCTGTTCGAAGGTGAGAGCAAGCTCGGCGCCGACGCGCAGGCCGTGGACAAGGCCCTCGGCGGTATCGTCGCCGACGTGCTCAAGTCGGGCGACTTCGCCGGCAAGCTCAACCAGACCATGATGATCCCCACCGGCGGCAAGCTCGGCGCCAAGCGCCTGCTGCTCGTGGGCCTCGGCAAGCCCGCCGAGCTGACCGTGGAGCGCGTGCGCCAGGCCGCCGGCAAGGCGACCGTGACTGCCCGCGACCTGGGCATCAAGACCTTTTCGACCGCGGTCTTCGGCCTCGACGCCGAGGACATCGACGCGCATGCGACCGCTCGCGCCTTCGTCGAGGGCATGCTGCTCGGTAACTACCAGTTCAACGTCTACCGCACCGAGAACAAGGACAAGCACAAGTATCTCGACGGCGTGACCCTGCTTGCCGCCGACAAGGCGCAGGCCGAGCTCATCGGCGAGGCCCAGGCCGAGGCCGAGGCGATCGCGGATGCGGTGGCCCTGAGCCGGGACATGGTCTCCATGCCCCCCAACGACCTGACCCCCTCGACCATGGCCGAGATGGCCAAGAAGATGGCCGCCGAAGTCGGGATCACCTGCAAGGTCCTCGACGAGAAGCAGATCAAGAAGGAAGGCATGGGCTCGTTCCTGGGTGTCGCCCAGGGCTCCATCGACGCCGAGCCTCCCCGCTTCATCGTCCTCGAGTACATGCCCAACGGCGACAAGGAAGCTCCCTTGGTCTTCGTCGGTAAGGGCATCACCTTCGACTCGGGCGGTATCTCCATCAAGCCCGGCGAGGGCATGGAGAAGATGAAGTACGACATGGCCGGCGCTGCGGCGGTCATCGGCGCCATCCGCGCGATCGCCAAGCTCGCGTTGCCCGTCAACGTAGTCGCCCTGGTGCCCGCCACCGAGAACATGCCCTCGGGCGACGCCATCCACCCCGGCGACGTGCTCACCTCCATGAGCGGCCTGACCATCGAGGTCATCAACACCGACGCCGAGGGTCGCCTGATCCTCGCCGACGCCCTGACCTACGCCGAGCGCTACAAGCCCCGCGGCGTGGTCGACCTCGCGACCCTGACCGGCGCCTGCGTCATCGCCCTGGGCACCCAGGCCATCGGCCTGATGACCAACGACGACGCCTTCGGCGAGAAGGTCCGCCAGGCTGGCGAGCGTTCGGCCGAGCGCGCCTGGAAGCTGCCCATGTGGGACGACTACTTCGATCTGATCAAGAGCGACGTGGCCGACCTCAAGAACACGGGCGGCCGCGCGGGCGGCACCATCACCGCCGGCGCCTTCTTGTCGAAGTTCGCCAAGAACTACCCCTGGACCCACCTCGACATCGCGGGCACCGCGTGGAACGAGAAGGGCTCCGCCTACGTGCCCAAGGGCGCGACCGGCATCGGCGTCCGCCTCTTGGTCGAGCTGGCCACCGAGTACGCCGCTGAGGCCGCCTCGGCTCCCCAGCCCGCGACCCTGAAGGCTGCGGCCAAGGCTCCGGCCAAGACCACCGCCGCCAAGGCCCCCGCGAAGGCTGCCGCCAAGGCGCCGGCTGCGAAGGCCCCGGCCGCCAAGAAGGCGACCAAGAAGTAACATCCCTCAAACAAACGGCCGGCTGCTCATTCGAGTGGCCGGCCGTTCGTTTGAGGGCGTGCCGCGAAGCGAGGAGGCGCCATGAACTTGCAAGCAGTGGCGATCACCGCCTGGGCGCTCCTGGCGCTCGGGGCGACGCCATCTTCGGGTGCCGCCCCCGTCGCCCCCTTCAACCCGCCATCCGAGGCGATGCTCCCCTCGGACGTGCGCGGCGAGACGATCCGATACGGCCAGCGGATCGTCACCCAGACGGGCGTTTTCGCCAAGCCCTACGTCGGCAACGCCCTGAGCTGCACCAACTGTCACCTGGAGGCGGGCCGCAAGCCGAAGGCGGCCCCGTACGTCGGGGTGTATGCCAGCTTTCCCCAGTACCGCGCCCGGAGCGGAAAGGTCGATCGGATCGAAGATCGGATCAACGACTGTTTCCAGCGCAGCCTGAACGGCAAGGCCCTGCCCTACGAGAGCCGAGAGATGACCGCCCTGGTCGCCTACATGGCCTGGCTCTCGGAGGGAGTGCCGACGGGCATGAAGGTCGAAGGCCAAGGTTTTTCCCGGATCAGCCCGTCCGCTCCCCCTGACGCGAAACGTGGAAGCCAGGTCTACGGGACGAGCTGCGCGCAGTGCCACGGGCCCGATGGACAAGGGACGGCCGCCTTCCCGCCCCTCTGGGGCGAGCGCTCCTTCAATATCGGAGCCGGCATGGCGCGGCTCGACACGGCGGCGGCCTTCATCAAGTGGAACATGCCCCTGGGGCAGGGGGGCACCCTCAGCGACCAGCAGGCGTACGACGTGGCCGCCTACCTGCTCTCGCAGCCCCGCCCCGACTTCGGGCCGAAGGTCCACGACTGGCCCAAGGGGGGGAAACCGAAGGACTCGCCCTACTAACGTTCGAGCGAGGCTTAGACGCCCCAATCCCTGAGGTAGTGGAAGTCCTTGTCCATGGTGCGGTTCGAGATCTTGGGCAGGATGGGCGGGCGGCGCTTGAAGTGGTTCAGGCGGATGCGCCGCTCGACGGTCTTGAGCATCTCGGGCGAGAAGCCCAGGGCCAGGACCTCCTCGCGGCTCTTGCGCAGGTCCACCAGGTGATAGAGCAAGCGGTCGACTTCGTCGTAGGTGAAGCCGAGATCCGCCTCGTCGCTCTGCCCTTCGAACAGGTCCGCCGAAGGCGGCTTGTCGATGACCGGAGCAGGGACGCCGACGTAACGCGAGAGTTGGCGGACCTGGGTCTTGTAGAGGTCGCCCAGTGGGTTCAAGGCCGAGGCCAGGTCGCCGTGCTGGGTGCCGTAGCCCAGGAGGAGCTCGGTCTTGTTGGAGGTGCCGAGCACCAGGCCATTGACCAATGCCGAGTGGTCGTAGAGGACGCACATCCGCTGGCGGGCCATGAAGTTGCCGCGCCGGTGGGCGCTCGCCTCCGGGTGGCGCGCGTAGAAGGCGTCAACCATCGGGGTGATCTCTTCGGTCATGAGCGAGAGGCCCAGGTCGTCCGCGATGAGCTGCGCGTGGGCGAGGCTCTCGGGATTGCTCGACTTGTAGGGCATGGCGATGACGCTCACCGCTTCAGGGCCGAGCGCCCGCACCGCCAGGTAGACCACGAGCGCCGAGTCGATGCCGCCGGAGAGGCCGAGTACGACTCGCTTGAAGCCCACCTTCGTGACCTCGTTGACGAGGAACTTCTCGAGGAAAGTGGTGCAGAGGGGGGCGTTGAGGGTCAAAGGGTGCTGGATGTCGCTCATGCCCTTATCTTACGGTCGCTGCGGGGACGCGTCCAGTCTCGGACCTTGCTTTGTGGGATTGCGCCCTGCGTCGCGCGGAATGAAGGGGGTGACGGTTCTGGGCCGAAGGAGAGCCCGCCTTCGCTCCGCCGCCGGCGTGTGCCGCTGAGAGGCGCCATCGCAGGTGGGGCGCGGAGTCTTCCGTCGTTCGGGAGAAGAAATGAGGCCTATCCTTTGCTTGCTTGCCCGTCGCTGACCGTGCCCTCTCAAATGCGCTCAATTATTGCATTTCAGGCCGCTTGCTCAACGGCCACTTGGGTGCTCTTGCCCAAAGATGATGCGGCGAGGCGGGGTATTTTTCCGGACTGCTGGCAGCCTATAGTTGCCCCGCAACCCGTGCAGAAGGTACGGCGTAGCGTACGACCAGTATTAAGAAGGGGGACTTGAAACATGCGTATTGTTCATCTTTCCGCGATTGTGGCGGTGCTCCTCACCACGGTGGCCTGCGGGCACAGCCCGGTGGGGTCGATCCAGGGCTCGGACAACCGCAACAACTTCGGTGACTGGGACGACAGCGGCAACACCTATCAGGCGAACGTGAGCAAGGTGAAGGCCGGATCCAAGTCGAACGTCTCCGTCAATCAAAACAACCAGGCGGTCGGTGGCGCCGCCCAGCAAGTCGGCAACCGCAACAACGCGAGCAGCGGTGGGTCGGGCTCCAAGAGCGGCTCGGGTGGGCCGAGCGACAACCGCGACAACTTCGGCGAGTGGGGCAACAGCGGCAACACGATGCAGCTCAACTACAGCGACGTCTATGCCGGCGATCGCTCGAAGGTGCGCATCAACCAGAACAACCAAGCCGTCGGCGGCTCCAGCCAGCAGACGGGCAACGGCAACAACCTCAGCAGCGGCAGCAGCAAGAAGAGCGCGCCTCCTAAGCGCTGGTAACGGCAGGACCCAACAGGACGAAACGAGGCCCGCCGTCCCAGGATGGCGGGCCTCGTCTGCTTCGAGGATTATGCCTTGCGCAGCATTCCCGCCAGGTCCAGCCCGAGGGCCTTGGCGATCTTGAGCTCGGCGGCCAAGGCGTCGTAGGTGGCCTGGATGTAGGTCGCGCGGGCCTGGGACATGGTGCTGGCCGCGTCGATGGCCTCGGTGCCGGTGCCGGCCCCTTCGCTGTAGCGTAGCTGAGCCAGGTCGTAGCCGGCCTGAGCGGCCTTCAGACCCTGCTCGGCGGCTGTAATCCGCTCTTTGGCCTCGCTGCGATCGGCGATCGCCTTCTCGACCTCGAGCCGGAGCCCTTCGCGCATGGCTTGGAGGTTCGCCACATCGGCCTCCTCGGTCTTCTCGCCCGCGCGGATCTGGGCGTGGACCTTGCCGCCATCAAAGAGCTCCCAGCTGGCCGAGCCCATGACGGCGTAGCCCGGCACGTTGAGCTTGTCGGCCAAGAGGATGCCCTGGACCCCCACGGTGGGCAGCAGGGAGCGTCGGCTGATCTCGGTGCTGAGGGCATTGATCTTCTGCTGGCCCTGGGCGACCTTCACCTCGGGCCGGGCCTCGATGCCGCTTGCGATGCTGCTCTCGCTGATCTTGAACATCGGGAGGCTGGGGGCTGCCAGGGGGCGGTCGTTGAGCGGCTGGTGGATCGCCGTCGAGAGGCTCAGCCGAGCGAGCTTGACCGCGTTGCGGGCCTGGATGACCCGGCCCTTGACGTTGGCGAGGGCCGTCTGGGCCTGGAGGGTGTCGAAGCGGGTGCCGAGCCCGTTCTTCTCGCGGGCCTGGGCGTCCTTGAGGTGGGCCTGTGCCTGGCGATCGTTCTCGAGGACCGCTTCGAGCAGGCTCTCGGCGCGCAGCACGTTGAGGTAGTAGGTGGCGGTCTCGAAGGCGACGTTCTGGCGCGAGAGGCGCGCGCCCTCTTGGGCCATGGCCTTGCCTGCCTCGGCGGCCTCGCGGCCGAGCCCGATGCGGCCGCCGGTGAAGAGGGGCTGGGTGACGGTCAGCGTCTCGCTGAGCATGAAATCGAGACTGAGGCCCGGGGCCATCGCCTTGAGCATGCGCGAGAGGTTGTTGTCGAGGATCCCGATGTGAACCGGCATGGCGCTGAGGGTCACGGTTGGCAGCACCCGGGCGTTCGCCTCGCCCTGCCGGGCCTCGGCGGCGCCGATCTTGGCCTCGGCGGCGGTGACGGCGGGGCTGGTGTCGAGCGCGGCCGATACCGCCGCGCGCAGGTCGAGGGGTTGCTCGGCCGCCTGAGCCGGGAGGGTGGCGACGGCAAGCGTCGCGGCGGCGAGGAGGGGCGAAAGGCCCCGGGTGAGGGGATGGTTCATGGCAAGCGGCCTCCGGTGCCGTCAGGGATAGTCGTAGGGGTTACTCGATCACGGCCATGTGGGCAGCGCCCGCTTGGCCTTGTTGTTTCTTCTTGACCAGGAAGAGGGCGGGGATAGCACCCGCGAACATGATGATCCCCGAGATCCAGAAGGTGTCCTGGAAGGCGAGGACGGCGGCCTGCTTGCCCGCGAGCATGCCGATCACGGCGCCGGCTTGTTGCTGAGCGACGTGAGGGCTTGCGCCGTGGCTCAGCATCAGCCCCTTGAGCGCGCCGATGGCGTGGCCCGCCACGCCGGTGCGGGCCGCGTCCTGGCCCAGAATGGCTGTATGGAAGGCCGTGCGCTGGCTCAGGATGGTGGCGAGGATCGCGATGCCGAAGCTGCCGCCGATCTGACGGGTGACGTTGAAGAGGCCCGATGCCTGGCCGATCTTCTGGATGGGGACCGCCCCCAGGGCCGTTTGGTTCATGCTGGGGAAGGCGAGCCCCATGCCGATACCGCGCAGGATGGTCCAGCCGTAGATGGTCAAGAGCGGCGTCTCGGGGGTCATGTGGGACTGGAGGATGAGCGAGAGGCCCATCAGGCTGAGGCCCCCGATCAGCGGCACCCGCGGGTCCAGCCGGTTGGAGAGCAGCCCCGCGACCGGCATCATGAAGGCGACCGATAGGCCCGAGGGCAGCATGATGAGGCCGGTCTTGACCGCGTCGAAGCCCATGACGGTCTGCAGGAAGACCGGCAGCAGGAACATGCCCCCGAACAGGCCGATGCCCATGACGATGGAGGCGACGGTGCCCGCGCTGTAGGTGAAGTTCTTGAACAGGCGTAGGTCGATGAGGGGCTCCTTGCGCCACAGCTCGATCACGAGGAAGAGGCCGAAGCTGACGGCGGCCACCGCGAACAGGCCCAAGATGTAGGGGCTGTCCCAGCCCTTGGCGTGGCCGTCGCTGACGCCCACCAGGAAGGTCGAGAGGAAGATCGCCATGGAGACGAAGCCCCAGACGTCCATCTTGACGTTCTTGAGGGCCGTCTCGCGCAGGACCGCAGCGGCCATGAAGGTGGCGATGAGCCCCGGGACCAGGTTGACGTAGAAGATCCACCGCCAGTTGATGTACTCGACCAGGTACCCGCCCAGGGTGGGGCCCAGGGTCGGGGCGAGCATGGCACCGATGCCCACGATGGCCATGGACATGCCGCGCTTTTCGGGCGGGAACGCCTCGAAGACGATGGCTTGCCCGACGGGCTGGATGGCGCCGCCCGCGATCCCCTGGAGGATGCGGAAGAAGATGAGGCTCTCGGCGCTCCATGCCGCTCCGCACAGCATGGAGGTGAGGGTGAACAGGAAGATGGCGATGGCGTAGAGCTTCTTGCGGCCGAAGCGATCGGCCAAGAAGCCGGTGGTCGGCATCATGGCCGCGGCGGCGAGCATGTACCCGGTCGAGATCCACTCGATGTCGTCGACGTTGGAGCCGAAAGCCGCCATGATGTGCGGCAGCGCCACGTTGACGATGCTCGAGTCGATGATGACGATGAACATGCCCATGATGACCGGCAGGGCCGCCCACCACATGTAGTTCTGATCCGTGATCAGCTTGGCGAACGGGTTCTGGAACCCCTTGCGCGGGCTTGCGATGGCCATGGGGCCTCCTGGTTACAGCGTGCGGGCGTCGATGTCGATGACGGCGGACATGCCGGGCTTCAGCTCGTGGCCCTGGTCCTCGACGGCGATCTTGACCGGGATGCGCTGGACGACCTTGGTGAAGTTGCCGGCGGCGTTGTTGGCGGGCAAGAGCGAGAACTGGCCGCCGGTGACCGAGCCGACCTGCTGGACCTTGCCGTGGAAGGTCTTGCCGGGGTAGGCGTCGATGCGGATGTCGACCGGAGCACCCTGGTGGACGCGGCGGATGTAGGTCTCCTCGATGTAGCTCGAGATCCAGACCTTGTCGGTCTCGGTCAGCGAGTAGAGGCCCTGGCCGGGGGCGACCTGCTCGCCGAGGTTGCTCATGCGGCGGGCGATGACGCCCGAGACCGGGGCGGTGATGGTCGCGTGGGCGAGCTGGAGCTTGGCGAGGTTGACCGCGGCCTCGGCCTGGGCGATCTGGGCCTGGACCGTCTCGACCCCGCCGCGCTTGATGCTCACCGCCTGGGTGCCGGCGTTGGCGAGGCGCAGCCCCTCCTGGGCCGAGCTGAGCTGGCTCTTGGCGGCAGTCAGGGCCGAGTCGGCCGCGGTCGCGCCAGTCTTGGCGGCTTCGTACGCCTGCTTGGAGATGCCGCCCGCCTCGAAGAGACGCTCGACGCGCGAGAGGTCGGCGTGCGCCTTCTCGGCGCTGGCTTCGGCACTGGTGAGGGCCGCGCGGGCGGCGCGCACCCCGGCCTCGGCCTGGGCGATTTGCGAGGTGGTCTGGGCGCTCTGGAGCGAGACCCCGGTCTCGGAGGTCTTGAGGCCGGTCTTGGCGACGGCGAGCCCCGCCTCGGCCTGAGCGAGCTGGGCCTTGAAGTCGGTCTCGTCCAGGACGGCGACCACCTGGCCCGCCTGGACCTGCTGGCCCTCGTCGACCAGGAGCTGGCCGATGCGGCCCGGCACGCGCGAGCTGACGGTGATCAGGTTGCCTGCGACCTGGGCGTCCTCGGTCGAGACGAAGGCCTGGCGGTGCGTCCACCACTTGCCGCCGTACACCCCGCCGATCACCAGGCCGATGGCGAGCACGCCCATCAGGACGACGGGAGGCTTGCGCTTCGGGGTGACCTTCAGGTCTTCGACGGGGGCGGGGGCTTGACCGTTGGTGCTGGATTCAGCGGTTGGCATGGTTCTCTCCAAGCGGGGATGCGTGGGCGGTACGGATGGAATTGGCGAGGATCTTGAGTCCTTGCGCCAGCTGCTGCCGGTCGTCGTTCGACAGATCGGCGAATACCGTCGTCAGGCGCAGGATGGACTCGTCGGCGATGGCCTTGAGGACCTCCTGGCCCTGGAGGGTGATTTGGACCTGCACGACCCTGCGATCGTGCGGGGCTGCCTGGCGCTCAGCGAGGCCGATGGCGGCGAGCCGATCGATCACGCTGGTGCTCGCGCCGTGGGTCACGTTCAGGAAACTCGTCAGCTGGCTCATGGAGCGGGGGCCCTGGCGGTGCAGGTGCTTGAGCGCCGCGTAGTGAGAGATGTTCAGGCCGTACAGGGCGATGAGCCCGTGGAACAGCTCGCGCATCCCACGGAACCCGTCGAACAGGTCATTCAGGACTTCGGCTCTCGGATCGGAAAACGGCATCGGGCTCTCCCTTTGAACTTTCAGTTACTAAAATATTCGCTCACTAGATATTTCACAAGTTAAAATAATTGAACTTCCTTGCAACAAAAAACCCGGGACCGAAAGGTCCCGGGTGAGATGGGGTTGAGGTTTCTAGCTGAGGTAGCCCCGCAGCTGCTCCTTGAAGGCCGAGCTGCGCAGCTTCTGGAGGGCCTTGGCTTCGATCTGGCGGACCCGCTCGCGGGTGACGCCCATGTCGTGGCCGATGCCTTCGAGGGTGCGCTGGGTCTCGCCGTCGAGGCCGAAGCGGCGGCGCACCACGTACAGCTCGCGGTCCGTCAGGTGCGTCTCGAGCATGGTCTGGACGTCCTCGGAGAGCATCCGGTTCATGACGGTCGCGGGGGGGCTTGCGGTGTACTGGTCCTTGATGATGTCGCCCAGGCGGCTGTCGTCGTCCTTGCCGATGGGGGTTTCGAGGCTGATGGGCTCGCGGTCGGCCTTGGTGATCTCGCGGAGCTTCTCGACGGTGATCGCAAGCTCGGTGGCGACCTCGTGCTCGTTGGGAGCACGGCCCAGCTTCTGGCTCATCAGGCGGATGGTCTTCTTGACGCGCGAGATGGTCTCGACCATGTGGACCGGCACGCGGATGGTGCGGCCCTGGTCGGCGATCGCGCGGGTGATGGCCTGACGGATCCACCAGGTGGCGTAGGTCGAGAACTTGAAGCCCTTGCGATAGTCGTACTTCTCGGCGGCACGCATCAGGCCCATGTTGCCTTCCTGGATCAGGTCGAGGAAGGAGAGGCCGCGACCCAGGTGCTTGCGGGCGATGGAAACCACCAGACGGAGGTTGGCGGCGACCAGCATGCGCTTGGCCTTCTCGTCGCCGTTTGCGACGCGGCGGGCGAGCTCGAGCTCCTCGGGATGGGTCAGCAGGCGGCGACGGCCGATCTCTTGCAGGTACATCCGGATGGAGTCGTCGGATTGCTCGTGGTGAGCCCCCGTGGTGGCGACGTTGATCTTCTTGGTGTGAGTGCTCTCTTCTTCGGGAGTCTCGGTGGCGTCGAGATCTTCGGTCTCTTCCTCGGCGTTGGTGAAGGCGAGGTCGGACGAATGGGTGAGGGGCTCTTCTTCGAAGGGGACCGGAGCGGCGATCTCAACGAGCATTTCACCGGCGAGCTTAGGCAACTAGCACCTCCTCATATTTAAAGCCAGGCGTACTGGCGTGGCCGCTCTGCGTGTCGCGGGGCGACGGGGCGATCCGAATCGGGCTCCGGGTCGGGCGAGGCGGGGATGGCCAGTTTGCCAAATTCGCCTGCGCAGGGGATAATGCCCTGGTCTCGGATCGCCGGGCTCCGCGGGAAAAGTGACGCGTGTCACAGTCGATCGCACGAAGAGCTCGGCAGCTTTTCAGTATATAGATAAATCCGACCGATTTCTAGCGTATTCTTTATTAATCTTTAAAAATCATTTAATACCGGCTTTCCCGGCGGGGCGACGTGTCTTTCATCGTACCCGTCCGATCTTTTTTGTATCAGGCGACCTGCCATGTCAGCCCTCTACGACGCTTACGCCTCCGTTTACGACCGCACCGGCCAGAGCCGCTTCAGCTTGCGGATGGTCAGCTACGCCCGCGAGCTCTGGGAGCTGTCCGGTCATGAACCTCAATCGCTGCTGGAGCTGGCCTGCGGGACCGGCTCGGCCGCGGTGGCCTTCGCCAACCGGGGACTTGCCGTGACCGCCGTGGATCAGTCCGAGGCGATGCTGGCGCTCGCGCGGGCCAAGGCCACGCGCTGGGGCGCCGAGGTGCGCTGGCGTTGCCAGGACATCAGGGAGCTTGCGCTGGGTGGCACCTTCGATGCCGCCACCTGCTTCTATGACTCCATCAACTACCTTTTGGTTCCCGAGGATCTCGAAAAGGCCTTCGAGCGGGTGGCCGCCCACCTGGCTCCCGGCGGCCTCTTCCTCTTCGACGCGATCACCGAGTACGCGGTCTCGACCGCCTGGGGCAACGAGACCGAGGTGAAGGTCGAGGACGCCTACGCCCGCATCTGGCGCGCCTCCTACGACCCGCACAAGCGGATCGGCGCCCTCAAGGTGGACTACTTCGTCGAGGAGGCCGACACCGGCCTGTACCGCCGCATCCGGGAGACCCACCACCACCGCGGCTACTCGCTCTTCGAGGTCCGCGAGGCGCTGGAGCGCGCGGGCTTCGACCTCGTGAACGCCTACGACTGCCTGACCCTGAACGCCGTGAGCGCTTCGACCTACCGGATCGCCTACCTGGCGCGTCGCTCCTGATCGCGCCCTGAACTGCCCCTGATTGGCTTAGATTGCCGCTTTTCGTCCAGTCTTCCGGATAGCTCGCCAGCTGCCGGGGTACATGGAGCAGAGGCCGGCGCGCTTGTTATGATGACTCAGGCAAGGGGCCCAGGCACTGTTCGAAGAAGGACTCCGGATTGATAGGCAAGGCCGCCCTCATCCTCGCCATGACGCTCTCGATCGCCCCGGTCGCCCTGACGGCCGCCGGGGCGATGGCGCCTGCGTGGGCGGCTCAGGAGGTCACGGGCGATCGCGCCTGGGTGTATGCCATGCAGGCGGTAGACGATCTGATCGCCCAGGGCAGGCCGGAGGCTGCGATCGCGCAGCTCGAGGCGCTCCTCAAGGCGGCCCCTAAGGTGCGCGCCGGCGAGGCCCACCTGCGCCTGGCGAGCCTGTACGGGCGGCTGGGGCGTTACGACGCCGCCATTTCTCACGGCAACGACGCCATCGAGGCCTGGCCCGAGAACGGCTGGAACTACCTGCCGGTCGCGCGGGTGCTCGCCTTGGCCGGACGGCCCGCGGCGGCGATCGCGCTCTGCACCGAGGCCATCAAGCGCGACCCGGCGGTGCGCCTCGCGGCCCAGGACCTGATCTTCCAGATCCAGTCGGGGGCCCTCAAGCCCGAGACGACCGCTTCGCCCACGCCGTCGCCCGCGCCCCCCGTGGCCCCTGCGGTGCCGACCTCTTTGTACGTGGCCCTGGGCTCGCTCTTGACGCTCAGCGCCGGCGCGCTCGCGTTTGGCTTCTCGCGCCGCAAGCGCCCCGTGCCTCCGGCGCCCCCACAGGCGCCGGTGAGCGAGCGCGCCGAACAGACCGGACCCGTCACCTACGGCCCGCTGGGCGTGCGCATGCGCGAGGCGGGTGAGATGGTGGGCTCCTACCGCATCCTGCGGGTGGTGGGCAGCAGCCTGCACTCGATCCTCTACTGCGCCGAGGACACGCGGCTGGGCCGTCAGGTCGCCCTCAAGCAGGTGGCGAGCGGGGCCGGGACCCTCGACGGCATCATCTCCCGCTTCCAGAAGGAGGTCCAGAGCCTCATCGCCCTCTCCAACCACCACGACGGGGTGGTCAAGGTCTACGACTACATGGAGCCCTCCATGCTGGTTACCGAGTGGATCGAGGGCGAGAACCTCGAGGAGGCAGCGCCCCTGCCCCTGGAGCAGGTGCTTTCGGTCGGCATCGCCATTTGCGACGTGCTGGCCTTTGCTCACGCCCGCGGGATCGTGCACCGGGACATCAAACCGAGCAACATCATGCGCACGCAGCACACGGGCCACGTCAAGCTCCTGGACTTCGGCATCGCCAAGAACGCGGCCCTCGGCACCTCCAACCTGACGCTCGACGCCAACGTGCCGATCGGCACCTTCACCTACATGCCCCCCGAGCAGTTCGCGGCCCCCAACCAGGCCAAGGCCCCTTCCGACCTGTACTCGCTGGGGCTCACCCTCTATCGCCTCATCACCGGGGAGATGCCCACCGAGCCTTGGCTGGGGCCCCGGACCTTCGGCCTGATCCCCACCGAGCACTTCAGGCCCCTGACGGCCGAGAGCCGGGCGATCGCCCTCACCCTCGCGGCCACCCCGGCCCTCTCGGAGGACCTGGGCTGGGTCGCCGGGCTCGACGCGATCATCCGCCGGGCCTTCGAAGAGAACCCCGCCGATCGCTATCCGGACGCCCTCAGCTTCAAGCGCGCCCTGGAGGGGGTCTGGCATCGGGTGGTGGCGCGATCGCTGGCGTGAGCCACGAAAAGGCGTAGCCAAGCGCTCTTCCGGGTAGGATGAAGAGAGCAAGACTCATGCCTTACGTGGAAGGAGCCCTCGCCCCATGGCCCAGATCATCGTGGCCGGAAACCCCGTGAACGAATTCGAGAAGACCGTCGCGCGCACGCTCGGCCATCTTCCCGAGGGCTTCGTGGCGTTGACGAACGTTATCCTGCCCGGCTTCTACCACAAGCAGAGCAACATCGAGATCGACATCATCCTGGTCTCGACCCACGCGGTCTACGCCATCGAGACCAAGTACTGGCAGGGCGAGGTCCACGGCCACGTCAACCAGAAGACCTGGCGGGTGCACCGGGACAACAACCCGCCCCACCAGATCGAGAACCCCCTGCAGCGCTGCGAGATGAAGGCCAAGACCCTCAACACCATCCTCTCGCGCTGGAACTCGGGGCTGATGGGCAAGCTCAAGACCAAGGCCCTCATCGTCGTGCCGCCCCACACCCCCATGCACGTGGAGAACCCGACCGACATCGAGCTGGTGACGCTGGAGCGGCTGTTGCCGGTCATCCAGGCCGACGCCGAGCGCATGCGCCACGAGGCGACCCCTGCCCAGGTCCAGGCGATCGCCCAGGTGCTGGTCGGCAGCAACCTCGAAGAGGAAGAGTACCTGCCCTTCGAGAACTACCGGATCGCCGAGACCCTCAAGCGCTCGCCCCGCTCGGTCTCCTTCAAGGCCTTCAACGCCATCACCGAGCGCCAGGTCTTCATCAAGAAGCTCATCTCCGACGTCAACCTGCCGCCGGACAAGCTCGCCCTCTGGAAGAACCGGGCGGTGCGCGAGGCCCGAGCGACGGCCAAGCTCTCTCACCCCAACCTCGTCACCATCCTCGACGTGATCGAGGACGAGGGCAACCTCTACGTCATCGCCGAGTGGGTCGAGGGCTTCAACCTGGTCGATCGGATCGGCTCGCTCTCGTGGCGCGAGGCCGTGGGCTACGCAGCGCAGGCCGCCGCCGGTCTGAACGCGGCCCACCACGCCACGCCCCCCGTCGTGCACCGCAACGTGACGCCCGCGAGCATCCGCGTTTCGGACGAGATCGTGAAGGTTACCAACTTCTCGGGGGCGCACATCGAGGGGGACCCTTCGATCGTCTTCACCGAGGCGATCCACGGCCGCGACCCGGCCTACTCGGCCCCGGAGCTCTTTACCAACGCCTCGGGTGCCGATCCGCGTAGCGACGTGTACGGCCTGGGCGCCACCCTCTACCACCTGGTGACGGGCCAGAAGCCCGAGAGCTTCATCTCCCGCACGTCCAACCCGCCCGCGCACGAGCTGAACCCGCAACTGCCCGAGGCGCTTGGCACCGCCCTCGCCAAGGCCATGCATCCCCTGCCCGCCTCGCGCTTCGCGACGATGCAGGAGTTCCGCGAGGCCCTGCGCGCCATTCTCGCCTGATTCTTGAAAGGAACCTATCCCATGCTCGAAGTCGGATCCCCCATCCCGGACATCACCCTGCGCGGCGTCAATCCGGCAGGTGAGGAGGGCGAGTATCGCCTTGCCGATCTGCTGGTGCCCGGCAAGGACCTGGTCCTCTACTTCTATCCCAAGGACGACACCCCCGGCTGCACCACCGAGGCCTGCGACTTCCGCGACGGCCTGGCCACCCACGGCGAGAAGGTCGTGGTGGTCGGCGTCAGCCCTGATGCCCCCACGAAGCACCTCAAGTTCCAGACCAAGTACGGCCTGCCCTTCACCCTGTTGAGCGACACCGAGAACAAGTTGATGGAGCTATTCGGCGCCTGGGGCGAGAAGAAGAACTACGGCAAGGTCTACGTCGGCGTCATCCGCTCGACTTTCGTGATCGGCGCGGACGGCGTCCTCAAGGCCGTCTACCGCAACGTCAAGGCCACCGGCCACGCCGAGCGCATCTACAAGTCGCTGGCGTAAGGCATTCCCCCATCCCAAACGAAACGACCGCCCGAGACCGGGCGGTCGTTTCGTTTGAGGGCTAGGGCCAGATGAGGCGGATGCGGTGGTTGTTGCGATCGCCCACGTAGATGCTGCCGCTCGCGTCCACCGCGACCCCGAAAGGCTCGTTGAAGCTCGCCTGCGATCCGCGACCGTCGGCGAGCCCGTACTCCCCCGAGCCCGCGATCACGCGGATCGTCCCGTCGGGGGCGATCTGCTTGATCTGGTTGTGGTCGTGATCGGCGACCAGGACGTTGCCAGCGGCATCGACCGCCAGATCGTGGGGGCCGTTGAACAGGGCGGGGTCGCCGTTGCCGGCGAAGGTGCTCACCTGGAGGTCGGTGTCGATGCGCCGGATGCGGTTGTTGTGCTGGTCGGAGACGTAGAGCTTGCCGCTCGAATCCACGGCCACGCCGATGGGATAGTTGAAGCGCGCGTTCGCGTAGGAACCGTCCACGAAGCCCGGGACGGGGGTCCCGTTGTAGACGATGATGTTGGCCATGGTGCGCACGGCCCGGTTGGGCAGGATGAAGCGAATGGTCTGGTTGCCCCAGTCGGCGACGTAGAGGGTCCCGTCGCTCCCGACGGCCAGGCCGTGGGGGGTGTTGAAGCGGGCGGTCTCTAGAGGGGTCCAGGCGTCGTAGTAGCCGGCGACCCCGTCTCCTGCCACGGTCGAGACCATGCCGGTCGTGAGCGAGATGCACCGGACATCATGGTTGCCCGCTTCGGTCAGGAAGAGGTTCCCCTTGCCGTCCGGGGCGACGCAGGCGGGGGAGTAGAATTCCGCAGCGGCCCCGATGGTGTTCTTGCGCCCGGGAAGGCCGGTCCCCGCGAGGGTGCTGACCAGGCCGTCGCCGCTGATCATGCGGATGCGGTGGTTGTTGCGATCGGCCACGTAGACGCTGCCGCTCGCGTCCACCGCGACCCCGTTGGGGTAGGAGAACTGCGCCTCGCTGCCTACCCCGTCGCGAAAGCCCATGTAGCTGCCGGCGAGCGTGTTGACGACCGGGCCATCGAAGGCCTGGAGGTCCAGGGGCGCGCGCAGCATGCCGCTGGTGACGCGTAGGGTTCCCTGTCCCTCGCCCGTGGGCGTCACCAGACCGTTGTTCAGCTGGAAGGTATTGCCCGTCACGCTCCAGGTGACCGAGGGGTTGGAAACGACGTGCTTGTCGCGGTCGAGGGCGGTGACGGTGTAGCGCTGGGGGCGGCCCTTGCGCAGGTACGGAAAGCGGGGCGAGAGGATGAGCTCGGATAGAACGGTGAAGTTCTTGGCGTTGCTCTTGATGCCACTCACCGTGACCACGACGGCCCCCGAGTCGGCCGCGGGCGGCACCTCGACCCGTAGGGTCCGGTCGTCGACGCGCTGGGGGGCGGCGACCTGGGCGCCGCCGAAGGTCACTTCGAGGCTCTCGCCGGTGGAGGCCCCGAAGTTCGAGCCTGTGAGGGTGACGACGCTGCCGGGACCACCGTTCGGCTGGCTGATGCTCGCGATCTCCGGGGTGGTGACCGAGAGGGCCAGGTCCGGCGCCTGCGTCGTCTGCTCGGAAGCGACCCCGACGCTCGGCTGGTTGCCGCGGCCCAGGCCGGCCTTGGTTCCCACCAGGTCGAAGGTGCCGACCGGCACGTTCGAGAGGGTGTAGCGACCGGCCGCGTCCGTCTTGGCCACGTACGAGGTGCCGGGAATGAAGACGTCCACCCCTTCCCAGTTGGTGACCGAGGGGGCCTTGGGGGTCGTGACTCGACCGCTGATCTGCCCGGTCTTGGCGAGCTGGAGCTTGGCGCTGGTCTCTTCGGTGACGCCAAGCTGAATCGCCTTGACGTTCGCCGAGAGGACGGCCTCGACGTTCATCGGCAAGCCGCTGCGGCTGACGAGCTTGAAGCGACCCTTGGCGTCGGTGGTGGTGGAGAGCGTCTCGGCGGCGAGAATCGCATACTTGGAGCCGTTGTGGGAGATGAGGCCCCCGCTGTTGTTCGAGATGATGCTCGCGCTGTTGTTGGAGACCAGATAGCCCTGCACCTGGACGTTCACGGCGGGCTTGCCGTTCAGTCCGAGGACTTGCCCGGTGTACTCGCCGGTGGCGGTGTTGCGCGCCGCGAGGCCGGAGTCGTTGCCCCCGGTGGTGTCGACGAGCTGCCCGGTCGTGCAGCCGGCGCTCACGAGAAGGCCGATCAGAAGAGGGGCGAGAAGGCTTTTACGCATGCATGTTGCTCGCTGGTCGAGAGGCGTGAAACGTGGCAAGCCGATCGAATCCCATGTTCCCGTGAAAGGTATTTTGATAACGAAACGATCTCAGTTTTTTGTGTATTGTTTTAGTTTCATTAAGAAAGATAGAGTTCACTTCATTCGGGGTTAATAGCTGTTGGATAGAGGACGATTTTATCGTCAGTGCGTCGATTTGATCGGCAACAAGCGTTGCCCTGTGACGGTCAGGAGGAGGATGCATGGATATCGGCGGCTTTCTCAAGAGCGCGGCCCGCTTCGATCCGATGGCGATGGGGGGCCACATGGCCATGGACTTGCTCCAGGGCAAGAACCCCGTCAAGGCACAGATAGACGCCGCCGGCGAGGTCATCGAGGGCCTGGGCGAGATGGCCCAGGGCCTCATGCAGCTCGGGCAGGACCTGGTGACCAAGGAGAACCTCGCGGACTTCGGCAAGCCCGAGATGGCCCAGGACCAGAGCCAGGTCACGGGCGGGCTTGCGGTCCTCGACAACGCCAAGCCTCAAGCGGCCGCGCCGGGCTCCGATTTCGGCGCCGTCTCCGCGACGCCTCAGGCTGCAACCTCCATCGATCCGGAGCGCGCGAAGAAGTTCGCGGCCCTGTTCGACGAGGCGGACATGAACCACGATGGGAAGCTCTCGGGAGATGAGCTGAACACGCGCCATCGCTTCTACGATCCGGCCATGTACGGCGAGGTGAGCAAGTCGCAATTCATAGGGGACGTGGCGGCCCTGCACGCTTCGGCCGAGCAGAGCGTGCTTGCGATCGCCAAGGAGGCCATGGGGCGAGACTTCACCGGCGATGGGGCCTTCCTCGAGAGCATGGTCAACGAGTACATGCGCCCCGGCTCGAGCCAGGAATCCATCAAGCAGCGCTTTCGGGAGTTCGAAGTCGAGCGCCTCTCGCAGTCGGCCGAGCCCGTGTCGGCCGGGATGTCGCGCCAGCTCATCAACGACACCATTGCCAAGATCTACCAGGACCTCACCGGCAAGGACATCAACACGGCGGGGAACGGCCCCGACTACTGGGCCAACCGGGTCGTCAACGAGAAGCTGTCCTTCGCCGACGTCCGCAAGCAAATGGGCGAGTACCAGCAGAGTGTCGCCCGCTAGGCTATCCGGCCTGGGGTGTGCGTGAGCGACCCTTCACGCCGAGCTGCTTCTGCGCCGCATCCCTTGCCATCCCCCAGGATGGCAGGGGATGTGCTCGTGCAGTCGCCCTTCACCATCAAGACCCCCGCCCGGCAAGCCACCAGCCCGCCGCTCGATCGGACGTGGCTGCAGACCCTGCGTGCCGAGGCCGAGCGCTATCTTTCGCTCTTCGAGACCCAGCAAGAGGCCTTGGCCGGGCGCGTTCGCATGCTGCGCTTCATCCTGGAGCTGCAGCAGCAGCCCCGTGAGCGCTGGGCCCCGACCTTGGCCGGGATGCGCGAGGATCACGCGTCGATGGTGGCTGGGGTCCTCAAGCAGTCGCTCAAGGATCCGGGCCTCGAGAAGCGCTTGCGCATCGCCGTGGAGCGCTTCGATGAGGCGGCGAAGGCTGCGCAGGAGGCGCAGGCCCTCCTGACGCTTGAAAGCACACTGGAAGCGGCCGATATCGCGGAGATGATGGCGCTGCTGCAGCGTCTCGGCAAGGACGAGGCGAGCAGGCGTCGGCGCCTGCTCGCCGAGTTCGATCTCAACAAGTTCAAGACACGGCTTTACCTGCTGACCACGTTCGATTTGCTGTTCAAGAACGATCCGGTGCTGAACCAGATGTTCCCGTGCGTCGAGCGCACGGCCCCTGCAAGCAAACCGTCCGGCCCCAAGTTCAAAGCTCCCGGCGACGCGCCGATCCCGAAGCAGCCCCGGCCGGTGCAGACCATGGCCAACCCGCCACCCCCGGAGGGCTTCTTGCAGGGTGTGATCCGCCGCATCAAGCGGGAGTGATCTCAGCCCTCGCTCGGGAGGGCGCCGAGGGCGCGCGCGAGCATCTCGTCGGGCGTTTCGGCGACTTGCCACTGGATGGTCGCGACGGCGACGTCCAGCTTCCAGAGCTCGGCGCCGTTCGCGTCGCAGATCGCAAACTCGTCGAGGTGCTCCTTGAGGCGCCGGGCGAAGACTTCGGCTCCGGCGAGTGGGGTCTGGGGCATCAGGATGGCGCAGTGCTCGCCTTCGAGGCGAGCCGCCACGTCGGTCTTGCGGCTCATCTGAGCAAGCGCATCCCCCAGGTGCCGCCACATGTCGTCGCCGGTCTGGGGGCCGAAGTGAGCGGCGAGCGCTTCGATCCGCGCCGCTTCGAGGACGAGCAGGGAAAGCGGTTGATCGTAGCGCAGGGCCTCGGTGACCTCGTCTCTCAGGCGTTGAATGACGTAGGGGGCGCTGAACAGGCCGCTCTGTGGGTCGAGCTTGCTCGCGTCGTGACGGTCGTCCAGCTGGCGCATGGCCTTTTCGAGACGTTCGATGCGCTGGGCTTGCGCTTCCCTGCTGATTTGCGCCTCCAGCAGGTGCGCCATCTGGGCGCCGATTCCCTCGAGGGTTGCGATCTCTTGCGGGGTGAACAGGCGCGTGGCAGGACGGCTCAGGCACAAGATGCCCCAGCAGCGATGGTTGGCCATCAAGGGCAAGATCAAGGTGGTGAGCTGGACATTGCTCGTCGTGCTCACGACCCCCGTGAGCCGGGCGTTCGCGAGGGCTTCGAGGGGGGGCTGGCAGGTGATGGCCGTTCCCCGAGCGTCCAGGCAGACGAGTGGTTCGGCGGCTTCGTCGTAGAGCGCGGCGGTCTCGGCGTCGGCCAGCACGAGGCCTTGCCAGGCAATCTCGCGCCGGAGCTGCTCGGGGGTGACCCGCGGCGAGCAGAGGGAGGCCAGGGCCTGGGCTGTGGCGAGCAGCTTGTTGCGCTCCTGGGTTTCCTCGAAGCGGGTGGCGTTTGCGATCGCAAGGGCCGCGAAGCCTGCGAGCCCTTCGACCAGGCGCAGGTCGGCCTCGTCGAAGGTGCGGTTGACGCTCTGACGGTCCAGGTAGAGCAGGCCGATCACCGCGTCCTCGACGATCAGAGGAACGCAGATGACCGTTCGCAGGTCGAGGGCCAGGACGCTTCGTGCCGCGGCGAAGCGCGCATCCGTCTGGGCGTCGGCGACCCAGACGGATCGCCGCTCGCGCAGGGCGGCGTCCACGAACGAGCGACTGAAGCTCATCAGGCCCCCGTCCTCGGCTTCGCTGCGGGGGCGCGTCACCAGCCCGCTTAGGGCCCCATGGGCGTCGACCAGCATGATCATGCCGCGGGCCGCCTCGGTGATGGCCATGACCTGGTCGATGACCCGCGTGAGGACCTCTTGGGGCTGCAGAGAGCCCGTGACCATCCGGCCGAAGTCGGCGATGACCGAGGCCATCCCGGCTTCGAGAGAGGGGGCCTGCGCCGTGTTCGCCGAACGGTATCGGCGCGCGAAGGCAGCGCGGCGCGCGTGGGCGAGCGTTTCGATAATGCGGGTGCGCGCGGTTTCGGCTTGTGCGATCAGGCGCTGCGCCTCATCCCCAGGGGCCAGCTCGCCGAGGCGCAGGGCGGCATCGATGGCAAGCAGGACAAGGTCACGGCGGCTGGCCTCGGCATGAAGCTGCCGGTAGCGCAGGGCAGCCTCCCAGACTTGGTCCTGCGCGGTCATCAAGGTCGCCTCGCTCGACGTCGCGGCGAGCAGCACGTCGGCCATCCCTGCCTGCGTGGCAAGTAGGCGTGCAGCCTCCAGGTGCTGCGCCGCACTCGCGAGATCCCCTTGCGCGAGTGCGATTTGAGCACTCGCCAAGGTCACACGGGCGATGGCCCCTTGTGAGCGCAGCTCTTCGGCCCGATGCAGGGCCGCCAAGACGTGAGGGCCCGCCCGCTCGGGGGCTCCCAGCGCGAGACAGGCCGCCCCCGCTTCGAGGAGCAGGGGGGCTTCGAACTCGTTGATGCCGTTTTCTCGGCTCAGGGCGAGGCCGCGCTCTGCTGCTTCCAGTGCGCCGAGGGGATCGCCCAGGGCGAGGTGCAGGGGGGCGAGGCTCGCGTGGGCGACGATCGCGAGGTACTTGCTCTCTAGCTCATCGGCCGCCGCGAGGGCTCCCTGGGCCTCGGCTTCGGCCTCGGCGAGTTGGCCGCGCTGAGTGAGGAGGCGGGCGCGCAGGGCGCGGCCGTAGCCCTGCAGAAAGCGATCGCCGCTGGTGTGGGCCATTTCGAGCGCTTCGTCCAGCGCGCGCTCGGCATCTTCGCGATCGCCAAGTTCGAGGGCCACCTGGCCCAGGTTGAGCAGGGCCGTGATCTCGTCGCTGTGCGCCGCGCCAATCTCACGGCAGAGAGCGAGGTTGTGCCGGAAGGAGGCGCGGGCCTCTTCGTAACGTCCGAGCGCCATCTGGGCGTTGCCGCGCAGCATGTACGCGTCGTTCAAGCCGAGGCGGTCTCCGAGCGCTTCGCGCAGCTGCAGGGAGGCATCGAGCAGGGTGAGGGCTTCGGCGAGCTCCGCCGGTTCGCCGAGTTTGAAGTAACCGAGCAGGCCGAGCGCCTCGGCTTCGAAGCCCTGGGCGCCAGCTCGCCGAGCGGCGGTGAGGCCGCGTTCTGCCGCGTCTCGTGCGGGCCCCACTTCGCCCATGAGGTGGTGAAGGCGGGCGAGGGTCGTGAGGGCTCGGGCCTCTTCGAGGAGGTCGACCGCCTGTGCGGCCTCGTTGGCTCCCTGTTCGGCGAGGGCGAGGCCCGCCTCGAAGCGCGAGAGCATCTGGTGGACCAGCGCGAGGTTGATCCGCAGGCGGCTCGTCCTGCCCGAGGGGCGCAGGGCGAGGGCTTCCTCGTAAGGGGCGATCGCAGCCTCGTGCTCGCCGCGCATGCGCCGCAGATCGCCCAGGACTTCGAGCGCTTGCGAGCGATCGGTTAGATCGAGGTTCGGCTGGCCGAGGGCCGTTTCAAGCAAGCGTGCGCTCTCGTTGAGGGCGTACGCGTCCAGCAAGAACCGGGCCCCTCTCACGGCGTGATGGGCGGCCTCTTCGTGGCGCTCGCACGCGGTGAGATGATGCACCAGATCGAGCGTGCGTGCCGGGGTATCGGGAGTCTTCTCGATGCCCGCGCAGAGGGCTTGATGCAGCCGGCGCCATTTCTCGGCGTCGAGGCTTCGGGAAAGGGCGCTTGCCACCTGAGGGTCCGCGAGGCGGTGGGCTTCACCGTCGCGCAGGAGCAGCCCGCACGCCTCGAGTTCGGCGCTTGCTGTCGTGAGGGCTGCGGGTTCTAGCCCAATCCACCGGCCGAGAAGCGTGAGCGCCTGGGCGCGACGGGCAGCAGCGAGGCCTTCTACCAGGAATCGGGCATTGGGACTGAGAGGCTCCAGGCGCGCGAGGGCCAGCTCTGCAAGATCTTGGGGGAGGTCCTCGACCGTGAGCGCGATGCGGTCGGTTCGCCAGCGCGTACCCTCGCGAGGGATGCCGTCGCGGCGATGCAGCGCGTCGATAAGGCCGAGTGCGCGCAGCGGCGAGCCTTCGCTCAGGCGATGCAAGTCCTGGATGAAGAGGGGAGAGAGCGAGCTGAGACCGAGACGCTGGGCCGCGAGGGTCTCGATCCCTCGAAGGTCGAGCGGACCGAGCACGATTTCCGCCATCGGAGCCAGGGGATCAACCGTGACGACGTGGGCCGTTCCGCACGCGGACAGACTCTCGACCAGTTCGCGGCTGGCTTCGTCCGCCAAGTGCCAGTCATCGAGCAAGAGGACCAGCGGGCGTTCGCCTTTGCTTGCTTCGAGCAGCGCCATCCAGCCAGCTTGCAGGCGTAGCCATCGGCTGCGCGGATCCTGTCCTGGCGGCTCCTCGTCCAGCAATCTCAATGCAGCGGTGAGGGCTTGCGGGGCCCGGTGGTGTGCGAGCAGCTCCAGGTGGCGCCGAAGCGGAGCGAGCGTGGCGTAGGGAAGCGCCTCGGGGCCGCCGGTGCGGAGCAGGAGCACGTCGCGGCCGCTGAGCTGGGCGAGGGAGGCGACGGCTGCCAGCAGCCTGCTCTTGCCGCTGCCCGCCGGTCCCGCGAGCTTCAGCGCGCCTGAGGGGGGCTCGTCCAGCGCCCGCATCAGGGTGGCGCTTTCGGCTTCGCGTCCGATGAGGTCAGGGGGGAGCAAGCTCAGAGGATGGTCGCCATCCAGCAACCCAAGGGCCTCGGTGGCGCTTGCGGGTCGCTCGCTCGGAGATTTGGCGAGCATGCGCATGAGGAGCGTCGCGAGCGCTTTTGGCACCGCTGGGCAGCGCTCGTTCAGCGGCTGAGGGAGGGTGTCGGTGTGGGCGCGCAAGAGCGCTAGCGGCTCGGTTTCGGGGAAGGGGGGAGACCCTGCCAGGAGGTGGTAGAACACGGCCCCCAGGGAGTAGAGGTCCGAGCGGTGATCAAGGCGCTCGCCCCGCGCGGCTTCCGGCGAGAGGTAAAGGGGGGTGCCCTGGACCGTTCCCGGTCCCTCGCCCTGAGGCCGGACCAAGCCGAGGTCCATCAGCTTGAGGCGTCCCTGCTGGTCCAGTCGAAGGTTCTGAGGACTGAGATCGCCGTGGACGAGGCTTCGCGCCTGCAAAAGGGCGAGGGCCTGGAGGGCGTCGCGCAGCAGCGGGATCGCTTCATGGGGAGGAAGCGGAATCCGCTCGTCGAGGCCAGGGCCGGCGACCACCTCCATGGTGAAGTAGGGCCGGCCATCGTCGGTGGTGCCGAAGTCGTGGACCTCGACCGTTCGAGGGTGGGCGAGGCGCTTGGCGATGAGGAACTCTTGGCAAAGCGCCCGGCGTGCGGTCTCGTCTTGCGTGAGGGTGGGGATGAGGACTTTGAGCGCGACCAGGCGATCAGCGAGCCGATCGAAGGCCAGGTGAACTTGACCCATCCCCCCTTGGCCCAGCATTTGCTTGAGGTCGTACCTGCCCGCCAGCATCGTGTCGAGTGATCGGGCAGGTAGGGTCATGCGCAGGCCTCCGACTCAAGAGGGATACGTCGTCCTCATGGAATCTTACCCCGCTCGCTTGTCGGCTATCATCCCTGGCGGGCGATGAGCACGCGCTCGATCCTGCCGAGGTCGCTATGGACCGAGATGTCCTGCCACCCATTGGCTTCGAGCAGGGCTTTCACGGGCTCGGCCTGGTGGATGCCCACCTCGACGGCGAGTACTCCGCCGGGGGCAAGCAGTGCGCCCGCCTCGGCGGCGAAGCGCTTGTACCAGACGAGCGGATCGTCGCCCGGAGGGGTGAGCGCCATCCGGGGCTCGAAGTCCCGGACCTCCGGCTCCAGGCCGGGGATGTCCTCTTGCGGGATGTAGGGCGGGTTCGAGACCAGGTAGGTGAGCTTGCCCGCGTAGGGGGCCAGCGGCGCGAGGCCGTCACCGAGGACGAGCTCCACGCGATCGCCCACCCCGTGCCGGGCGATGTTGGCCTTGGCCACCTCGGCCGCCTCGGGCGAGAGCTCGATGGCGATCACCTGGGCGTATTTGAGGTAGCTCGCGAGCGAAACGGCGATCGCGCCGCTGCCCGTGCCCACGTCCGCGATCAGCACGCTCTCGCGAGCACCTTCGCCCTCTTCGAGGTCGAGCACCGCTTCGACCAGGATCTCGGTGTCGGGCCGCGGCACCAGGACGGCGGGCGAGACCTCGAACTCGAGCCCCATGAACTCGGTCGAACCGGTGATGTGCTGCAGGGGCTCACGCTTGCTGCGGCGGTTGATCAGCCCCTCGAAGGCTTCGAGCTCGGCGACGCTCAGCTCGCGCGACATGTAGTTGATGAGCCCCAGCCGATCGAGCCCGGTGGCCCTGCTGAGCAGCAAGGCCGCTTCGAGGTTGCCCGAGCCGACGCCGGCCTCGCGCAGGTGGGCGCTGCCCCGGTGGAGGGCGTCGCCGATGGTCGGGGTGTCGTTCATGGTGAAGGTGGTCATGCGGACTCCAGTTTGAGGATGGGATCGCTGCGCAGGGCGAATTGGGCGTTGCGGTTACGCTCCAGGCCCGCGGGGTCGTCGGAGAGGATTCCCTGGCGGCCCAGCTCGGCGCGGATCTCGAGCAGGGGCACCGCGCCCAGGTCGCGCTCGGCGAAAGCCGCAGCGACGCCGAGGGCCGTGCCGAGGGTGACGTTGTACTGCACCAGGCGGCAGAGCGAGTGGGCGAAGGGGGTGTAGCCCCCCGCGCGGCTTGCGATGCCAAGGTTGCGGACGGCGTGGAACAGGCCCGTTTCCAGGACGACGTGGGCGGTCAGCGGGTTCGGTACCGCGACGGCCCTGAAGCCCCGGAAGTCGGGGTAGTAGCAGAAGGTCCCGACGCTGCCCGCGTCGTGGTTGGCGACGATTTCGCCGAGGCTCAGCCGGTGCCGGGTGCCGAGCGCATGCCGGGTCTGGCGCACGTAGACCCCGCGCGGCAGCTCGACTTGCGCCTCGCGCCAGCCGAGCTCGTCTTGCAGGAAGCGCTCGAAGCGCGAAGCCTCCAGCTTGAAGAAGGCGTCGCTGCCCTCGCGCGAGAGCTTGAGCAGGGTGCTCGGGTCCTGGCTGAAGTAGATGAGCCCGTTCCACGAGGTGGCGTCCGGTCCGATGACGGCCACGTTGAAGCCGTCCGCCTCGAACGGATAGCGGGTCTCGAAACCGTGGGCCTCGCGCCAGCGCTGGTAGGCGAGCCCCAGGTGCGGGGGGCCGATGAGGATGTAGTCGGGGCCGTGGTCCAGGTCGAGGAACTTTCGCTCGCCAAAGGCCTTGGCGCGCAGCGCTTCGAGGCCGGGATCCTGGGCGAGGCGCTCGCAGGTCTCGAGGATGGTCTCGGGCGTCACGCCGCGCACGATGGGCAGCGGGCTCACCCCCAGGTAGCGGTCGATGCCGTACTCCGAGAACCCTTCGGCGAAGCGGATGCCCGCCGTTTCGGCGAGGTCGCCGTCGGGCGTCGCATCGAGGAAGTGCCGGGCCGTGAGGACGCCGCCGTCGTGCATGCGAAGGGCGGTGGCGCGATCGCCCTCGACCACCAGGCCGATCCAGTCGGCTTCGAGGATCTGAACCCCCGCGTCTTCGAGCATGGTCGCCAGGGTGCGGTGGCCCTGCCCGGCTTCCAGGCTGACGAGCGGTACCCGCGCCGCGGCGAGGAACTGGCCGAACAGGCCATCGTGGGGGGAGGCCTCAGGGGGCGTCAGATGGCGCGAGTCGCGATCGACGAAGGCGAGGCCGCACTCGGTGAGCAGGCCGCCGAGCAGCTTGCCGGGGGGGACGACGAGCGCGGTTTTGGCTCCTGCGCGGCTGGCGGCGATGGCCGCCAGGCACCCTTCTGTTTCATTGCCGACGACGATGAGGTCAAAATCTCGAATCGCGCTCACGCTTCCTACTCTCGTGCAACCCTGCTTGCTGGCAGGCACCCTTGGATCATCCTTTGTTGAACGCTCCTATATACCCCGTTCGGCATAGCTTGCTTCAGGAGCCCTTCTTGAGGAACCGAACGCGCCGCCGGCGCTTGATGTGGTGATCTGCCTTGGGGACCACGCTGATGGAGCCGTCGGTCTCCAGGAAGGCGTGCTGGACCTCCTCGGCATCGAAAATCCCGTGCTCACGGATGGCCATCAGGACTTCGTCCTCGCTGAGGGCCTCCTTGGCGAGGTTCTGGGGCAGGAATTTGCCGTCCTCAATGATGGGGGTGGGGCTTCCGCCGATCCAGCGCGCGATGAGCTTGTTGCGGTAGCGCAGTTGTCCGATGGCGGAGTTGATCGTCAGCAGCGTTGCGGCGGCGACCAGGCCCCCGAGCAGGGTGGTGTTCGCACCGACCATCGCGTTCTGGACCGCGTTCGAGATGACCAGGATGACGACCAGGTCGAAGATGGTCATCTGGCCCATTTCCCGCTTGCCTGCGACCCGCAGGCCGAACAGCAGGAAGAAATAGACGACCGTCGTGCGAACGATGATGTCGTACACGTCACTGAGGTGGATCGCCACGCCCTACCCCTCCTCGACTCGAACAGCTTATCACGAAGCGCGGGCTTCACCGGGTGGCAGGCTTCAAACCGGCGCAGCGACGCGGTATCCTGGAGACGAGCCCGGCGAGGGTGTCGCCCTTACCCAATGGAGAGAGAGCTGCTTTGAAGATCGTCACCTGGAACGTCAACGGGATCCGCGCCTGCGAAAAGCAAGGCCTCGCCGACTGGCACCGCGGCTTCGCCCCCGACCTGCTCTGCTTTCAAGAGGTGCGGGCCGAGGAGCATCAGCTCTCGGTCGCCATGCGCGAGCCCGAGGGGTGCGCGGTGGACTACCATCCCGCCGAGAAGAAGGGCTACAGCGGCACGGGCGTCTGGATGAAGCGCCCCGCCCAGGCACTGGTCCGGGGGGTGGGGATCGCCGAGTACGACGCCGAAGGCCGTGTCCAGGAGCTCAAGTATCCGGGCTTCACCCTCTTCAACGTCTACTTCCCCAACGGCTCGCGCGACCACAGCCGCGTGCCCTTCAAGCTCTCGTTCTACGAGGCCTTGCTCGCCAGAATCCAGGCGCTCCACGCCCAGGGCGAGCGGGTGATCGTGACGGGGGACTTCAACACCGCCCACCAGGCCATCGATCTGGCCAACCCCAAGGCCAACGTCAACACCACGGGCTTTCTCGTGCCCGAGCGGGAGATGGTCGATCGCTACCTGAGCGAAGGCCTGAAGGATGTCTTCCGCGATCGCCACCCCGGCGAGAACGGTCACTATACCTGGTGGAGCAACCGTCCCGGCGTGCGTGAGCGGAACATCGGGTGGCGCATCGACTACTTCCTGGTCTCGGAGGCGCTCGTCCCCTTCGTCAAGGACGTCTACATCCTGCCCGAGGTCAAGGGTTCGGACCATTGCCCCGTGGTGCTGGAGCTGGACGACGCCCTGCTGAGCTAGTTAGCAAGGCGTCGTCAGGCTGCCCTTCTCGCTTAGTCGTCGAGGGTGCCCGTCAGGTCATAGCGGATGACGACGCGGTCCTTGACCGAGATCTTGGCAACGAGCAGCGAGATGACCGGGGGCTTGACCCCGTACTCGCTCATCAGCAGCTCCTTGCTGCCCTTGATCCGGAAGGTGTTGCCGTCGATCTTGCCCTCGGCCTTGAGGGTGATGGGCTTCTCGGTCCCTGCGATGGTCAGGGTGCCGATCGCGTCCACATCCAGGTCACCGCCCGTGGCCTTGACCTTGGCGTTGTTCATCGAGAAACGGATGGTGGGGTACTTGTCGGCATCCAGGGCCCGGTACATGTTGCCGTCCATGGTGCCGTCCCCGGACTTGAGCTGCTTGACGGGGATTTCCACTTCGAGCTTGTCCAGTCGCGCGCCGCTCGCGGAGCCCGCGGCGGTCACTTCGTGCTTCTTGGACTTGAAGCTGAAGCCGTGGAGGGTCGAATCGCCGTCGAACCAGATCTTGCTCTCGGGCGAGACGGTGATGCCCGGCGCCTTTGCCGCTTGGGCGACGTGAGGCGTGCCGACCCCCCAGATGCCCGCGAGCAAGAGGGCCGAGGCAATGACGCTGATCCGTGACTTTCGCATGGGGGTTTCCTTTCTGAAGAGTGGGCTGGCTTGTTACCATCCTGCCCCCTCGCGGGAATCCGCTCGTCAGGGAAAACTGCGTATTTAAGCGGCGCGCCGTGCAGATCCGTAGTTGATACGGTCCCTCGACTTTGCTGGTGGCATCATGCTTGCCTCATAGAGAGCCGCCCGAGGTGGGCGGAAGAGGGAGAAATGACCATGACTCACCGTTTCGTAGCCCTGACGACGCTCCTGTCGACCGCCATCATCGCCGGCCTCTGCGCCCCGAGCGAGGCGAAGGCCGCTGAGGACCCGCAAGTGAAGGTGGGCGGCCGCCTCTACACCATGGGCTTTGCCGAGATGCTGGAGAAGGAGCCCCACCGCAGCCAGGGGCGGATCTTCCTGTTCCAGAAGAACTCCCGCTTGACGGTCGATGCGACCATGGGTGAGAACCGCTTCTTCAGCCAGCTCGCGCTGGGCGGTGAGGACGTCTACACCAGCAACACCAACCTCACCCTGCTCGACATGTACGCCACCGGCCGCTTCTTCGGGGTCGCCGACTGGCGCGTCGGTCAGTTCCGCGTGCCCTACGGCCGCGAGCTGATGGGCGACGACAGCGGCACGGTCGCCTTCAACGATTCGTCGATCCTCTCGCCCTACTTCATGATGGGACGTGACGTGGGTGCTGCCCTCAGCGGCGACCTCGGCCCGGTCGGCTACGTCGCCGGCGTGTTCACGGGCGGCGGCCGCGACACCCCGCAGCGCTACATCCCGCAGATCCTCGGCACTCCTCTCACGACCCTGCGCCTGAGCGTCGGTGACGCGGACGCGGATCGCTTCCTGCTGTCCCAGTCGGTCTCGAGCGTCGATCGCTTCCGCCAGACCCTGTCGGTGAACGGCTTCTGGATGCGCGACTCGCTGGTCGGCCACTCGAACGTGCTGAGCATCAAGAACGCCTTCGAGAAGAACCTGCTCCTGAGCTCCAACTACAACCCCTACATCGGGAAGAAGGATTCGACCGGTGAGATGGTGCAGGGCGAGTTCTGGCAGGCCGGCGTGGACTACGTGGCCCGCGTCCCCGTGGCGGGCGGCGTGCTCTCGGCCGAAGCCGAGCTGCTGCGCAGCGGCTTCAACAACCAGTTCGGCGGCCTCTACGCCACCGGCGGTCGGGTCCAGGGCGTGATGAACCTGAACCCCGTCGAGGTCGGCCTGCGCTACGCGATGGTGGTGCCCGACGCCAACATGGCCGTCACCAACACCAACGCGACCATCGCGGGCAAGCTCACCTCCGCTGATGTCCCGGGTATCCCCGCGGGCACCACGGTGGCCACCACCAAGCCCAACCCCGACTTCAACAAGCAGACGGCGATCTTCGCCGGCGCCGTGCCCATCCAGGAGCTGACCCCCTCGATCTCGTACCACCTCAACAAGAACCTCAAGATCGTGGTGGACATGCCCATTCTCTTTAATGCGCCCATCGTGACCGAGAACAAGCCGGTCGGGATCGGCAGTTACAACCTGGTCAACCAGCCCGATCAGGTCACCTACCTGAACACGGTGGGTAACACCATCGAGCGCCAGTTCGTGTACCAGCTGCGCGGCGGCCTGCAGTACCAGTTCTAAACGAAGGGGGTTGAGATGCGGAGTACGCACGCGCTGATCGGGGGCCTTGGCTTCTGCTTGATCCTGCTCGGTGCGGGCGTGCCCGCATTCGCCGGCCCCGAAGAAACCCCTACCGCCCAGGTGGCGGAAGACGGCCGAGGCGTCTACACGGTGAAGGGCTCCTTCACCGTGGCGGCGCCCCCGTCGCTTGCCTGGTCCGTCCTGAGCGGGTACGACCAGCTTGGAGAGCGCATCCCCTCCATGCGCTCGTCAGTCATCAAGCGATCGGGGCCCACCTCGGCCCTGGTGGCCCAGGAGAGCACGGTCTACGTCCTCGCCTTCCCCAAGCGCCTGAAAGTCCTCTTGCAGGTGGACGAGGAGCCCGAGCGCCGAATCGATTTCGAGGATACGGCGCGCGAGGACTTCGAGGTGTACTACGGCTCCTGGCAGCTCGAAAAGATCCCCGGCGGCACCCGCGTGGACTACGTGGCCAACGCCCGGCCCCGCATGAACGTGCCCTTCTTCGGCAAGTCCTTCTTCCTCGATACGGTGAAGGGCCTGCTTGGCGACCTGCGCCGCGAGATGCTGCGTCGGGCTACGGCCAAGGGTGCTTGGGATAGCGCCGCTTGAGCTCTTTCTTGACTTCGGGGTAGGTGTTCGCCCAGAAGCCGCTCATGTCGAAGGTCTTCTGCACCGTTCGATAGTTGGGCGCAAGGATGTCGAAGAGCACCTGCACCCGCTCCTCGTAGAGGCGCATGGTGCCTTGCAGCCCCAGCATGTCCCCGAGCCGGGCGGACAGCTCCGGCGGGGCGTCCTCGAAGTAGGTGATCCGCGCGTTGCGCCCTGAGGGCAGCTTGAAGGTGCGCGGCGCCTCCCGATCGATCCGGAACATGCCTTCCCAGCCCACGTATTCGCGCAGCAATTCGATGATGGCTTCCTTGCTCACGTCCTGGGGGCTCGACTTGCCGCGAATCAGCTCGTGATAGAGCAGCAGCCAATCCTCGTCTTCGAGGACGGGGATGCCGGCGTCCGGCCAGGTCTTGGCCGCGAGCCGGATCCGCAGGATCAATTGCTCCACGTCCTCATCGAGGTTAGCGAGCTTTACCTCGCCGCTGACGAGCCTTTCGACGATCAGCGCTTCGCCCTGCTCGCGGTCCCACTCGTCGGGCGGCAGTGGCTCCTTGCGAAGGGTCAGGCCACCGAGCATCCAGTGGCGCTCTTGCACCACCCGCTGGCGATTGGCATCCCAGGTGCAGACGACGCTCGGCTCGCCTTCGCCGTCGATCCAGTCGGCCTCGCACGGCAGGTAGAGCGGGATGCTGACCCGGCGGTTCTGCTGGCCGCCACCGACCTCGTGCAATTCGAGCGCGAGCAGCAGCGGCGCCTTGGGATCGCCCGCCGAGACCATTCCTTTTCGCCCATCCGCCAGGTGGAAGGCCTTGTCCTGCCGAAATGCCAAGCGATCGGGAAAAGCTTCAAGCCAGCAGCGCGTCACGGCGCGGCGGCGCTCCTGTTCGGCCTTGGAGTCGAAGGGATGGCGCGCCATCGAGACGGCTTCATCCGCTTCACTGGGCTTGGCGAGCTGCCTGAGCTGGCGATAGGTGTCCTGCACCTCGCGGCCCCACTGGCGTCCCTGCGGCTCCCGAACCAGCGAAAGGCCCAATAGGTACAGGTCGCCTTCATCCGAAAGGCTACGCCGATCTGCCCCTTCGATGAGGGCGATCATGGCGGCGGTGAGCGAGGAGTAGCCGGCTTCTTGGCTTGCAAGCAGGACCCGCGCGAGGGCCGGCGGGATCGGGTAGCGGAGCAGGCGCCGTCCGAGCGGGGTGATGCCGCCACCCGATTCGAGGGCCTTGAGGGTCTTGAGCCGGGCTTCGGCGCGCTGCCAGCGTTCGTCAGGCGGCGGTGTCAGCCACTCCGGGGTGCCCGGCAGGGCGGCGCAGCTGAGGGCGAGGCGGTTGAGGTCCAGTCGTTCGATCTCGGGGGCGAAGGCCTCGGGCATGCTGCTTTCCAGGCTCTTGGCCCAGAGTCTGAGGCAGCGGCCCGGCCCGAGGCGGCCCGCGCGGCCCGCGCGCTGGGTGGCGCTGTGGCGGCTGATCCAGCCCAGGTGCAGGGTGTCCAAGTCCCGTTCGTGGTCGTAAGCCGCCTGACGCGACTGGCCGGAGTCGATCACGGCCGTCACGCCGGGGATGGTCAGCGAGGTTTCGGCAATGTTGGTCGCTACGATGACGCAGGGCTCGTTAGCGGGCGCCGAGAGGGCGCGCTGCTGGGCCTCGGGGCTTTCGGCACCGCTCAGTTCGAGCACGCGGTAGCCTACCGAGCGACAGACGGGCTCAAGGGCTTCAGCCGTTCGCCGGATCTCGCGGACGCCCGGCATGAAGACGAGGGCCGAGCCGTCGAGACCATTGGCGAGCAGGTGGCGGAAGCCCCGCACCGCCTGATTCCAGACGGGCTCTTGCGGCTGGGGCGGCTGATAAGAGATGTCGACCGGGTGCGGCTTGGCGTCGATCTCGATGAAGGGTGGGTGGTCGAGGAAGGCCGAGAGGGCGTCGCCTTCGAGGGTAGCCGACATGACGACGAGCGAGAGGTCCGGCCGGGTGGTGCGCTGCAAGCGCCGAAGCCAGGCAAGGCAGGCATCGGCTTCGAGGGTCCGCTCGTGGAATTCATCGAGGATGACGAGCGAGGTGCCTGGGAGCGTCGGGTCCTGGAGCAGTTGCTGCCAGAAGACGCCGTAGGTCATGAAGAGGAGGCGGGTGGTGTCCTTGCGTGCCTTTTCGAAGCGTACCTGATAGCCGACCGTCTCGCCGACGCTCTCGCCGCGCTCGGCGGCGACCCGCATGGCCAGGTTGCGCGCCGCGATGCGGCGGGGCTGGAGGACGATGGCGGTGCCGGTCTCGGGCAAGAGGATCTGAGGCGCTTGGGTCGACTTGCCGGTGCCTGGGGGTGCCGAGAGGATCAGGCGGCCATGGTCTTGGATGGCATCGCGAATGGCGTCGGTATAGGCGAGGATCGGGAGCTGGAAGGTCGTGGGCATGGGCTCATGCTAGCACGCGGTCTGGATTGGATGAACTCGCTAGTTCCCGACGGGGAAAAGAGGAGCGTTCCCTTTGGGGTCGATGACCCCGACGACATACTGGTGGAAGGTTTTGGTCGATCCGGAGAGATAGTCGACCGCCGACTGGGTCGCGCCGGGCGTGTTGATGCCGTAAGCGAGCATTCCTTGGTAATCGGTATTGCCCAGGGCGTAGTTGTCCCATGGGTTGGTTTTCCAAGTGGTTTGCTCAAGGATGCCCTTCACACCGGCCACCCCAAAACACCAGGTTCCCTCCTTGCCGTTGACGCCTCCCCAAGGGCTCATCAGGGCATCTTCGCCTGCGACTGCGTACCACTTATCCTGGAGAGGTTTAGGGCTGGGGTAGATGCCTCCCCCTTCGGCGGCCATACTCTCGATCACGGCTGCTGCGCGCAAGACCTTTTCCTTCGCCTTGGCGTTGCCGGTCGAGGTTTTGGTCTGGTTGTAAAGCGCGATCGCGCCAGCGAGCACGATGACGCCAATCACGATCGCCAGAGAGACTTCGATTAGGGTAAAGCCTTTTTGCTTGCTCATGCCGAATTCATTCCCGCTCAGGTGGCGAAATATCGAGGGTTCTTCTTCAAGAAGTAGGCCTCGGAAGTGAAGTTTTGTTGTTTTGCGCGTTTAGTGCCCGGTCGGCATGAAGGGGCCTTCGCCGTGCGAGTTCCAGATGCCGACGACGTAGCGGTTGTAGACCTTGGTCGTCCCGCTGTAGATGTCGGTCGCGGATTGGCTCGCACCAGGCGAATTGAGGCCATAGCCCGTGAAGCCTTGAAGGGCGATGTCGCGGGAGGCGTCGATGGTCCAGGGGGTCGCGGGCCAGTTCGGTGCCGAGATGATCCCCTTCTCCTGTTCAGGATCGGGCCAGCTGCCGGGCTTTCCCGAGAGGCCGCCCCAGGGGCTGGAGCCCAGGTCGTCGGGGGCAGTCGAGTGCCATTTGTTCTGCAACTGGGTGAGGGTGGGGTAGAATCCCTTGTTCTCTGCGGCGTAGGTCTCGATGACCCCCGCGATGCGCATGAGCTTCTCGCGAGCCCTGGCGTTGCCGGCCGATTCGCGGACCTGGGTGTACAGGGCGCTTGCCGACGCGAGGACGACGATCCCGATGACGATCGCCAGGGATACCTCGATGAGGGTGAAGCCGCGTTGTTTGGTCATGCCCTTCCTATAGACCAGACAGCCAAGAATTAACTCACCCTACCGTGAAGATAGGGTGAGTTTTTTTCGAAGGGATGGTTACAGGGCGGCGACCTGCTCGAAGTAGCGCATGAAGGCCATCATGCCGCCACGGGCCATGCCCCAGTCGAAGTGCTCGTTGGGGGCGTGGTAACCGTGCTCGGGCAGCGAGAGGCCGATGAACATGATGGGGCAGCCCAGCTGCCGCTGCATGCTCACGACCGCCCCGATGGAGCCGCCCTCGCGGACGAAGGCGGGGTCCGCGCCGAAGCCGAAGCGTAGCGAGCTCTTGATGGCCGCGGCGTAGGGGCCTTCGCTGGAGCCCATGTAGGGCTCCAGGGCGCCTTCGCGTTCGAGGACCACGTCGGGGGCGTGCTCCTTGACGAAGGCTTCCACCTTTTCGAAGATTTCCTGCGGCTGCATGTCGGGCACCAGGCGCATGCTGACCTTGGCCTCGGCGCGCGGGGGCACGATGGCCTTGATGCCGGGGCCGGTGTAACCGCCGACCATGCCGTGGACCTCGAAGGTCGGCTTGGCCCAGATCCGCTCGGTGATGTCGGCCGGATCGGTGACCCGCAGGCACTTGAGGCCGTGGGCCGCCTTGAAGTGCTCGGGGTCGAAGCCCGAGGCGACGAAGCTCGCGCGCTCGGCCTCGGTCACGGGCCGGGCGGTGTCGTAGAAGCCGGGAATCTTCACCTGGCCGGTGCGGGCGTCGTAGATCTCGGAGATGAGCTGGCACAGCTCGCCGATGGGGTTGCGCGCAGCCCCGCCCGCGAGGCCCGAGTGGACGTCCTTGGTGCCCGTTTCGAGCAGCAGGCGGAAGCCGACCAGGCCGCGCAGGCCCAGGGGGGCGGCGGGCTTGTCGCGTGAGATCCAAATGGTGTCCGAGACCAGGACCGAGTCGGTTTCGAGGTCGGCCTTGTGGGCTTCGAGGAAGGCCTCGAAATTGGGGCTGCCGATCTCCTCTTCGAACTCCCAGACGAACTGGAGGTTGAGGGGGATGTCGTGCCGCTTGGCGAGCTTGGCGGCGAAGTAGGCCGCGAGCGCGGGCCCCTTGTCGTCGGTGGTGCCGCGGCCGCGGTACACATCATCTTGCTTGGTGAAGACGAACGGCTCGGTCTGCCACTCGGGCTCGTTGGCGGGCTGCACGTCCAGGTGGTTGTAAATGGTCAGGGTGCGCGTGGCGCGCGGGTGGCGCAGGGTGCCGACGACGACCGGGAAGCCCTCGGTCTCGTAGAGCATCGCCTCGCAGCCGAGGGCGTCCAGGAAGCGCAGGGCCCACTCGGCACCTTGGCGCATGGCGTCGTTGCAGGCGGGGTCCATGCTGACGGTGGGGATCTCGACGATCTCCTTGAGCGCTTGCTCGAACTCGGGGCGCAGGGCCTCGATCTCCTGGGCGAGCTGGGGCGAGAGGGTTTCGATGGTGGCCATGGAATTCCTTTCTGAGCGGGCTTTCTTGAGATTTTAGCACTCAAACGCGCGCCCCGACCGCATCGGTCGGGGCGCAGGTTCAGGAGATCGGCTCAGCGGCTAGCGTCTGACAAGCTCGCGTCCCCGCTCGCGCAGCTCTTGGGCAAGGTTGCGCTCGATGGGGATGCCCATGTAGGAGCGGTCCTCGTCGGCCATCCGATCGAGAAGGCTCGCGATCGCGAAGAAGGTCGGGGCCCACAGTCCGACGAAGGTGCCCGTGTTGCGCCGCCCTTCGACTTCATCGCGTTGGCCGAGCATGTAAATGAGCGCCGAGCCTGCGACCGAAGCGATACCGGCGCCGAAAGCCAAATAGCCGAGCTGCTTGACCATCTTGCTGTCCATGGAACCTCCTTGCCGTCAGGCGTGATGTGCGAACCTGAGGCCTACCCTAGGACACCATGGAAAGCAGAGGCAACGCTCTGCCGAGACTTGGATCAGCGCACGTAGGTGGGGATGCGGGAGGGCGCCGCGAGCCACGTCTGGAGGATGCGCTCCTGCAAGGGCGTGGGCGCTTCCACGGGGCGGATCGCGTACTGGCGATCGCCCCCGAAGGTGACCTCGGTCGCATGCAGCCGATCGTTGCGGAAGAAGTAGACGGGGATCGTGTCGCCGGGCTTGAAGTAGGCATCCAGGCTGCCCGTCAGGGCGGCGGTCGCCTTGCGATCGCCGATGGCGACCAGCAGATCCCCCGTCATCAGGCCCGCATGCTCGGCAGCCCCCTGGGCCCGCACGTCCTCGATCAGCATGCCGCCTTCCTTGGCCGCAAGGCGCGCCTGGAGCGCAGGCGTCTCGCGCTCCACCGAGAGCGTGAGACCGGCCTTGGCGAAGACCGCTTCCCAGTCGGTATCGGCCGTCGAGCGCAGGTGGTGGTCGAAGAAGGCGCCCATGGGCTGGCCCACGACCTCCTCGATGACCGCCTCGACCTCTTCGGGGTCGTAGGGCAAATCAGGCGCGCCGTAGCGCTCCCACAGCACGCGCATGACATCGTCGAGCGACTTCATGTTGTCGGTCAGCGTGCGGATCTCGAGGTCCAGCGCAAGACCCGCGAGCGAGCCCTTGAGGTAGTAGTTGACGGCCCCGTTCCAGCGGTCGTCCCCGAAGTTCCAGGTGATGAAGCTCGCCTGCTCAAGGTTGGTGAAATGGCGGCCCGGCGACCGTTCGAGGTGGACCAGGTTATCGGCGATGCCGCGCAGGTACTCGGATCGGGTCGAGAGTCCCGCGCGCAGGCACATGAGGTCGGTGTAGTACTCGGTGAGGCCCTCGACCACCCACAGGGCGGTGGTGTGGGCCGGGCGCGAGTAGTCGAAGGGGCCGAAGCCGATGGGCCGCAGGCGCTTGATGTTCCAGACGTGGAACAGCTCGTGGGCGGTCAGTGCGAAGAAGCCCTTGTCGTTACGATCCAGGTCGATGGGGCCCTGGATGGCCGTCGAGTTCTTGTGCTCTAGGCCGTTGAGATAGTCGTCCTTCGTCACGTTGTAGATGAAGGTGTAGGACTTGTAAGGTGCCTTGCCCCAGAAGGCGGTCTCGGTCTCGATCAGCTTGCGCAGGCCGTCCACCACCCGCACCCGGTCCATGGGGGTCGGGCCGTTCCAGACGATCCGGTATGGGGTGCCGTCCACGAAGAACTCGGCTTCCTGGAAGGTGCCGATCTCGAGGGGGCAGTCGATCAGGTCGTCGTAGGTGGGCGCCTTGAAGCGGGTCTCGCTCAGGGTTTCGAGGCCCGTGCCGATCTTCCAGCCTTCGGGGGCCTCGACTTCGAGCTCCGCCGGGCAATGCTGCCCGCCCACCGGATAGAGGAAGACCATGCAGCCGTTGACGAAGGCGTGCTGCGCGTTGAGCTGCGCCTGGTGGATGGTCATCTTGTCGGCGTAGACCTGGTATCGGGCCGTAAAGCCGTTGCCCCCGTGGTGGACCCGCCAGGTATGGAGGTCCTGGCGATCGTATTTCAGGACCTCGCCATTGAGCCCTCGCACCTCGAAGCCGCGCAGGTTGCGGGCGTTGTCCACGATCTTGTAGGCGCCGGGAGTCCAGGCGGGCAGCGCCAGGTCCACGTGCTCGCCCGGCCAGGCGGGAACCCGCAGCTCCACCTGGAACAGGTGGGTGTGGGGCCGCTCCATGCCGAGACGGTAGGAGAGCGTGGGCAGGGAGGTGTTCGAGGGATGAGGCATCGTTGCTCCTTCGCGCGAAACAGGGAAGAGTCAGTATCCTTGGGCGGAGCGCTCAGGTCAAGCCTGAGCGCTTTGGGCGCCCTGCACCTGCCCGAACTTGAGGGTCAGGGGCGAGAACGTGAGGCCGAGGGCCTTGCCGAGCTTCTCGATGACGAAGCGCTCGGCCGGGGTCACCAGGGAGACGACCATCCCTTCGCGGCCCATGCGGCCCGCGCGGCCAGCGCGGTGCAGGTAGTGGGCGGCATCGGTCGGCAGGTCCAGGTTGAAGACGTGGGTCAGGTGCGAGAAGTCGAGGCCGCGCGCCCCCATCTCGCTGGTGACCAGGACCTGGATCTGGCCTTCGCGGAAGGCCTTGAGGATGGCGCCGCGGTCCTGCTTGCGGGCGCCGCCGTGGAGGGCGGCCGCCTTGAGGCCCTTAAAGCTGAGCTTTTCGGCGATCTCTTCGGTCTGCTTGCTCGAGTTGACGAAGACCATAGCGGCCTTGGGCTGGCTCGCGTGGATCAGCTTGCGCAGGGCGTCGCTCTTGTGGCCCTCGACCTCCATGTACGTGTGCTGGAGGTTGGGGGGCAGCTTGTAGCTGGCCTCCACGTGGACGTGGGTGGGCTCCTTCATCCAGCGCTCGGCCACCTCCTGCACGTCGGGGGTGATGGTCGCCGAGGCGAAGAGGGTTTGGCGATCGCGCGAGACCGACTTGAGCACCCGGATGAGGTCGGTCTTGAAGGTGGGATCGAGCAGGTGGTCGACCTCGTCCAGGACGAGCAGGCGGGTGGCCTGGGTCTTGAGCTTGCCGTCGTTGATCAGCTCCGCGAGGCGGCCCGGGGTGCCCACCACCAGGTGAGGCTTCTTCTTGAGGCGGTCGATCTGGTGCCGGACGTTGGCCCCGCCGATGAGCTGCTGGGCGATGAGCGGGGTGCCTTCCAGGAGCTTGCCGAGCTCGGCGAAGATCTGCATGCCAAGCTCGCGGGTGGGCACGGCGATGATGGCCTGGACGGTGCGCTCCTCGGGGTTGAGGCGCGACAGCACCGGCAGGAGGAACGCCAGGGTTTTGCCCGTGCCGGTCTGCGACTGGATGAGGACGTCCTTGCCCTCCATGACCAGGGGAATGGTGGTGGCCTGGACCTCGGTCGGCTCGGTGAGCCGCAGGCGCTCGAGCGCCTCGATCAAGAAGGGAGCGATCGCGAGTTCTGCGAAGGTGGACAAGGGAAAACCTCTCTTAAGGGAAGCCGAAACGGGAAAGGCTTCCATTATAGAGGTTTCGGCCCGCGAGGGGATAGCTAGGCGCTCTTGCTCTGGCGGTGAGGAATGAGCGGGGTCGCAGAAACCGGTGGGTGGGCGGGCTTCGCGATCAGGTAGCCCTGGACGAAGGTGGCGCCGTGCTCACGGATCCACTCCAGCTCCTCGGGGACCTCGACGCCCTCGGCGACGGTCCGGATGTCGAGCTGCTGGGCGATCTCGAGGATCTTGCCGGTGATGAGGGCCTTGTAAGGGTCCAGGTGCACGTCGCGGATGAGGGCCATGTCCAGCTTGACGTAGTCCGGGCGCAGCTGGTGGAGGAGATTCAGGGTCGAGTGGCCCGCCCCCAGGTCGTCGAGGGCGACGCTGAAGCCCGCGTCGCGCCAGTAGGCGACGATGGCCTTGAGGTGGGCCAAATCCCGGGTGTGGTCGGACTCGACCAGCTCGAAGACCACGCGATCGCGCGGGATCTGGGCCTCGTCCACCGCCTGGATCGTGCTGCGCAGGGAGACGGCGGGGTCGTCGATGCCCCCCGGGTTGAAGTTGATGAAGACGTGACGGTCGATGCCGTGACGCCGGGCCTCGCGGATGGCCGTACGCCGGGCGAGCAGGTCCAGCTGGTCGATGAGATCCGCCCGGCGCGCCAAGTCGAGGATGCGATTGGGGAAGACGAGTCGCCCGTCCGGCTCGACCCCGCGCATCAGGGCCTCGTGGGCGAAGATGCGGGAGGTGTCGTGCGCATGCACGATGGGCTGGAAGTGGCTGGTAAGACGCTCGTGGAGCAGCAGGTCCAGCAGCCAGCGCGACTGGGAGCGGACGATCAGCTCCTTGAGGGAGGCGACCCGGGCGAAATCCGAGAGCACCGGCTCGTCGTGCCCGGTCAGGAAGAGGGCGCGGATTTCCTCCTGGACCTCAGGGCGCAGGGCCGCGTCGAGCGCGTCCATCACGGTCCCGTGCAGCCCCGGGGCGACGGCGAGCCAGATGCAGTGCGCCTCTTCGAGGTGGCGGTAGACGTGCCCCTCGCCCTCCAGGTGGCGCAGGACCTGCCGCAGGCTGCGGTCGGTGGGGAAGCCGAGGAAGAGACGCCCGCCCAGGTCCTGGTGTGAAAGCGGCGCCGCACACCCGGAGCAGGCTTCAACCTTCTTTTCGAGCATGCGTTGAGCCTCTCCTCGTGCAGGGGGCGGGGCCTGCGAAGTCGCGGGCAGGACGAGCGAACAAGCGTCCACGTCCAACATTATTCCCGGCGAGCGAGCATCGAAACGAGCCTTTCGGAGGGCTTTCAGTTAATTTTCAACTAAGCTCCCGTCTCCTGAAGATGACGCTCGGTGGTGCTTTTGATTCAAAAACGACATAGCGTACGAGAAAAAGCTTTTGATCGCCGATCGCAGCACAAGCAGGGGATTTTTCGACCCATGTTAGTTAATCTGAAGTTTTTGGGTATGTTAGCCTTTAGTTAAGCCGTCACTAACCTCAAAGACGAGGAGAGAGCTATGCTCAAGAAGACCGTCCTGATTGCCCTCGGGCTTGCGACCGTACTTGTCGGTTGCGCCCTTCCTTCCGGCCAGCAGACGGTCGGTGGCGCGAGCGGGAACAAGCTCCGCGCGAGCGGGATCCCCACCGGCTACTACGCCAAGGCCGAAACGGCCCAAGGCAAGGAGCTCCTGGCGGCGCTGCACGCCATCGTCGTCCCCCACAAGGATCTGGGCTATGACCAGGGCCGCGACGTCATGTTCGCCACGGTGGACGACCCGGACAACGACGACGTGGTCGTTGGCGTCTACGACGGCACGCGCCGCTCGGGCATCTACAGCCGCGGAACGGCCAGCGACAAGGACATGAACACCGAGCACACCTGGCCTCAGAGCAAGGGTGCCGTCAACGCCGCCAAGGCCGACCTGCACCACCTCTTCCCCGCCGACATGGAAGTCAATTCCCGCCGCGGCAGCTACCCCTTCGGCGAGGTCCTGACCCCCAGCTACGTCACGCCCGAGGCGGACGAGCGTGGTCAGCAGAGCCGCCTCGGCGTCAACGCCAACGGCGCCACCGTCTGGGAGCCCCGCGCCAGCGAGCGTGGCAACGTGGCCCGCGCCCTGCTCTACTTCTACACCTGCTACGGCGTGAAACCCTCGGCCATCACCATCTCGGTCGATAACTTCCGCGTCGAGCTGCCCGTCATCCTCAAGTGGCACCAGCAGGACCCGGTCGATGCCGCCGAGCGCTCGCGCAACGATGCGGTCTATGCAGTCCAGCAGAACCGCAACCCCTACGTCGATCGCCCCGAGTTTGTGGCCAAGATCGGCGCCGATTGGGGGCTTTGATTTCGATCCAAGCCATGCTTTCATAGGAGAATGGCTTCAAGCTGGCTCGCAGGGCTGGGGATAAGTGCATGCGTCACCGTTTCGCGCCGATCCCGATGTTAGAACATCCTTGCGAACCTTACTTTTCCCCCCACCCATTGGAGAACCCCATGAACAAAGAAGAACTCGTCAGCGCTATCGCCAAGGAAGCGAACCTGAGCAAGGCCGTCGCCGAGCAGGCCCTCAACGCCACCGTCACCTCGATCACCAAGGCGCTCGCCGCCGGTGACAAGGTCACCCTGGTTGGCTTCGGCACCTTCGAAGTGCGCGACCGCGCCGCTCGCGAGGGCCGCAACCCCAAGACCGGCGAGACCCTCAAGATCGACGCCAAGCGCGTTCCCGCCTGGTCGGCCGGCAAGGCCGTCAAGGACGCGGTCGAGAGCAAGAAGTAAGCTTCTACTCGCTGAAAGCACGAAATCGCCCCCGGCACGCGCCGGGGGCGATTTCGCTTTGAATTAGGCCCGCTGGAAGCTCCAGGAGACGGGACGCCCGTCCGCGTAGGGCATGACCCCGTGGAAGGCCCGCTGGTCGTCGTCGAAGACCAGCTTCAAGAAGTGGCGATCGCCCTCCCATAGGTTGAGCGTCCCCGACAGGATTTGCTCGATGGGCACCCATTCGAGGCTGCCTTCCGGGTTGGCGGCGTGCGGGGTGCCGCTCCAGGCGTCGATCCGGAAGATGAAGCCGAACCAGGCCTCGCCGTGCTTGCCGAAGCCGGGCCAGCTGATGGTGCCGCGCAGCACCGGGCGCTCGATCGTGATCCCGGCCTCCTCGTGTAGCTCGCGGGCAAGGCCCTCGACGATCGACTCGTCGGGCTCGAGCTTGCCGCCCAGCCCGTTGTACTTGCCGTAGTGGTGGTCGTCGGGGCGGGCGTTGCGGTGAATCATGAGGGCCGAGCGGCCATCGGGGGAGAGGATGTAGCCAAGGGTGGCGAGGACGGGTTGGTAGGGCATGGCGTTCAGGAGGCTTTCTTCTGGCGCTTGAGGTGGTCGCGGACGCTCTGGATGGAGCTCGGGAGCATGCTTTCTTGGAAGCGGTTGAGGAGCCACGCGGGCAACCCGGGGATGCCCGGATCGGTCTTGGCCACGTAGTAGGCTTCGCAGGCCTGCGGACCCTTGGGGACGATGCGGAGGCTGCCCGCGTACTCGACGATGTTGCCCTCGGTGCGCTTGTAGACGAACGAGTAGCGCTCGGGTTGGAGCCGGGTCTCGTTGATGAGCCACTTTTCGCCGATGGGCCAGGGCAGTTGGAAGGCGGCACGGATGTTCAGGACGTTGCCGACCCGGTTGAGGACCTTGGTGTCCTTGATGTTGAAGATCTCGGCGTAGTGGTCGTAGTCGGTGAAGACGCGAAAGACGTCGGCGGCGCTCGACTCGAAGCGACCCACGACCATGAAGCGCTTGAGCGGGGCCTCGGTCTTCTCGACCTTGACGATGATCTCGCCGTGATCGACCTTGCTCTGCTCGTCCGGGGTCAGCTCACCGAAGTAGCCCTGCCCCCGTGCGGGCGCAGCCGTCGCGCAGAGCAGGGCTCCGGTGAGCAGCGCGATCGCAGTCCTTACGCCGCGCAGATTGGATGAAATAGGCGTCGGCACATAGGACCCCTTTCTCGCCAGGTTACCAGCATCTTATACCACCGCTTCCTGAGGCGTATATGACGCGGGGGGTGAAGTGAAGATGACGTTTTTCGGCGTTTTGGCCTAATCTACTGATACCGCTGCCACTTCGCGTCGACGAGTTTGCCCACGTTCGCCGCATCGGGCAGAGCTTCCGGGTTAGGCTGCGCCGAGAGGTAGCGCGCGAGGGCGTCGTAGACCTCTTGGGCGCTCTGGGAGGCGTTGACCGCGCGCTTCAGGTCGGCGGTATCGGGCAGGCCCTTGGTGTACCAGGCCACGTGCTTGCGGCATTCGAGCACGCCGCGCCGCTCGCCGATCTCCTCGATCAGGTACTGGCACTGGAGCCTGGCGGTGGCGATACGCTCAGCGAGGGTGGGCTCGGTCAGCAGTTCGCCCGTGCGCAGGTAGTGGTCCACCCGCCGGAAGATCCAGGGGTTGCCCATGGCCCCGCGGCCCATGGCGACCGCATCCACGCCGGAGCGCGCCATGCGCTCCTTGGCGTCCTCGGGGGTGAAGATATCCCCGTTGCCGATGACCGGGATCCGCAGCGTGCGCTTGACCTCGCCGATCAGGTCCCAGTCGGCGGTGCCCGAGTACTGCTGCACGGCGGTGCGGCCATGGATCCAGACGGCGTCCGCGCCGCACTCCTGGGCGATCTTGGCGATCTCGAACACGGTGAGCGCGTCCACGTCCCAGCCCAGGCGCATCTTGACGGTCATGGGGACCCGGGTGACCTTGCGGACGGCCGAGTAGAGGGCGGCGACCCTGGTCGGATCCTTCATGAGGGCCGCGCCGTTCCCGCTCTTGACCAGCTGGGGCGAAGGGCAGCCACAGTTGATGTCGATCAGGTCCGCGCCCGCTTCCTGGGCGATCTCGGCGGCGCGAGCGAGCGGCTCGGGGGCGTGGCCTGCGATCTGGAGCGCCGCAGGGCTCTCCTCGGGGTGCAGGCGGATGCGCTCGAGCATCTCGCGGTTGCCCACCAGGAGGGCGTCGCTGTTGACGATCTCGGTCGAAAGCAGGCTCTTGGTGTCGAAGTGACGGACCACCCGCTTGAACGGGCTGTCGCAGACCCCCGCCATGGGCGCGAGCATCGCGAGGCTTTCGAGCTGGAGCGAGCCGATTTTGAGCACCGGGACCCGTTTTCTATTGCCAGAGGAAGCGCATGGCCTGCGGCAGGCGGCGGGCCCAGTCATGCTCGCTGTGGGTGCCGTTGGGGTCCTCGACGAACATCAGGTCGTGTCCGTCCGAGAAGCCCTTGTCGCGCAGGAGCTGGGCCATCTCCTGGTTCTGGCGCAGGAAGCTGAGCTGGGAGCGCCGAAGGCCCTCGAAGCGGCCGCAGTCCACGTAGAAGCGACTGCCGTGGGGCTTGGGCTGGCTGCGCACGTAGGGGAAGATCTGCTTGTCGGCGAACCACAGGGCGCTCGACATGGCCAGGACCTTGCCGAAGACGTGGGAGTACTTGAAGCCGGCGTACAGGGAGGTCAGCCCGCCCATGGAGGAGCCGCCGACCCCCGTGTTGGCCGGATCGGTCAGGGTCCTGAAGCCGCGGTCGATGCGGTGCTTGAGGTCGTAGGCCACCCAGTCCAAAAAGGCGTCGCCCTCGCCGACCACGTCGAAGTGAGGCGCGGACCAGGGCGATTGCTCGCTGAGGCGGTGTTCCTGGCCGTTGTAGATGGCCACGACGATCATGGGGGGCAGGTGCCCCTTGGGGATCATCGCCTCGAGGATCTCGTCCACGTGCCACTCGCCCGAGAAGGCGGTCGACTCGTCGAAGAGGTTCTGGCCGTCCCACATGTACATGACCGGATAGCGCCGGTCGGTCTCGAACTCGTAACGCGGCGGCAGGTAGACCAGCACCTCGCGGCGGCGGTTGAGGGTGTGGATGGTGAACTCGCCCAGCGATCGCACGTCGCCCACGGTGGTCCGGGGCTTGGGGGCGCGAGGGTGGTGGTCCTGCCAGTCGGCGACCTTGACCTCGAGCCGCATGATCTGGCCCGTCACCTTGTGGGTGTGGTTGGGCAGGTCGCTGCCGTCAGCGGCAACCTCGACGCGGTCCCAGCCGCCGCGGGTGATCTTGAACTCGAAGTGGCTGCCCGGCGCGAGCAGCTGGCGGATCTCGAAGCGACCATCAGGCATCCGGCGCAGCGCGTAGCGATCGTTGCGGGGGTTCCAGCCGTTGACGTTCGAGGCCATGTAGAGCCGCTCGTGGCTCGCCACACCGGGCGCCTCGACCAGCACCTGCACGTCCGTGGGGTTCGGCAAGTCCAGCCGAAGTGTCCCCGTTCCCCGATACCCGAATCTCCGCACGAATGCCTCCGTCTAGCCCCCGCGTGGGGCCGGCGCCGGCCACCGACGCCGTTCATCCTTTCATACCCCGCGCGGACGACAATGCCCGCTCGGTAAACAAAGTTTCACACGCGCCGATGGCGCAGACAGGGAAGTTGCGCCCGGACCTCGGCCAGGCGCGCAGGATCGATCTCGGCGATCGCAAGACCCGGCCGGTTTCCGGTGTCCGCGAGCACGCATCCCCACGGATCGATCGCCACGGCATGTCCGTAGGACTCGCGCCGGGCGTTGTGCTGCCCCCCCTGAGCAGGGGCGAGCAGGTAGCAGGTGTTCTCGATGGCCCGGGCGCGCAGGAGCGCATGCCAGTGGTCCTTGCCCGTCATGGGCAAGAAGGCCGCGGGCACCGTCAAGAGGTCGGCCCCTTGGTCGACCAGCGCCCGGTAGTGCTCGGGAAAGCGCAGGTCGTAGCAGATCGAGAGGCCCAGACGTCCGAGCTCGCCCAGGTCCGCGACCACCGCGTCATCGCCCGGCTCGACGCTCGCCGACTCCTGGAAGGTGTTGCGCCCTCCGAAGGCCACGTCGAACAGGTGGCGCTTGCGGTAACGAGCGAGCACCTCGCCGTCCTTGCCTGCCACCACCAGGGTGTTGTAGACCTTGCCCGAGGGCGCGGGCTCCAGGATCCCGCCGTACAGCACGATCCGGTGACGACGCGCCTGGTCCTTGAGCCAGGCCTCGGCGCGCGGGTGGGTCGTTTCGACCTGGCGCGCGACCTCTTCCTGGGTCTCGCCGATCTGGGGGAAGTTCTCGGGCAGCCCGACGAGCTCCGCGCCGCGCGCGGCGGCCTTGGCGACCAGGGCCTCGGCCTGGGCCAGGTTCGCCTCCAGGTCGGGGGTGCTCGTCAGGTGAACGGCACAGGCGAGGTACGGGCGCTGGATCATGGCCTAGCGCCTCGTCTCGCTGCCGGTCGATGCCGGCGACGGCTCGTCGATGGCATCCATCGGGGCGGCCGTCGGGACGGCGTTGGGCAGCGCGCGCGCGGCGTTCGAGCCCGTGGCGTTCGAGCCGGTAGCCACGGCGGCGTCGCGGGCCAGGCCCGTGGGGGGCGCGAAGTTCGTGACGGGCACGTTCTTGAGGGCCGCCTTGACGAACTGGCCCCAGGTGGGGGCTGCGACGACGCCGCCGGTGGCGTTGCGAGCCATCTTGCTGTTGTCGTCGTTGCCCACCCACAGGGCCACCACCATCTGAGGGGTGTAGCCGACGAACCACGCGTCGCGCGAGTCGTTGGTGGTACCGGTCTTGCCGGCGATCGGCCGCCCTGCGTTGGCGGTGGTGCCGGTGCCGCGGGTGACGACCCCGCGCAGCACGTCGTTGAGCAGCTTGACCGGCTCCTCTTCGAAGACCCGTTGCGGGGCGGGGCGATGGGTTTCGAGGTAGCGGCCGCTCGCGTCCCGCACGTTCCAGTAGGCGATCGGCTCGTTGCGCACGCCGTTGGCGGCGAACACCCCGTAGGCGGAGGCCAGCTCCAGCGGCGTCACCTCGTAGGAGCCGAGGCCCAGGGAGAGGGTCGGCTGCATGGGGCTCTTGATGCCGAGCTTGCGGGCAGTCTCGATGGCGGCCTGGGGGCCGACGCGATCCAGCAGCTTGACGGTGATGACGTTGTTGGAGAGCTCCAGGGCCCGGCGCAGGGTCATGGTGCCTTCCTTGGCGTCGTGGTAGTTGCCGGGCGTCCAGGGTTTCCCGTTGACGCCGGGGTAGGTGACGGGCGTGTCGTTCATGATCAGGGTGTCGGGGATGCCCTGAGCGAACGCCGTCAGGAAGACGAAGGGCTTGAAGGTGGAGCCCGGCTGACGGTGAGCGAGCACCGCGCGGTTGTACTCGCTCTTGCGGAAGTCCGCGCCGCCGACCATGGCGAGGATGCCCCCGGTGTGGGGGTTGATCGCAACCAGCGCCGCCTGGTCGAAGCGGAAGCGCTTGCCGTGCTTGGCGACCAGCTGCGTGACGAGCTTCTCGGCGGCCTCCTGGGTGGCCAGGTCCAGGGTGGTCTGGATCTTCAGGTCACCCCTGAGCACCACGTCCGCACCGTAGCGCTCGATGAGCTCGCCGACCAGGTACGAGGTGAAGTAGGAGGCTTTGTAGCCGTTGCCGGGCGTTCCGGGCATCTTGAGCTGAGCCTTCTTGGCCTTCTCCGCCTGGACCTCGGTGATGAAGCCCACCTCGGCCATGCGGTCCAGCACGACCCGCTGGCGGGCCATGCCGTCCTTCTTGTCCCGGTAGGGGCTGTAGTGCTCGGGGGCCTTGAGCAGGGCGGCCAAGAGGGCCGACTCTTGCAGGTTGAGGGTCCGGGCCGAGTGGCCGAAGTAGGTCTGGGCCGCGGCTTCGATGCCGTAGGCCCCGTGGCCCCAGTAGACCTCGTTGAGGTACATCTCGAGGATCTGGTCCTTGGAGTACTTCCGCTCCATCTCGAGGGCGAGGCGCGCCTCGTCGATCTTGCGCTGGAAGGTCTTCTCGGAGCTCAGGTACTTGTTCTTGACCAGCTGCTGGGTGATGGTGCTGCCGCCGGCGACCTTGCCGCCGCGGCGGATGTCGGTCCAGATCGCGCGCGCGATGCCCTGGAGGTCGACCCCGTTGTGCTCGTAGAAGCGCGCATCTTCGATGGCGAGCACCGCGTCGCGGGTCACCTTGGGGATGTCGGCGAGTCGCACGTAGAGGCGCCGCTCCTTGCCGCGCACTACCGTGATGAGCTTGCCGCGCGTGTCGTAGATCTCGGTGCCGATGCCCGCCCACGCCGGAAGCGTGGGCAGGATCAGTGAGAGCGCGAGGGTTCCGAGGAGGACGTGGCGTTTCATGGCACTAGACGGTCGCGGGCTTGGGCAGACGGGTGACGACAGCGTTGTAGGCGATGAGGCCCACCATCGAGGCGATCCCGATGGCGCCGAAGACGAGCCAGATGTGCTCGGGGTGGTGCATGGCGAAGAGCATCTCGGTGACCTGACGCGGGGTCTGGCCGAGCTGGGCCGCGAGCGTCTCCATCACCTGGTTCTTGGGGATGGCGGCGATCGCCTCGGGGGTCATGTGGAGCTTGTCGGCCATGTAGGCCTTGGCGAGGGTGGTCTTGTCGGCGTAGGTCTGGTACATGTGGCCGCCCAGCGAGCTGCCGATACCCCAGCCGATGGCGTTGGGGACGTTGGCGTAGCCCATGTAGAGGCCCATCTTGTCCTTGGGGGCGATGGCCGCCAGGTACTCGAGCTTCTTGGGGCTCGCCATCATCTCGCCGATGGCGAAGATGAAGATGCCGAGCATGCAGTAGGCGCCGACCATGGTCGAGCCCGAGAGCACGATGCCGATGGTCGAGACCAGGATCCCCAGGATGATCGAGTGGATGGGCTTCATGCGGCTGAAGAGGGCGGCGATCGGCACCATCAGGAAGACGATGGCCCCGGCGTCGATGTTGATCATCCACTCGGGCTGGATCTGGCCGCCCGCCAGACCGTTCTGGAGCATGGTCGGATTTCCAAGCGTTTTGCCCAGCCAGGCGAGCGTGCCCGAGGTGTCGACCCAGTCGTCGATGAAGTTGGGCAGCAGGTCGAAGAGCTGGTTGAACATCAGCCAGTAGCCCGAGAACAGCACCAGGAAGGCCGCAAGCCGGGGCTCGAAGACGTTCTTGACCGACGAGAAGAGGATGCCGACGAACTCGGTGACGGGCGAGGGGCGCTTGCCCTCGAAGGCCGGCCGTTCGGGCTCCTTGAACATCAAGAGGATGATGAAGTTGAGCGCGACCAGCGCGGCGTTGGCATAGAAGACGTGCGCCCAGCTCATCATGCGCAGGTAGCCCGCGGCCCACGGCCCGATGAAGCCGCCCACGTTAACCATGGCGTAGAAGATGCCCCATGCGACGGAGGCCTTGTTGCCCAGGTTGGCGTTGGCGATGATGCCCTGGACGCCGGGCTTGAAGACCGCGGTCCCGGTCGCCAGCAGCATGCAGCCGAGGAAGAAGCCCCCGTAGCTGTGCTGGGTCGCCATCAGGAGGTAGCCCACGATCTTGATGAGGATCGAGAAGGCCACCGTGCCCTTGTAGCCGTAGCGATCGGCGTAGCCCCCGGTGAAGAGCGGCAGCAGGGATTGGACCATCGCCCAGGCGGCGTAGATGCTGCCCTTCTGGACGTGGGTGAACTCGAGGCCGCCGTTGGCGACCGCATCCACGATGTAGAGCGACAGCACGGCGCGCACGCCGTAGTACGCCCAGCGTTCGATGAGCTCCATGACGTTGGCGGCCCAGAAGGGGCGACCGAAGGATTTGACCTGGTGGAGGAAGCCCTGTTGCTCGGCCGCCGGCCCGGCGACGCTCTGCTCGTTGGTGACCACGTAGACTCCGCTGTTTCTCCCCCGGTTGGCGGGGGTGGTTTTTGGGGGGCAAGTGGATGGGGCGAATAAGCTCTTATTCTACCAGCAAAGCCGGATGGGGAGCCATTCGTGGTAGAATACCAGGCTGTGCAATGGCCAGACGTTTGAGAAGGGCGAGAGCAGAGGGTTCATGATCGCGTTCAATTCGGTTTCCAAGTTCCAGAGCAAGAAGTTCCTGTTCAAGGACGCCAGCTTCCAGATCAACCCCGGCGAGCGGGTGGGTCTGGTCGGCCCCAACGGCGCCGGCAAGACGACCCTCTTCCGCATGATCATGCGCGAAGAGAGCCCGGACGAGGGCTCGATCACCGTTCCCGAGCGCTTCACCATCGGCTACTTCTCCCAGAATCCCGCCGGGGTGGTCGAGATGAGCGTGCTCGAGGCGGCGCTCGCCGGCTGCGGCGAGGCCCATCGCCTCGGCGCCCTGATCGAGGAGCTCTCCAACAAGCTCTCCGACCCGGATCTCGAGGACATGGACAAGGTGCTCGAGGAGCTGGGTGAAGCCCAGAGCGCCTTCGAGGCCCTCGGCGGCTACGACCTGGAGCAGCGCGCCCAGGAGATCCTGAGCGGCCTCGGCTTTTCCGCCGAAGAGCAGCAGCGCCAGGTCGCGAGCTTCTCGGGCGGCTGGCGCATGCGTATCGAGCTCGCCAAGGTCCTCCTGCAGAACCCCGACGCCCTGGTGATGGACGAGCCTACCAACCACCTGGACGTGGAGTCGATCATCTGGCTCGAGGAGTTCCTTGATCGCTTCAAGGGCGCCATCTTCATGACCTCGCACGACCGCGACTTCATGAACCGCCTGGTCAAGAAGATCGTGGCGGTCGAGTACGGCGGCATCAGCGTCTACTCGGGCAACTTCGACTTCTACGAGGCCGAGGCCGCCCAGCGCCTCACCAACCTGGAGGCCGCCGCCAAGCGCCAGGAGAAGGCCCTCGAGAAGGAAGAGGAGTTCATCGCCCGCTTCAAGGCCCGCGCCTCGCACGCGGCCCAGGTGCAGAGCCGGGTCAAGATGATCGAGAAGATGGACCGCATCGAGGTGCCCAAGGAGCTGCGCGCCGTCGACTTCCAGTGGCCCGCTTGCCCCCGCAGCGGCGAGCAGGTCGTCTCGGTCTCGGGCGTCGGCAAGGCCTACGGCGACAAGACGGTGCTCAAGAACGCGGGCTTCGAGGTCAAGCGCCTGGAGCGCGTGGCGCTCCTCGGCGTCAACGGCGCCGGGAAGTCCACCCTGCTCAAGATGATCGCCGACCAGCTCACGCCCGACGAGGGCGAGGTGAAGCTGGGGGCGAGCCTCTTGCCCGCTTACTTCGCCCAGCACCAGACCGAGATCCTCGACGGCAACAAGACCGTTTATGAGACGGTCCAGGAGGCGGCGCCTACCACCTCGCGCTCGAGCATCCAGAACATCCTGGGCTCGCTGCTCTTCAGCGGCGACGACGTGGAGAAGAAGGTCTCGGTGCTCTCGGGCGGCGAGAAGACCCGCCTGGTGCTCGCCCGCATCATCGCGAATCCGGTCAACTTCCTCATCCTGGACGAGCCGACCAACCACCTCGACATGCGCACCCGCGAGATCCTGCTCGAGGCCCTCAAGACCTTCGAGGGGACCCTGGTCTTCGTCTCGCACGACCGCCACTTCCTGCGCGACATCGCCACCAAGGTCATCCTGATCGACCAGGGGACCACCACCGAATACCTGGGCGGCCTCTCGCACTTCCTCGAGAAGAACGGGAACCGCTTCCCGGGCTCGCAGTTCGGCCAGACCCTGCGAGTCGGCTAATCGAGCGGAAAGGCGACGGTTTATCCTGCGCTCCGTAGCGGGTACGATGGTGCCCGCTACGGAGAGGATAAAGCCATGGCCAAGTATCGCGGTCCACTGATCGATTATCACGCCCATCTCAAGGGGGAGGGCGAGATCGACATGAGTGGTATCCCCCAGTACCCCATCCTTCACAAGCTGGCGGATGCCCTGGAGCCCCTGCTCTACCGGGGGGTGAACCTCTTCGCCCGCCACGGCCGCAGCCCGCGCTTCCACCGCCTCTACCGGGAGTTCACCTACCTGGGCTTCCACGAGCTCTTGCGCCTGCTCAACAAGTACCGGGTGGACAAATTCATCGAGAGCATGGACCGCAACGGGATCGAGCGAGCCGTGGTCTGCGTGATCGAGCCGTTCATCGGCACCATCGAGGTGCTGGATGCGATCGCGCCCCACCGTGATCGCATCTCGGTCTACTGCGCGGTGGATCCCTACGAGCCCCGTTTTCTCGAACGCCTCGCCTTCTACGTGGAGACGGGCCAGGTCGTCGGCCTCAAAATCCACCCGCCGGTCGCAGGGCCACACCCGGCGAGCACCGAGCTGATGGAGATGGGCGCCTTCGCCCAGGCGCACGCCTTGCCGGTCTTCATCCACGCGGGCACCTTCCCCTTCCCGATGCACCCGCACCACGACGACGTGGAGGCCCTCGAGCCGTTCATCGCGCGTTACGACGGCATCCCGATCGTGCTGGGGCACATCGGCTGGGACCAGCACGAGAAGGTCCTGCGCCTCGGGGAGAAGTACCCCCACATCCACGTGGAAACCTCCTGGCAACCGCCTGCCATCATCCGAGAAGCGATCGATCGCCTCGGTAAGCACCGGGTGCTCATGGGGTCGGATTTTCCGCTGCTGTCGCAAGAGGTGGCGCTGCGCAACGTGCTCGAGGCCGTGACCCCCGAAGAGGGCGAGTGGATCTGCCATCGCAACGCCGAGCGCATGATCGCTCACCACGCCATGCATCACCCGGTTCACCTGACCCTGCCGGACCCGTTCTTGACGGAGATCGAGCCCTTCCGGGACAGCGGCGGCGTGCGCTGACGCGCGGCCTGCGTGAAATGGCGCAGGTAAGGCTCGCCAGAACTGGGTATCATGAGCCTGGAAGGCCGCAGACACGAGCAGGAGGCCAGGCGTGGCGGGCATCGATTCCAATTACCTGTTCAAGCTTACGCAGGAAGACGAGGAGCGTCGCAAGCTGCTGCTGCAAGCCCTCGCACGCGTCAACGCACAGCGTCAGGAGGCGGCGACCGCCGTCACCGAGGACGAAGAGCAGGCGAACGCGCTCGGGTCTGGGTTGCTCGATCTCTCTTACTACGCCGACTCGTTTGCGGCCGAGGGCTCGGGGGATCGCATCGAGCGGATGCAGCAGGCGATCGCGCGGGCGCAGGGCGTCGGCGACGGCCTCACCGCGACGGGTGATACGTTGTTCCAGAACCTGGCAGCGACACTCGCGGGCTTCGAGCCGAACCGCTAGCACTAGCACCAGACGAGAAAGGCCAGGGGCTCCCGCAAAGGGAGCCCCTGGCCTTTGAGCGTGCAGTGGCCTACTTGGTGTAGGACTTGAGCAGGATCTCGGTGCTATCGGTCGCGATGCCACCGCCGTTTGCCGAGCTTGTCGAGACCTCGGTGCTCTTCACCCCCAGATAGCCCATCCCCTTGGCGACCCACTTGAACTTGGGCGTCGCGTTCGGGGTGGCTTCGAGGGATTGAAGCTTGAGGGTGTTGAAGCTCTCGGTCGCGGCGGTGACCGACTCGGCGCCGACCCGCTTCATCGTGACGGCCCCCATGGATCCGGTCGCTGTGGTCACGACCGTGCCGGCCTCGGTGAAGGTGTCGTTGGTGTAGAGCTCCTTGGTGGTCACGATGGGGCCGTTGGTATTGGGTTTCTCTTGCCGGGTGAGTTCGATCCCGTTGTTCTTGACCACCATCGAAACGGTCGCATACGGCACGTTGTCGACCGTTGCCGTGACCACGGCCTCGGTGCTGGTGAGCTTGGTGGTCTTGAGGACCAAGGCCGAGGAATCGGTCGCGGTTTCCGTCCCGCCAGGCAGCGCGGTGATCGTGACCCAGTCGTACGTGTAGGTCCCATCCAGCTTGTGCGGGAACAGGTACTCCTTCGCGAGGTTGGGAGTGGCCGTCGGCCCGGTGCTGGGGGTCGCGGTGGGGGTGGGGCTGGGATTGTTGCCGGGGCAGCCGGCCAGGAACAAGGTGGCGCCGAGCGTGGCGGTGACGCTGGCGATGGCGACGTAGTGATGCTGCTTCAAGGGGCGATCCTCCCTATTAAGATGGCGACATCGGTCGGTGTTTTTAAATTTATTATTTAACTTATATTAAGTTTCGGCAACTTTGTCCAGAGGGAGCCGGTGCGTGTTTTCTACTGGTGACGGCCGCAGGATGTATGATTTATTAATCATATGCTTAAATGGCGATAAGCCTGTAAAGTTGTCCCTTTCACCATGGAGAAACGTACATGTACCATTCGTTCCGCGTTGCAGCGATCGCGCTCACCGCGCTCGTCGTGGGCTGCACCAGCACCCCGACCTCGACCCAGACCAACAACAACCAGAACAACAACCAGAACAACAACGCGACCGAGGTCAAGAAGACCATCTCGGGCAAGATCACCCGCAACGGCATGGCCAACCCGAAGGTGATGCTCGTGACCACGCACGGCGACACCATCGCGGAAGCCGCGACGGCCTTCATGTCGCTGCCTGGCAGCTCGGATAGCGATCGCTACCCCGGCTTCACGGCGGTCAAGCCGGGCAGCGACAACACCTACAGCACCGAGCTCAAGCTCGGCAGCAAGGCTTATACCTACGGCATGCTCGTCTGCTGGAACGACGCGAACGATGACGGTAAGTTCAGCAACGACGAAGTGGCTGGCTCTGCGTTGGCCTACAACAACCAGGCCAAGGTCGATTTCGTGCTCTCCAAGACCGAGTACAAGGAGTACGTCGCCGATCAGCAGGTCGACGTCAAGGCCGCCTACGACTGGGCCTTCCAGGAGATCAAGCAGTCTCTGGTCCTGAAGATGGCCAACAGGCCCGCCAACGGGAAGTTCGCTTTCCTGACGGTCGAGGGCGCTACCGACGCCGAGCTCCGGACTGCGCTCGATGCGCTCTCCGTCACCACCGACGGTGTCCTGGCGCCGAGCGCTACGGTTATCGCACCGGCAGGCGTTGGTGATACTCACACCCTGGAAATCAAGCTTGGCGACAAGCCCTACAAGGCCGTCTCGGTCCTGGGCTGGAACGATGCCAACAGCGACGGCAAGGTGCAAGCCGACGAGCTGAGCGCGGATCCCAAGGCCACCGTCGTCGGCTCGGAGGCTGCGATCACCTTCCGCCTCTCGAGCACCACCCCCAACGACATCAAGGTGCTCACCTCGGATAACGTGACGGATGCCGTGTCCGAGTACACTTGGACCTTCACCAACGATAATAAGTAGAACGTAGCGCCACAAAGCGAAAGACCGCCGGGGGATTCCCCGGCGGTCTTTCTTCAGTCCAGAAGCCCTTTTCGGATGGCGTACTTGACCAGCTCCGAGCGCTGGTGGATGCCGAGCTTGTCCATGATGTGGGCGCGGTGGGTCTCGACCGTGCGCACCGAGATGACGAGCAGCCGCGCGATTTCGGGGTTGGTGTGACCCTCGGCGATGAGCTTGAGGATCTCGCGCTCGCGCTCGGTGAGCTTGCCGTACGAGTCGCTGGCCTCGCCCGCTTCGACCCGCTCCAGGTAGTCCTGCACCAGCATCTTGGTCACCGAGGGGCGCAAGAAGGCGCCGCTCTGCATGACTTGGTGGATGGCGTCGATGAGGTCGGTGTCGGCGGCTTTCTTGAGCACGTAGCCCGATCCGCCCGCCTTGATGGTCCGGAAGAGGTAGGCCTCGTTCTCATGCATGGTGAGCATGAGGACCTTGATGGGGGGGTGGCGCTTCTTGATCTCGGCGGTCGCCTCGATACCGCCCATCCCCGGCATGGAGATGTCCATCAGCACCAGGTCCGGCTGGAGCTCGCCGGCGAGACGGACGGCCTCCTCGCCCGTGGTGGCTTCGCCGATCACCTTGATGTCGGCCTCGGCGTTGAGGAGCATCTTGAGCCCGCTGCGCAAGATCGCATGGTCGTCTGAGATGAGCACGCGGATGGGATCAGCCATGGGTGGGGTCTCCTAAGTCGAGGGGAATGCCGAAGTGGACGTTGGTGCCCCGGCCGGGGGCGGAGTCGATGGCGAAGGTGCCGCCCAAGAGGCCCACGCGCTCCTGCATGCCGACCAAGCCCAGGCTCTCGCGCCCCTTGGAGTGGAGGGCGGCCGCGGGGTCGAATCCGACCCCGTCGTCGCTGACGCAGGCGGTGAACTGGCCGTCCGTCTGTGCCAGGCGGATGACCACGTGACGCGCCCGGGCGTACTTGGCCACGTTGGTGAGGGCTTCCTGCACGATGCGGTAGACCGAGGTCTCGACCACTGCGGGCAGGCGATGGTCGAGACCCTGGACGGCGACCTCGGAGCGCACGCCGTGTGCGGCTTCGAAGTCCTTGGCCTGGGCGCGGACCGCGGCGACCAGCCCCAGGTCGTCGAGCATGGCCGGTCGCAACTCGACCGAGAGGCGGTGCACCTCGTCCAGGGTCTCGTGGAGCAGGGCCTGCAGCCCCTCGATTCCCTCTTGGATGCTCTCGGGGGAGTGGGCCTTGCGGAGGACCTTGAGGCCGACCAGGAGCGAGGTCAGCGACTGGCCGGTCTGGTCGTGCAGCTCGCGCGAGATCCGGCGGCGCTCGTCTTCCTGCGCGCTGATGAGCTTCTCGAGGAGCTGGCCACGCAGGCGATCCTTCTCTTCGAGGGCGGTCTTCTGGGCCGCGAGGCGATCGGCGATCGCCTTGAAGTCGGTGGCGAGCCGGCCGAACTCGTCGCTGCGGCGCGCCTCGGGCAGGTTGGCGGCGGCCTCGCCATGCTCGGCCAGCGTCCGGCTCGCGAGCGTCAAGCGGCGCATGGGGGCGGTGATCTCGCGGGTGAGCCAGGTGAGTGCGACGAGGGCGAGCAGCATGGCCGTGCCCGAGATCGAGAAGATGCCCCAGGCGTGCTTCTGGAGCATGTCGGAGATCTGCTTGAGCGGGATCCCCCGGACGAAGGCGCCGAGCAATTGCCCGTCGGCATCGCTCAGCGGGTGGATGGCGACCACGTAGGAGGTGCCGTGAATGGTGGCGAGCGTGTAGCCCTCTGTCTGGTCGGCTCGAAGGCCGGCGAGCAAGCGCAGGGCCGCGTCGTCGCGCTGGCCGTCGAGGCCCGCCACCGCAATGGGGCGATCGCCCGCGAAGACCGCCGAGAAGCCGCCCATCAGGTCCACCATCTCGGTGCTCGCGCGCAGGGCGACCTGCGGGTCGAGCCGGGGAGGGCCGCCGTCCAGGCGAATCTCGTAGAGGCGCTCGAAGACCTTGAGCTCGTTGTGGGCCTGGCGGTGCATCTGGCTGCGGAGGCTGTCCTCGGCGCTGACGTAGGTGGTCGCCGTCAGAGCACCCGCCACCATGAGCACGGCGGTGGCGCCGGTGAAGAGCAATTTGCGACCCAGGCTCAGGTTGTGGTACGCCCGGCGTAGGAAGTTCAGGCGGGCACGGGTCTTTTCGCGGGTGGTGGGGCTCATAGGTCCTTCTCTCCTCGCTCCATGCTACCTCAGGCGCGCGGATCTGGCAGCCCTTGTGGCGGCGGTGCGGCGCGACTAGGATCCGCCCGAGAGGGGACGGGCTCATGGAAAGGAAGCGTTCAGGGCATTGGCTGGCCCCTGCCGAGTACGGCCAGGAGATTGCTTACGAGGCGATGCGGCATGCCATCGCGCCGGTCTTGCGCCGGATGATGGCCTGGATCGAGGCGACCGGCACCGAGCACATCCCCGAAGTGGGGCCCGCCCTGCTGGTCTCCAATCATCGTAGCCTGCTGGACCCTTTGCTCATCGCCCTGAGCCTGGAGCGGCACGTCCACTTCGTGGCCGATTCGTGGCTCGGGCACGTGGCCCTGTCGCGCTTCCTGCGGGCGGCAGGGGTGATCTTCCTGCCGTCTCAGGTGCACCGCAGCCATGCCATGATCACGCAGGGCGCCGCGGCCCTCGCCGACGGCGAGTTGCTGGGGATCTTCCCGGAAGGCATGGACAACTTCACGGCCTGGACGCCCCCGCGCGCGGTGGGGCATTTTCACACGGCGTTTGCGCGTCTCTGGTGGGAGGTGCGGGACTACGCAGTGCCGATCGTGCCCGTGGCCATCGTGGGCTCGCCTTGCGAGCGGCGCCTCACGGTACCGGCAGCGCTTGTGCGAGCCTTCGATCGCGGGACCTCCCACATCGAGAGCCCGACCGTTGCGGCGGTCTTCTATGAGAGTGCTCGGATCCGCTTCGGCGAGCCCCTGATGCTGCCTACCTTCAAGACCGAAGCGGAGGCCGTGGCGGGCATCGTTTCCCGGAGCCGGGCGGCCGTTGCGGCCTTGATGGCGGGCTGAGCCTTATTTCGCTAGTGCCAGTGGCGCTCGAAGGGGCCCTTCTCGCGCTGCGAGACCAGGTAGTAGTCCTGGACGGCGAGCACCAGGCGGCCTCGACGCCCCATGGGGGCCTTCCATTCGAGCAGCGCGAACTCGCCCGCTTCGGCGAGCTTCCAGCTGAGGCCCCAGCGCTTGAGCGAGGGGAACATGCCCTGCGCCACCGCCACCAGGTGGTGCCGGGCGCTGACCCGCGTGAGCTTGGCGCAGACCGTGCAGTGGCCCTGATGGGCGCGGGCGCAGCGGATGCAGCTGGGCATGCCGCACGCCTCGCAGGGCGTGGCGTGGGAGTGGCAGTGACGCTCGTTGCAGGCCGAGCAGGTGAAGGTTTCCTTCTGGAAGACCTGCGCATGGCAGCTGTTGCAGGCGATCGCATGGTCCGGACAGATCATGCCGCGGCCCGAGGGGTTGGGCCGTAGCTTTTCGCGCGCGGTGGTCTTGCCGCAGGCGTCGCAGGCCATGGCGCACACCACGCAGTACGAGACCTGGCTCAGGTGGCAGCGCTGCACCGCGTCGTGGGGTACCAGCACCCCGCAGCGCGAGCAGGGCTCGGGATCGGGCCGCTGGGCGCTGGGGTAGTCGAGCCGCCAGGTGCAGCGCTCGCAGATCGCTTGGCCCTCTTCCGTGAGGCCGGGAGTCCCGTGGGTCATGGGCAGGCCGCAGGTGGGGCAGTGGAGCATGAGCAGCTCGCCCGTCACGGGGACGTAACGGACTTCGAGGGTGCCCCGGCGATCGCCCTGGACGAGCTCGAGGGCGTAGTGCACCACGTCGAAGGTCACGTACGCGACGCTGACCAGGGCCGTCTCGACCGTGACCTCGTGGCGGGTGCGCTCGGCGTCGAGGCGGGCGCGCTCGGCGTCCTTGATGCGCTCGCTTTCGAGGTCACGCCGCACGCGCAGCTGCTCGATTTCGACGGCCACCTTGGCCGCCTCTGCCTGGAGCTTGGCGATCGCGCCCGGCAGCTTGGTCTCGCGGGTCTTGTAGGCCAGGTGCTCCAGCTTGGCGTCGAGTTCGGCTTCCTCGGTGCGGAGGATCTGGGCGATCTGTGCTTCGAAGTGGCGCCGCAGCCGCTCTTCGGCCTCGTGGAGGCGCGGGGCGAGCTCGGTCTCGAGGGCCAGGCCGCGTTCCTCGGTGCGCACGTCGACGCAGGAGAGGGCCTGGGCGTGGAGGGTCTCGATCGGAAGCAAGCGCGGATCCTGCGGCGGATCGATGGGGATCGAGTGCAGGGTGTAGAAGGCGTCCGAGAGCGCGTCGAGCCGCTCGCCCGTGATCGCGTCCAGCAGGTCGTGGTGCAGCTCGTCGTGCCGGGCGGCCATGGCCGGCGCCTCGAAGGTCACCCGGTGCGAGAAGCCCACGGCCGTGCGGGGGGTGACGGCGATGAGCTTCGCGCCCTGCACGCCGTAATTCGGGAGCTTGGCCTGGAAGACCTGGGCGATGTGCGCGACGGGCTCGGCGACCACGTGGCGATAGGCGACGGTACGGGCCTTGGTGCAGGTTTCGAGGATGGCGCGCCACTGAGGGGCGGTCCGCCCCATGGCGTTGATGTCGCCGCTCGGCGCCGCATCGGCGCTCAGGGGGTCGAACGAGATGCTCAGGGGGGTGTAGCCGTCGACGCTGCGGCGCTCGGGAAGGCGGACTTCCCACGTGCGGGCCTCGGCATCGAGCGGGGTGAGCTCGGCGCCGAGGCTGCGATAGTAGTCGAGGGTAAAGCTGCGGATCGAGGGTTCCTGCATCGTCAACTCCCGTGACGCGGGCGCATCAGCCGCTCGTTGAGGGCGGTAATGCCGATCGTACGGGCTTTGCGTCCGAAAGTCTGTGACGGATGCTCCTCTAGCGATTGATCAGGGGTTGAGGCGGGTCGTCTCCTTGTCGTCCGCGTAGACTTCCACCTGGATCTTCTTCTGCATGATGGTTTCGATCTTGGCCTTGAAGTCGCTGGCGAGCTTGGTGGCCTCGGCCTCGCGCTTGGCCTGGTCGGTGATCTGGGCGTAGGCGGGCACGATGAGGCGCCATGCGGGCTTCTTGGGGGTTTTGCGGATCTCGATGCCCTGGCTCTGCAGCTCTTCGAGCACGTCGTTGAGCGAGTTGACGACGATCTGCTTCTGGGCCTTGAAGCGCTCGCGCTCCGCGTCCTTGGCGGGATCGCCGGTGCTTTGCAGGTCAAGGCTCTGCGAGGCGGCCGCGGATTTGGTCTGGGCGGGATCGGTCGCTGCTTTCTTGGTTTGGCTCTGCTTGCAGGCGCTCAGCGAGAGGGCGAGGGCCAGGACGAGGGGGAGGGCGATCATGCGCATGGGGCACCTCCGAGGAAAAAGAATGCTTGCTTTACCTAGTTTAATGAAGTTTTGTTAACTTGCAAGCAGTTTTTCGGCGGGTGCTAGGACGCGCTCTCTCCGGGCTGGATGGCCGAGAGATCCAAGAGGGCGAGGGTCTGGGAGTCGAACTCGCGGATCTGGTCGGCGGCGGCCTTCGCCATCTCGAGGTTGCGGCCGAGGGTCTCGAAGCCCGCTTCGAGCTGACCGCGCTCCTTGGCCTGGGCGATCAAGGAGATGATGGTCTTCTCGAAGCTGTCCGAGCCCTTGAGGTTGGAGAGGATGAGGTCCGTATCGCCGACGGCCTGGGTGAAGAGCTCGATCTTCTGCTCGAGGATTTGCAGGACGTAGTCCTCGATGGTGCCCTGGATCGAGAGGTTGATGATCAGGACGTCGCGCGTCTGGCCGATGCGGTGGACGCGGCCGATGCGCTGCTCGACGCGCATGGGGTTCCAGGGCAGGTCGTAGTTCACGAGCACGTGGCAGAACTGGAGGTTGACGCCCTCGCTGCCGGCGTCGGTGCAGAGCAGCACGTCGGCGTCCATCTTGAACTCGGCGACGACGCGGTCCTTCTCCTTCTGGCTCATGCGCCCGTTGAAGATCAGCACCTTGAGGCCGTCGGCCCTCAGGCGCTCGGCGAGGAAGTCCTGGGTCTCGTAGAAGCCCGTGAAGACGATCGCCTTGTCCTGGACCTTGGAGAGCACCGAGCGCAGCGCGTCGAGCTTGGAGGAGCCCTGGATGGAGCGGGCGAGGGCGGCGATGCGCCCCAGGTCCTCACCTTCTTCGACGGTGGTATGGGTGGCCATGGTCTCGGCGCTCTTGGCGAGCGCCTGAGGGCTGCTCGAGAGCATGCGCGAGAGGCGGATGAAGGCGAGGGTCTTCTGGCCCTTGGCCTCCTTGGCGCCGAGCCCCTTGGCCACGTACTCGACCACCGCGTCGTGGAGGCGCATCTCCTCAGAGCTGCCCTGCAGGCGGACGGTCTCGACCTTGCGATCGACGAACTTGATCCCGACTTCGCTGCGCCGGTGCCGGATCATGACCCGGGCGAGCAGATCCGAGAGGGCCTGAGGGTTCTTGAGCACGCGTCCCTTGGCGTCTTCGATGAAGCGGGCGCGGAAGCTCTCGAGGCTGCCGAACATGCCCTCGCTCAGCAGCTCGACCAGGTTGTACAGCTCGAACAGCGAGTTCTGGATCGGCGTGGCGGTCAAGAAGAGCTTGAAGCGGGCCTCGAGGGTTTTGACGAACTGGTAGGCCGCAGTCTGGGAGTTCTTGAGGCGGTGCGCCTCGTCCACCACCAGCATGTCCCACTTGCGGGCGGCGATCTCCTTGGCGTTGCCGGGGTGCTTGGCGGTGTCGAGGGAGACGATCAGGCGCTCGTGCGCTCCCCATCCCTTGAAGGTTTCGTCGTCGTCCTTGTCGGCGACCACGAAGGCCTCGCCGAACTTGGATTCCATCTCGCCGCGCCACTGGGTCGTCAGCGGCGCCGGGGTGAGGATCAAGACGTTCTTGACCAGGTTGCGGACCAGGTATTCCTTGAGGATGAGGCCGGCCTCGATGGTCTTACCGAGGCCCACCTCGTCGGCGAGGATGGCGCGACAGTGCATGCGGTTGACGGCGGTCATGACCGCATCGATCTGGTGGGGAAGGACCTGGATCCGGCCCGCCTTGAGCTGGTCGAGACTTTGCAGCTCGTCGATGGCCCCCCCCAGGCTCAGGAGGTGGGCCTTGACGCAGACGGTCTGCCAGCTGGCGGAGTCGAAGTCGGAGCGGGCCAGCCGATCGAGCTGACCGCTGGCGTCGGAGTAGACGCGTCTCATGGGGATCCTTCCACGCGATTCTCGGAGGCGGAAACCCCAGCCTAGCGCGAACCCCAGCCACCGGGCGGTGACTGGGGTTACAGGGATTAATCTTGGACTAATCTTGTTTGGTTGCCTTGGCGGCGTTGGCCTTGAGGCCCTGGGGCACCGGGCCCGCGGGCTCGGCCTGGCCCATCACCTGGTTGACGTAGCGGGCGCAGACGAACAGGAAGTCCGAGAGGCGGTTGAGGTAGCTGATCACCAGGGGGTTCAACTCGTCCTGCCCGGCGATGGTGACGCTCTGACGCTCGGCACGACGGGCCACGGTGCGGGCCACGTGCAGGGCGGCACCCGAAGGGCTGCCGCCGGGCAAGAGGAAGCTCGTGAGCGGGGGCATGCGGCCTTCGAGGGTGTCGATGGCCTCTTCGAGGGCCTGGACGTGCTGCTCGGTGGTCTCCCAGCCCGGGCGCCGGCCGGCGGGCGTCGCAAGCTCCGCGCCGACGTTGAAGAGCACCTGCTGGATCTCGTTCAGGTAGCCGCGCACCTCGGTAAGGGTGGCCTCCTCAGGCAAGAAGCTGACGGCGAGGCCGATCGCCGAGTTGGCCTCGTCCACGGTGCCGTAGGCCTCGACCCGCAGGTCGTCCTTGGGGACGCGCTTGCCGAAGAGCAGCGAGGTCTGCCCCTTGTCGCCGGTCTTGGTGTAGATCTTCATCCAGTCCTCTTTCTGTTGCGTCGTCGCGGATCGCCCCCATGGTACCGGGAGGCGCGCGCCTTGCCAAACGGGCGTGTTAGAATGGCGCAATGCGTGATCATGTCTTGAAGATCGGCAAGCTCGAGCTTGCTAGCCCCGTGATCCTGGCACCCATGTGCGGGGTCTGCGATTTCCCCTTCATCCGCCTGATGCGGCGCTACGACCGTGAGAGCCTGGTGTTCCACGAGATGTTCAGCGCCGTCGGCCTGATGAACATGCACAAGCGCAAGGACGCCCCCGATCTCACCGTGCCCGAGGATCTCAAGCCCCTCGGCCTCCAACTCTTCGGCCACGAGCCGGACGTGATGGCCGCCGCCAGCCAGCGACTGGTCGAGTTCGGCGCGGCCGTCGTGGACATCAACCTGGGTTGCCCGGTCCCCAAGATCACCAGCGGTTGCGACGGTTCGGCCCTGCTCAAGGAGACCGCCCTTCTGGAGCGGATCCTCAAGGCCATGGTCAAGGCTGTGCCCGATACCCCCGTCACCATCAAGATGCGCCTGGGCTTCTCGGATGACCACCAGAACTATCTCGAGGTCGCCAAGCTCGCCGAGCAGGCCGGTGTCGCCGCCATTACGGTCCACGGCCGGACGCGATCGCAGATGTACTCGGGCCAGGCGGACTGGGACAAGATCGCCGAAGTCGCCCAGGCCGTTTCCATCCCGGTCATCGGCAACGGGGACGTGGCGGATCCGGTCCAGGCCCTCCAGCGGATGCGCGACTACGGGGTCGCCGGGGTCATGATCGGGCGTGGCGCTCAGGGCAACCCCTGGATCATCCCGCGGATCGCTCACTACGCGCGCACCGGCGAGGTCCTGCCCGAGCCGGGCCCCGTCGAACGCCTGGAGGTGGCCCTCGCCCACGCCGACATCCTGATCGCCGAGAAGGGCGAGCGCCAGGGCGTCTCCGAGAGCCGCAAGCACATCACCTGGTACACCCGCGGCATGATCGGCTCGGCAGAGCTGCGCGCGGCCATCAACGCGACCAAGACTCACGCCGAGCTGGTCGAGGTGGTGCGGACCTTCATCGATCGCCTGTCTGGATCCGCTCTGGCGTCCTGAAGTCGATCTGGTTTTTAGCAAGACTTTAAAGTTAATTTAGCCTCACTTGCGTCAGTTCGCCCCGGTGGCAACGGATAGTGAGTTAACAGCTGATTCAACGTACCAGGAGGAGGCCGCATGCTGAAAAGAGCGATGAAAGGAATCGGGGCCCTGGCCCTGCTGACCCTGCTCTTGGCGGGGTGCGGACAGGCCCCGGCCACGACCGGCGGCAATCGGCAATTTCCTGGTCCCGGCGATGACGACAGCACGCCCCGCGGCGGCATCACCCAGTTTTACACCCGCAACGTGGTGTATCGGGTCGACGAGGACATCGTGGTCGGCATGCCCGACCTTATCGCGGACCTTCAGGTCAAGCGTCCCAACCAGCCCCTCATCCCCGCCAACAAGGAAGATTTCGTCGTCAACATCCACACGGGCAACCTCGTGATCGAGGATGCCGCCATGACCGCGATCTTCAACAAGTACGTCTTCAACTACGAGGGCAGCCCCTTGAGCGATCTGAAGATCGCGAACAAGGACGGCAAGGTCACCATGTCCGGCACCATGCACAAGGGCATTCCGCTGCCCTTCTGGATGGAAGGGAGTCTCTCCCCCAACGGGGCGGGCCAGCTGATCCTCAAGCCCGAGAGCGTCAAGAGCGCAGGGATCCCCGTCAAGGGCATCATGGACGTGATGGGCCTCGAGATGGCCAAGCTGATCAACTCCAAAGCCGCCGGGGTCAAGATCGACGGCAACAACATCGTCATCTATCCCGACAAGCTGCTGCCGCCTCCTGCCATCAACGGCTTCGTCACCGGCGCGCGCGTCGAGAACGGCCGGGTGGTCATGATCTTCGACGACAAGGTGCGTCGCCCCTATCCGGACGTCGCGGAGCCCCAGGCCAAGAACTACCTGCTCATGTGGGGCGGGGCGGTGCTCATCAACAACCACCTGATCCTCGATGCCAAGCTCCAGATGATCGATACCACTCCCCAGGATCCGATGAAATTTTACATGCCCGTCTACCGTGAACAACTGGCCGCAGGCTACGTTGTGGCGGATCGTGGCTACACCATCGCATACGTGCCGGACGTCGTCGGCACCACGGTCGATATGCCCCGCTATCGTCCGCGTCTCTAGGGAGTTTCAGCCAATTTTGGGAGGTCCGCCGGGGATGTGGTATGATACGCCCTGAGCGATGGCGCGGTGACTTGTTAGAGTCATGCCGCGCCATTTGTGATTTGAGACGTCCCACCTGAAGGAGAAAGATACTTGAATCTTCTAGGCAGAGTGTCGGTCTTTCCGTCGTTGCCCGAGCGCATCCGGCGCTTCGATGAGCTGGCCCACAACATGTGGTGGAGCTGGAACCCCGCGGCACAGGAGCTCTTCAAGGCCCTGAGCGCGGAGCTGTGGGAGAAGGTCTACCACAATCCGGTCAAGCTGCTGTGTGAGGTCAGCCAAGAGCGTCTCGATGCCCTTGCTGGCGACCGTGAGTTTCTCAAGCGCTACGACGAGGTCCTCGACCTCTTCGATGCGTACATGCAGGACGAGGCCACCTGGTTTGGGCGGACCTTCCCTTCGCACCGCGGGGATGTGGTCGCCTACTTCTCGGCCGAGTTCGGTCTGCATGAGTCGCTGCCCATCTACTCGGGCGGTCTCGGCATCCTCGCCGGCGACCACTGCAAGTCGGCGAGCGACCTGGGTCTGCCCTTCGTCGGCGTCGGCCTGCTCTACAACCAGGGCTACTTCCGCCAGCGCCTCAACGTCGAGGGCCGCCAGGAGGCGATCTACGACAAGCTCAACTTCAACGAGCTGCCCATCCAGCCCGCTCGCGACCTGGACGGCGATGAGGTGATCATCGGCGTCGAGCTTCCCGGCCGTCGCGTCTTCGCGAAGGTGTGGGAGGTCAAGGTCGGTCGCATCTCGCTGTATCTGCTCGACACCGACATCGAGCGCAACTCGGCCGAGGACCGGCGCTTCTCGGCGCAGCTCTACGGCGGCGACCACGACATGCGCATCGCCCAGGAGATCATCCTCGGCATCGGCGGCGTCCGGGCCCTGCGTGCCCTCGGTATCGCGCCCGCCATGTGGCACATGAACGAAGGCCACGCGGCCTTCCTCGGCCTCGAGCGTGCCCGCGAGCTGGTCAAGGCCGAAGGCCTGACCTTCTACGAAGCCATGGAAGCCGTGGCGGCCAACGCGGTCTTTACGACCCACACCCCGGTGCCCGCGGGCAACGATGCCTTCGCCTTCGACATGATGGAGAAGTTCTTCCGCTCCTTCTACCAGGAGCTCCGCATCACCCGTGAGGAGTTCCTCGCGATCGCCCGCCAGGACACCATGGGCGGCCCCGCGCTGTTCAGCATGACCGTGCTCGCGCTGCGCATGTCGCGTCGGGCCAACGGCGTCTCCAAGCTGCACGGCGAAGTGTCGCGCGACATCTGGAAGGACCTCTGGCAGGGCGTGCCCGTCAGTGAGGTGCCCATCACCCACATCACCAACGGGATTCACACCGAGACCTGGCTGGCTCCCGAGATGGCTCAGCTGCTCGACGCCTACGCCCCGGCGTGGCGCGACCAGGTGGATGCCCTCGAGAGCTGGGACGCCGTCAGCAAGATCCCCGACGGGGAGTACTGGGCGGCGCGCCGCACCCTCAAGGTCAAGATGATCGAAGAGGTTCGCGCCCGCTTGCGCGCCATGCGCCTGCGCCACGGCGAGAGCCCCGCGCGCATCCGCGAGGTCGACACCATGCTCGACCCCGACGCGCTGACCATCGGCTTCGCGCGCCGCTTCGCGACCTACAAGCGCGCGACCCTGCTGTTCCGTGACCTGGACCGAATCAAGGCCATCCTCCACAAGGCGGATCGCCCGGTGCAGTTCATCTTCGCCGGCAAGTCCCACCCTGCCGACGAGCCTGGCAAGAAGTTCATCCAGGCCATCTACGAGTACGCTCAGCAAGAGGGGCTCGAGGACAAGATCGTGATCGTCGAGGATTACGACATGAACCTCGCGCGCTTCCTGGTCCACGGGGTGGACGTGTGGCTCAACAACCCGCGCCGTCCGCTGGAGGCCTCGGGCACCAGCGGCCAGAAGGCCGCCCTCAACGGTGTCCTCAACTTCAGCGTCCTGGACGGCTGGTGGTGCGAGGGCTACAACGGCCAGAACGGCTGGAGCATCGGCGAGGAGCGCGACTACAAGGACCTCGAAGAGCAGGATGACGCCGACAGCGTTTCCATGTACCAGACGCTCGAGGACCAGATCGTGCCTCTCTACTACGATCGCAACGCTCAGGGCGTGCCCGCGGCCTGGATCCGGCATTCCAAGGAGGCGATCCGGACCCTGGCCCCGGCTTACAGCACCCGCCGCATGGTTCAGGATTACAGCCGCGAGCTGTACGTGCCGGCCATGGAGCACGGCGTCAAGCTCGCCGAGGATTCCTTCGCCCTGGCACGTCACCTCTCGCACTGGAAGGGGATGGTCCGCCTCAACTGGCACCAGATCCACCTGGAGGCGAGCGGGCCGCGCGAGCAGCGCCTGACGGTCGGCGAGGCGGTGAGCCTGGAGGCTCGCGTTCGCTTCGGGGGCCTGGATCCCGCCCACTTCGTGGTCGAGATCTGCCAGGGCCGCGAGGTGGACGGCACGGTCAAGCGCTTCGAGGTCACTCCCATGAAGCGCGCCGCCCGGGTGTCCGAGGGCGTCTACGCCTACGAGGGTCGCCTGCACCCGAACACCGGCGGTAGCTATAGCTACGGCGTCCGCATTCGGCCCGCTCACCCGGCGCTGATGGACGACAACGAGGTGGGTCTGGTCCGCTGGGCCTAGCGCCTGCGGCTTTTGATCCAGCTTCGGCTCTGAGCGAAGGGGTGGCGCGATTGCGCCGCCCCTTCGCTTTTTCGCTCGCCAAGATTGTTGGCGGTCATGCCCTGCCTCGCGGTGGGGGCGATGGCTACAATCGGGACGCTACTCCTGAGTGAGGAAGGAGGGCGTCCGTGCTGAACGCCTGGGCCTGGGTCCTGTGGGGGGCGCTTGCCGTTACGTTCTACGCCTACGTGGGCTACGGGCTGATCATCTGGCTCATCTCGCGCCTGGTGCGCGACCCCTCGCGCCTCTCGGCCGACTTGCCCTCGGTCTCGGTGGTGATCGCCGCCTACAACGAGGCCTCGATCATCGCGGCGCGTATCCACAACGCGCTCGCGCTCGACTATCCCACCGACCGCCTCGAGGTCCTGATCGTCACCGACGGCTGCACCGACGGCACCGAGGACGTGGTGCTCGCGGTGGAGGACCCGCGGGTGCGCCTCCTGCACCGCATGGAGCGCTCGGGCAAGGTCAACGCCCTTAACGCGGCCATCCCCCAAGCGCATGGCGAGATCGTGGTCGGGTCGGACGCCAATTGCTTCTTCGAGGCCGATTGCCTGCGCTTGCTGGTGCGCCACTTCGGGGATCCGCGGGTGGCCATGGTCGCCGGCGAGAAGCGCATCCACCAAGGGGCGGGCACGGTCAGTCTGGGCGAGGGGCTCTACTGGCGCTACGAGTCCTGGCTCAAGCGCCTCGACTCCAAGGTCTCGACGGCCCTCGGCGCCACGGGCGAGGTTTTCGCCCTGCGCAAAGCCTGCTTCGAGCCCCTGCCGACGAATGCCATCATCGAGGACTTCATTCTCTCCATGCGCCTGGTGATGGCAGGACGCCGAGTGGCCTATGAGCCTGCGGCGACGGCCAGCGAGGATGCATCGGCAAGCTTTGCCGACGAGTTCAAGCGCAAGGTGCGGATCGTCGCGGGGGGGTGGCAATCGGTCGTTCGCCTCTGGCCCCTGCTCACCCCGCGTTACGGGCTGGTCGCTTTCCAGTACGTTTCTCACCGGGTGCTGAGGTGGATGGTGGTGCCCTTTGCTTTGCCGCTCGCCCTGATCGCCAATGGGGTGCTTGCCTGGCACGGTCAGTGGCGCTGGCTGTTTGCGCTTCAGCTGGTCTTCTACGGCCTGGCGCTGGTGGGCTACTTCCTGCAGCGCCGAGGCATCCGCTGGATGATTGCTTACGTCCCCTTCTACTTCACCTTCCTGAACGTGGCCGCCCTGGCGGGAGCCTGGCGTTACGTGCGTGGGCGTCAGCCGGTGACCTGGGAGAAGGCCCAGCGATTGGGTACGCCCTGAACGGCCACTGCTGTAAATGAAAGCGCCTCGCCAATTTCGGCGAGGCGCTTTCGGCTTAGAGGGCGGCTTCGTATTCGGCGAGCATGCCGCGCAGGATGGTGAGGCCCTTCTGCCAGAAGCCGGGGTCGGTGATGTCCACCCCCACCCGGCGCAGGATGGCGGCGGGCTCGTCCGAACCACCGGCACGCAGCACGTCCAGCAGCTTGGGAACGAAGGAGGGGCCTTCCTCCTTGTATTGGTGGTAGAGGGCGTAGACCAGGAGCTGGCCGAACGCGTAGGAGTAGCAGTAGAAGCGATACAGGGCGAGGTGAGGCACCGTAACCCAGCCCCACCGGTCGTAGGCGTCCATCCGCACGCCCTCGCCGTAGAGGCGCGCGTTCTCCTCGCTCCAGAGGGTGCAGAACTCCTCGGCGGCGAGTGGGCCTTCACCCCGGCGCGCATGGGACCGGAGCTCCCAGCGGGTGTACATCACCTGGCGGAAGATCGTGTGGACCGCGTCTTCGAGACGCTTGGCGAGCAGTTGCAGGCGCACGGCCGGATCCTTCTCGTCGGCCAGGAGGCGATCGAGAACCACGATCTCGGCGAAGGTCGAGGCGGTCTCGGCCATGGGGGTGACGGCCCCGTAGTTGAACAGGCTCTGCTCGCTAGAGAGCACGTTGTGGATCCCGTGGCCCAGCTCGTGGGCGAGGGTGGTCACGTCCTCGAGGCGGCCGTTGTAGTTGAGGAGGATATAGGGGTGCAGGCCGGGGACCATCCCCGCGCAGAAGGCACCGCCGCGCTTGCCCGGAGCCGGAGGCACGTCGATCCAGCGACCGTCGAAGAAGCGGCGGGCGATGGTCTCGAAGTCGGGGCTGAAGCGGCCGAAGGTATCGAGGACCGTCTCGCGAGCCTGGTCGAAGGGGATGGTGCGGACGGTCTCGGCGTAGGGCGCGAGGGTGTCGTAGAAGGCGAAGTCCTGGATGCCCAGCGCCTTGGCCTTGAGGCGGTAGTAGTGCTGGACGATGTCGTAGTTGGCCTCGGTCGCGCTGAGGAGGGCCTCGACCACGCCTTCGCTCAGATCGTCGGCGAGCAGGGTGGGGGCGATCGCCGAGCCGTACTTGCGCAGCGCGACTTCCTGGCCGTGGTCCTGGTAGACCGTGTTGAAGAGATAGCTGAGGACATGCCCGCGCTCGGCATGGGCCTTGAAGAGGGCACGGGTCGCTTCCTCGCGGACGCGGCGATCGGGATCGGCGCGCAGGCTCCGCATCTCGGCGACGGCGTAGTCGCGGGTCTCGCCGCGCACCGTCACGGGGATGCGCATCCCGGCGCTGATCTCGGTGTAGAGCTGCCCCCAGGCGGCGGTGCCCGTGAGGTCCTTGACCGCGGCGATCCGCTCTTCGGCCTCTGTGAGGGTGTGGGGGGCGAAGCGACGCAGGGTGCGCAGGTGGTGGCGGTAGGCCTTGAGCTCGGGCGCATCGGGCAGGGGCGCGAAGCGCTCCTCGGGCATTGCCTTGATCTCGACGTCGAAGAATTGAATCTGGTTGGCGATCGCGGTGCCCTCGGTCCGGAGGCGATCGCTCAGTGCCTTGTGTTGCTCGTCCTCGGTGTTGGCCGAGAAGAGCAGGGTGGCGTAGCCCGCAAGCTGGTACATGCGCGAGGAGATCTCCTCGAGCTCGACCAGCGCGTCGCGCAGCGCGAGCGGCGAGAGATCGAGCACCCTTCCATGGAAGCGACGTCGGAAGTCGCCCGCATCGTTGCGCAACTGGGAGAGATCCTGCTCGATCCGCGGATCCAAAGGACCGTCGTATAGATCGCGAAGATCCCAGCGGAGAGTGGGTTCGGCGGCGAGGGTCATGGGGCCTCCTCAGCGTTGCTCAACGTGCGATGCACGATGATACGCCCCTTCCAAGTAAGGGTCAACGTCGTGGGTTCAATTCATGGGGGTCATGCGCGCGCGTCGTGGGGCTCTATAGAACTTACCTTCACTTTAACGGGGACTTAATCCTGGAGCCGCAAGCCTGTTTTGCCTCCGCGCCATAACACTTTCAGTACAGTCGCTTCGGCGAACGGTTGAGAGGGAAGAGTAATGATGGGACGCAAGCCAGTCGTTTCGATGATGCTGACGGTGGGAGTGTTGACGCTCGCCCTGGCGACGGGCTGTGGCAGGCGTCTCGAGGGCAACATGGTAGAGCCCCCCGAAACTCCCGCCACCACCGAGCCCACCCCGGCTCCGGTCGCGACTCCGACCCCGACGCCTCAGCCCGGCAACCCTGGTAATCCTTCCGGCGGCGGTGGCACGACCGTTCAGGGCAACCTGATTCTCGGCACCCCGATCGTCAAGGGCACCGGCTCGGCTCTCTCCCTTTGGACCTACCGCACGGTCATCACCACTGTCGACGTCATCAACCCCGCCAGTGGAGCGCTCAGTGGCGAAGTCACATGCTACTTCGGAGCGGGCACCGATGCCGAGGACATCCAGACCAAGACGGTCACGGTGATGCCTGGTCAGAAGCAGACCCTCACCTTCGAGAAGACCGGTATGTTCGCAAGCGCCAAGGCGCGCTGCGACGTCAAGACCCACAACACCAGCGGTGGGATGAACAGCAACGGCTATCCCCAGTACTTCTAAGTCTCAAGAGCAGGAGCCCCCGCGCGTCAGCGCGGGGGCTCCTGCTCTTGAGATAAGCTCTTCCAAACCGGATCTAAATCTGGATTTAAAAAAGTGCTTGACTCCTGAATCGCGCCGGAGCTAATATACATCTCATCGAGAGCGACGCAAGCCGCCTCTAACCCGCCCGGTAAAAGCCTTTCACTCGTTCGAACCCTGCTCGATTGTGCAATCGTCACGAATTCAGGGGTTGACAAGACCGAAAGCCCGGAGCTAGAGTGGGGATTCTGAAAAAAACGAAATCGGCCGAGAAAACTCGGTGTTTGGTTTGAAGTCTTCTTCCTGAGGATTTCAAACCGGATACGAATCCGGTCTGCACTTTGACAACTGCATAGGAGAAGACATTATCCCAATTAGATACGAAAGTATCAGATTGGATAATCCAAGGTTGAATAGAGCCAATGTAGGTCAAGCTACAAAGGGCGTACGGTGGATACCTTGGCGCCAGCAGCCGATGAAGGACGTGGCAGGCCACGATAGTGTGCGACGAGCTGTCAACAAGCGTTGACTCGCACGATTCCGAATGGGGCAACCCCGCCAGGGTAATACCTGGTGACCCGTAACTGAATCCATAGGTTACGAGGAGGTAAGC